>JAQBPV010000388.1 GCA_028287345.1 Gemmatimonadota bacterium
GGCGGATCGGCGACTTCGATGAGCGCGCCGTCGACGTACGCGCGAATGAAGCCCTGCTTGCGCACGGACTCGAACAGCTCGCGGAACTCGCCCTTGCGACCTTGAATGAGCGGCGCGCGCACTTCGATTTTCGTGCCGTCCGGCCATGCCAGCACGGCTTCGGAGATCTGAGCCGGGCTCTGCCGCTGCACAGGGCGCCCGCAGTTGGGACAATGCGGCGTGCCTGCTCGTGCATAGAGGAGCCGGAGATAATCATAGATCTCCGTGACGGTGCCGACAGTCGAGCGCGGATTGTGTCCGGCGCTCTTCTGTTCAATGGAAATCGCCGGCGACAGTCCTTCGATGGCGTCGACATCGGGCTTTTCCATGAGCCCGAGGAACTGGCGCGCGTACGCGGACAGCGACTCGACGTAGCGCCGCTGACCTTCCGCATAAATAGTGTCGAAGGCCAGCGAGGACTTCCCCGAGCCTGACAGCCCCGTGATGACCGTGAGCCGGTCGCGGGGGATGGTGACGTCCACGTTGCGCAGGTTGTGCTCGCGTGCGCCGCGGACGATGAGTGCGTCTTCTGCCATAACCAGGGAAAGCTCGCTCCAGGACCGTGGGCAGACAAGTCGCGCGACATCGGACTGAGGTCACGGTGCCTACCCGCATTAGATTACCCCGCGACGTTCCATTCCAGGCCAACGCCGACGTCAGCACGTCCTTCCACGCGCCTTCCCGAGATCATGCCGCACACTGACGCCATCGTGGTGATGACGACGCTTTCCTCTGCGGATGAGGCCGTGAAGCTCGTTCGCGAGCTCCTCGAGCGCCGCCTGATCGCCTGCGGCACGGTTCTCCCGTCTGGACGCTCGCTGTACCGTTGGCAGGGCAAGATCGCCGACGAACAGGAAGTCGTGGTCCTGCTCAAGACGCGCTCGGCTCGGCTCGATACACTTCAGGTGGCGTTCAACGAGCTGCATCCGTACAAGGTGCCGGAACTGCTTGCGCTGCCGGTGACGGGAGGGAACGCAAAGTACCTGGAGTGGATCAACGGCGAGACGACTCTCGCTCTCGCGTGATCCGCATACGCCGGAGATGAACGCAGCATGACGCATCCAAATTCCGAGAATCCAATCGAAGGCGTCCCGTCCGACGCCGGAGTCCAGGCAAGCCTCGAGCTGAACGAGCAGGAGCGTCCGCTTGCGCAGGCCGACGAGCGCGTTGCCGAGCGTGAGCCGGATCTGCTGGAGCAGGTGAAGGAGCTCGCGACGCGCGGAGAGATGAGCGCAGCGCAGGTCACGGTGCGTGCGCTCATCGCGCGCGAGCCGGCCAACGCACGTGCGCGCGCCGTGCTCGCGGGGCTGCTCGAGAAGAAGGGCGACGTCGAGGGCGCGCTGAGTGAGTTGAGCAAGGCGCTCGAGGGCGCACCGGACGACGTATCAGTCCTCTGCGCACGAGCGACATTGCTCGCGTCTCGCGCACGCTATGATCAGGCCGAGCTCGACCTTCGCAAGGCGGCGCGCATCAATCCGCGCAGCCCCGACGTGCAGGTGCAGCTTGGCATTCTATTCTCCAAGCGCGCGCGGTGGCGCGAGGCGATCGAGCCGTTGCTTGCCGCCGTCGCCTCCGATCCCTCGCACGGCGACGCACACTATTATCTCGGCGAAGCCTACAACCACATCGACGAGCTGCCACTGGCGCTGGCGTCGTACGAGTCGGCTTCGGCGCTGCAGCCAAGCAGCATGCGGGCATTGAAGGGCATCGGCATCGTGCTCGACCGCATGGGACGTCCGGTGGAGGCCGCCGCGGCGTATCGCCGTGCGCGGGAGACGCCGCGGCGGTGACCGCTTGAGCCGTCAGCTCGGCAAACGCACCCTGCTCGCTGCGGGAGTCCTCGCGCTATGGCTCGTTGGACTGGGCCTGCTGACGCAGCGCGAGCTGTTCCGTCCACATACGGAGCAGCTCGCGGAAGCTGGACTCCGCGTGACGCCAGGCGCGACGTATTTCGCGGTGCTCCAGCGCGGTGAGCAGATCGGATTCGCGTCCACGACGGTTGATACAGCGCAGGGCGGCATCACGGTGCTCGACTATCTCGTGGCCGATCTGCCGATCGCGGGCAAGCTGCATCGCGCGAGTGCGCGAACGACCGTGCGTCTCACGCGCGCGCTGCGCGTGGCCAGCTTCACGCTCGACATCGACGCCGACATCACGCCCATCAAGGCGACCGGTAAGGTCATCGGCGATACGCTGCTGCTGCTCACCGTGCGCGGGATTGCCGGCCAGGCGACCGATACTCAGCGTGTGAAGCTCAACGGACCGATTCTGCTTCCCACGCTCGTCCCGCTCGCGATCGCGCTCGGCGAACGGCCGAAGGTCGGGAAGACGTACACGCTGCCGATGTTCGATCCGGCGTCGATGACGCCGAAGGACGTGCGCATCGCCGTGCGTGCGGAGAGCGTGTTCGTGCTCAATGACAGCAGCGTGTTCGATCCTGGAACGTCGCGATGGGTTGGCGCGCTGCCCGACACCATTCGGGCGTGGAAGCTCGCGTCGGACTCGGGTTCGAATGGCACGACGACGGGCAGCGGCTTCGCTGGTTGGGTCGACGAACAGGGACGGGTGGTGCTCGCGCATCAATTGCTCGGACTCACACTCGAGCGTCGGCCATATGAAGTGGCGTTCGAGAACTGGAAGGCCGATGCTGGAAAGCGTGGGAACTCGGTCACCGCCGATCGCGACATCTATGAGACCACCGCGATCAGCGCGAACAAGAAGGTCGGCGAGAATCTCTCGGAGTTGAAGTTACGCCTCACCGGCGTGGACCTCGAGGGCTTCGACGTGAAGGGCTATCGGCAGAAGCTGCGCGGCGACACGCTGACGATCACCCGCGAAGCGCCGGCGGCACTCAAGGCCACCTACGCTCTTCCGAACGGTGCAAAGGCCACGGTGATGAGCGTCTTTCTCGACGCAGAGCCACTGCTCGAGGTGGAGAGCCCGGAGATCGTCGCACTCGCGACGCGTCTGCGCGGCACCGACAAGGATCCACGGGTCGTCGCCGAACGAATCAACAAGTGGCTGTACGATTCACTCGAGAAGAAGATCACCGTTGGTGTGCCGAGCGCGCTCGTCGCGCTTCGGAAGCGCAGCGGCGACTGCAATGAGCATGCACAGCTCTTCGTCGCGCTCGCACGCGCCGCGGGAATTCCGGCACGCATCGCGGCGGGTCTCGCGTTTCTCGACGGCAAGTTCTACTACCACGCCTGGCCCGAGATCTGGCTGGAACGTTGGGTCGCCGTGGACCCGACGTTTGGCCAGTTCCCCGCTGATGCATCGCATCTGCGTTTCACCATCGGCGGGTTGGGCAAGCAGGCCGAGCTCCTCCGTCTCATGGGAGCGCTCAAGATCGACGTTCTCGCATCTCGCTAGCCACACGCGCTTCTTCCCCACT
>JAQBPV010000407.1 GCA_028287345.1 Gemmatimonadota bacterium
CGAGGAGACACTGGCTGTGCTGAAGGGGGAGCGTGCGGCGGGCAACGTCACCATCCCCCTCAAGGAACTC
This sequence comes from Gemmatimonadota bacterium, assembly GCA_028287345.1. Taxonomy (GTDB): domain Bacteria; phylum Gemmatimonadota; class Gemmatimonadetes; order Gemmatimonadales; family Gemmatimonadaceae; genus AG11. The sequence continues at coordinate 71 of JAQBPV010000407.1, forward strand.
GTGGCCGCTCGCTGCACTCGGCGGTCGCCATTGGCGGAAAGAGTGGGTGCAGTGAACGTGTACTGGCACGAGAATGGGGAGCTGGTAGGCGACAACAGCGATGTCGGCGGCGCCGAGGCGACGATGCGTGCGTTGCTCGTGGACATCGCGCCGATGCGCATGGCGCTTCTCGGTGCGGGAGGCAGCGCTGCCGCGGTACTCTGCGCGGCGGAACGGTGCGGATTTGGCGAGGTCCGCGTGTACAATCGGAGCGTGGATCGAGCGAGGCAGGTCGTCGAGCGAGTGGGTGGCGTCGCGCAGGCGGTGGCGTCGGTAGAAGAGGCGCTCGCGGGCGCCGATCTCGTCGTGAATGCGACTCCCATTGGCCTGAAGGGTGGAGACATGCCAGTTCCGGTGAGCATGTTGCCGGAGGGATGCGCCGTGTTCGATCTCGCGTATCAGGGAACGGAAACGCCGTGGATCTCCGCCTCACGCGCAGCAGGCCATCGCGCCGCCGACGGACTCGGCATGCTCATCGAGCAGGGGGCCATCGCTTTTCGCATGTGGTTTGGCGTCGAGGCTGACCGGACGGCGATGTGGAAGGCGATTTCGTAAAGCCTGCTTTTTCTTTCCTGCGCTCCTCCGGGCAAGCGCTCCTCGACCTGTTGCTACCACCCGCCTGCTGCATCTGTGGGGCATCACGCTCGGCACACGAACCGGAGCTCGTCTGCGGCGCATGCTGGCTGCGCGCGCAGGAACTGCCTCGTCCCCGCTGCGACCGATGCGGGCATCCCTACGATCCACTGCGGCGAGCCGTTGCGTGCGCGTGGTGCACGCTGCTGCCGCCATACGTGCGCGCCGCGCGATCCGCCTATGCAATGCCCGGTGGAGTTGCCGCGCATGTCGTACATGCACTCAAGTATCAGGGATGGCCGGCGGTGGCGCCCGCCATGGCGCGCCGCATGGCCGCACTTCGCTTCCCGGCAGATGTCGAGCGCGAGCGTGCGGCGCTCGTACCGGTGCCACTCGCCAAGTCTCGGCAACGGGAGCGCGGGTACAACCAGAGCGAGGAACTCGCTCGCGTGCTGTCGCATTTCTGGGGCGTGCCCCTGCGCACCGATCTGCTCGCGCGCGGTCGTGCAACCGCAACACAGACGCGGTTGACACCGGGGGAGCGTCGCCGCAACGTTTCGGGCGCGTTCCGTGCGTCTGCGGATCGCGCTTCGCTTCGTGGTCTGCATCTCGTCCTGGTGGACGACGTGGTGACCACCGCGGCGACCCTCAACGCGTGTGCCGCCGCGCTACATGACGGTGGTGCACGCATTCTCAGTTTTGTGACCTTTGGCCGGGCGCCTGCCCTTGGCGACCGGTGGTAAACCTCGGGAGAAACAGAGATGGCAATTCGCGTCGGAATCAATGGATTTGGCCGCATCGGCCGACAGGTCGTACGCGCTGCGAAGCAGGCGGGCATCAAGGACCTCGACTTCGTCGCGGTCAACGACCTCACGGACACCAAGACGCTCGCACATCTCTTCAAGTACGACTCCGTGCACCGCGAGTATCAGGGCACCGTCACCGCGGGCAGCGACTCGATCACCATCGACGGTGACGAGATCAAGGTCCTGGCCGAGAAGGATCCGGGGAAGCTGCCGTGGAAGGATCTTGGTGTGGACATCGTGCTCGAGTCCACCGGCCGCTTCACCGATGGACCGAAGGCGAAGGCACACATCGATGGCGGAGCGAAGAAGGTGATCATCTCCGCACCGGCCAAGGGTGAGGACATCACCATCGTGATGGGCGTCAACCACACGAAGTACGACGCGGCCAACCATCACATCATCTCCAACGCCTCGTGCACGACGAACTGTCTTGTGCCGATGGTGAAGGTCATCCGCGACAACTTCGGCTTCGTGCGCGGCTCGATGGTGACGATTCACAGCTACACCAACGACCAGAACATCCTCGACCTGCCGCACAAGGACATCCGTCGCGCGCGCGCGGCTGCGGTGTCGATGATTCCGACGACGACGGGCGCCGCGAAGGCGACGTCACTCGTGATCCCGGAGCTCAAGGGCAAGATCGACGGCATCGCGATTCGCGTCCCCACGCCCGATGTCTCGATGACGGACCTGGCGGTCGTCGTCGACAAGGCCGTGACGGTGGAGCAGATCAACGCCGCGTTCAGGAAGGCGGCCGACGGTGAGCTGAAGGGCATCCTCAAGTACACCGAGGAAGAGCTCGTGTCCGTCGACTACATAGGCAATCCGCACTCGTGCATCTTCGACTCGAAGTGCACGAACGTCGTCGACGGCCTGCTGCTCAAGGTGTCCGGCTGGTACGACAATGAGTGGGGCTATGCCTCGCGCTGCGTGGACCTGCTGCAGTACGTCGGCGCGAAGCTCTGATCGATGGCCAAGCTGACGATCAGGGATCTTCCCGCTGAGAAGATCAGCGGAAAGCGGGCACTCGTGCGCGTGGATTTCAACGTTCCGCTCGACGAGCATCGTCACGTCACGGACGACACGCGCATTCGCGCCGCGCTGCCCACGCTCGACTATCTGCTCGAGCGTGGTGCGCGCGTGGTGCTGCTTTCGCATCTCGGGCGTCCCAAGGGCAAGCCGGAGCAGAAGTACTCACTCGAGCCGGTATCGCGCCGGCTGTCCCAGTTGATGCCGTCGCGCAAGGTGCTCTTCGTCGAATCGACGGACACCGACGACGCGATGAAGGCGACGAACCAACTCAAGGACGGAGAAGTGCTCCTCCTCGAGAACACGCGCTTCCTTGGCGGCGAGGAGACGAATGACGAACGGCTCGCGCGCGCGCTCGCAGAATTGGGCGACTTCTACGTGAACGACGCGTTCGGATCGGCGCATCGGGCACACGCATCGACGGAAGGCGTAGCGCGACATCTCAAGCCCGCGGTAGCTGGCCTGCTGATGGAGAAGGAGCTCGCGTACCTGCATGGCGCACTCGAAACTCCGAAGAAACCCTTCGTCGCCATCCTCGGCGGGTCGAAGATCTCGGGCAAGATCGACGTCATCGAGGCGTTGCTGCCCAAGGTCGACGCGCTGCTCGTGGGCGGGGCGATGGCATGCACGTTCTACAAGGCGATGGGATTGGAGACAGGCAAGTCGCTCGTCGAGCCAGAACGTGTCGAGATGGCCGAGGAGTTGATCGAGAAGGCGGGCACGATATTGATCCTGCCACACGATGCTGTCGTCGCACCGTCGATCGAAGCGGGAGGCAAGGCGAAGACCGTCGGTCGCGAGAATATTCCCGCCGACATGGCGATGCTCGACATCGGGCCGCGCACCGCGGAGTCGTATTCGCGCGCGATCCTCAGCGCGAAGACCGTGCTGTGGAACGGACCGATGGGGGTGTTCGAGACGCCACCATTCGACAAGGGAACACGGGCGATCGCTGATGCCATGGCGGAAGCGACGTCCAAGGGCGCGACGACCATCGTCGGCGGTGGCGATTCTGCTGCCGCGGTAGAGCAGGCGGGACTCGCCTCGAAGATGAGCCACGTCTCGACGGGCGGTGGAGCGTCGCTCGAATTCCTCGAAGGCAAGACGCTGCCCGGCGTTGCCATCCTCGACGAGAAGTAGCCCGATGGCGCATCTGAAGCCGGTGCTCGCCGGCAACTGGAAGATGAACCAGGGACCCACGGCGGTGAATGCATATCTCGACGCATTTCTCGCCGCGCATGCTGCGAGGACCGATCGCACCGTGATCATGTTCCCGCCGGCTCTCACGTTGGCCACCGTGCGGTCGCGACTGAAGGAGCGTCCGGACATTCGCGTCGGCGTGCAGAACGTACACACCGAGGAGAAAGGCGCCTTCACAGGCGAAAACTCGGCACTCATTGCCGCGGACGCGGGCGCTCATTTCGTGCTCGTCGGTCACTCCGAGCGGCGTCATGTCTTCGGCGAGACGGACGTGGAGTCGGCGAAGAAGTGTGCGAAGGTGGTGGAGCACGGGATGGTGCCGGTGCTCTGCGTCGGCGAGACGATCGAGCAGCGCGAACACGGCGACACAGAGCAGGTGGTGCTCCATCAACTTCGCACGGGTTTGTCGATGCTCGATCACGAGGCGGTGCGCGGTGTGATCGTCGCCTATGAGCCGGTCTGGGCCATTGGCACGGGCCGGACGGCGACTCCCGACGATGCGTCAACCGTGCATCGCGTCATTCGGGCGGCGCTCGTGGAGTTGGTCGGCGATGGGGCGCGTGACATCCCGATTCTCTACGGGGGCAGCGTCACGGCAACCAACGTCAAAGCGTTACTCGCGGCCGACGAGGTCGACGGAGTGCTGGTGGGCGGGGCATGTCTCGATCCCGCGAGCTGGGCGACGATCTGCGGCGCTTGACTGGAACGCGTAAGTCCAGCGATATTTGGCGGTTACCCTCCTAGTCGCGACTTTCAACTCGGCCCGCCGGAATGTTCACGTTTCTCCTCATCCTGCTCATCATCGACAGCCTCGTGCTGATCGCGGCCATTCTCATGCAGAGTGGGAAAGGCGGCGGCCTCGCTGCCAGCTTCGGCGGCGTGAGCAGCTCGGCTGACTCGCTGCTCGGCACCCGGCAGGCGGGCAACCTGCTGACCCGGCTTGGCTGGTGGGGCGGGGCGATCTTTCTCTTCCTGTCATACGTTCTTTCGCTGGCCTCCACGCGTCAGCGCGCACCCAAGTCCGTGCTGGACCAGGCCTTCACGCAGCCTCCGGCGCCCGCCAGCGCACCGGCGACTGGCCAGGCAGCGCCGAACGCAGCGGCCGGCGTGAACCTCACACCAGCCGCGCCGACAACCACGCCCCCAGCCGGAACTGCTCCGGCCGCTCCCGCTCCGAAGCCATAGTCACTGTGACGGATCGAGCTTCGACGCCAGGGTTCCTCCTCCTCGAGGACGGAGCCCTGTTTCGTGGTGTGCTGCACGGCGTCCTGACAACCACTGTCGCGGAAGTCGTCTTCACCACGAACATGAGTGGCTACCAGGAGGTCTTCACCGACCCCTCGTATCGTGGCCAGATCGTCGTGATGACCGCGCCAATGATCGGCAACTACGGCGTGAATCCGTCCGATCCCGAGTCCGGTTCGGCACAGGTGGCGGGGGTCGTGGTGCGCGAAATGGCGCGGACGTATTCGAACTGGCGCGCCGACGGCGATTTGCCGAGCTATCTGGATGCGGCACAAATCCCAGTGCTGGAAGGCATTGACACCCGGCGTCTCACTCGGCACCTGAGAACTGTGGGCGTCATGCGCGGCGTCATCGCCGCCGGCACGGAGCCCTCAGCTGAGGTTCTTGCCGCGCTCGACGCCTGTCCGTCGATGGAAGGGCTCGACCTGGCCTCACGCGTGACGACTGGAGCGCCCTATCAATGGGGCAATCCGCAGTCGCCACATCACATCGTGGCCTACGACTACGGCATCAAGCGCAACATTCTGCGGCTCTTCGACGACGCCAGCTGTCGCGTGACGGTGGTTCCTGCGCAGACATCGGCCGACGAAGTCATGGGGATGTCGCCGGACGGAGTGTTCCTGTCGAACGGGCCGGGCGATCCCGACGCGATCACCTACGCGCCGGATACCGTGCGCACGCTGGCCGACCGCGAGGTGCCGATCTTCGGCATCTGCTTGGGGCATCAGCTTTTGGGTCTCACCTTCGGCGCCGAAACGGAGAAGATGCCGTACGGTCATCGCGGCGGAAATCATCCGGTGCGAGAGATCGAGACGGGTCGGATCCTCATCACGTCGCAAAACCACGGTTTCTCCGTCAAGGGCTCGGCCGAGTCGATTCCCGGAGCTCCCGCGCTCGAGGTCACGCACGTGAACCTCAATGACGGCACCGTAGAAGGGCTTCGGCATCGCGAGCTGCCAATCTTCGCGGTTCAGTATCACCCTGAGGCCGCTCCGGGGCCGCACGACGCGCGACCGCTCTTTGAACAGTTCATGGAAACCGTACGCAAGTCGCGCCCTTGAAATGCTTTAAGCTCTTGACACACAAGAGTTAACGCGGATAAGTTCGATCAGCTTGCACCCCCCTCCGCTGCCCGCTCTGAGGCACTTCTCATGACGAAAGCTGATCTGG
>JAQBPV010000411.1 GCA_028287345.1 Gemmatimonadota bacterium
CGTTTGTCTTCCCAGCCGTCGAGCGCGGTTACCATGATCACCCGCACCGATTTCCCCAGCGTGGGGTGCTGCTTCATGAGGCGACAGACTTCCCATCCATCCCTTCCCGGCATCATGACGTCGAGCAGCACGAGCGCGGGACGGACGGATTCGAACAGCGCCAGCGCTTCGTCGCCATTGTGGGCGACGGAGATCGGGTAGCCGCGCATCTCCAGATACGTCCGGATGATCTCCGCGTTGTCGTGATTGTCGTCGACCACGAGCACGGGCGGCAGTCCTGCATCGTCTGTTGGCACCGGTACTCTCCCGCGTCTGCTGCATTGCACCTAGTTGGTGTCGCCTGCCAAAGAGGCAATTCGAGGGCCAATTTCGACACCCGACGTTCTCTCGGGCAGCGCGATCATCGCCGACCTCGTGCACCAGCACCCGCAGTAATGAGAATCTCCTCGCTTCACCACGCATTCGCCAGTCGTCGCCATCTCACGGCGAGGTGAGGAGCACCTCTCGGCTACCGGCCCCTACGGGGTATCTTCGCTCGGCGCCTCCCGGCCAGCGGACCCAGACCGCAGTGGGCGATCCAGAGAGCCCGAAGACCTGCACGGCGCCGTTCTGCGACCAGTATCCCGACCCCGATTGGATCTCGCGAACCGGCCCCATGTGGTCCGCGTACACGATCCTGATCTGCGAGCCGACCGCGTCCGGATTCATGACGCCCCCCGCAAGGCGCACCCGAAGCCCGGGCTTCGCGCCGCGGTTGTGGAAGAGACGCGTCGCCGCGCCATTCTGCGAGACGGCGAGGTCGAGGCGGCCGTCTCCGTCGTAGTCGGCATAGGCGGCGCCGCGCTGGTCGCCGTAGACCACGAGCCCGGACGCCGCGCCGGATATCGGCGCGAGCCCGCCCTTGCCGTCGCCGAGCAGAAGCAGGCTTCGCCCTCCATCGTAGCGCGGCGTGCCGATGGACGTCGGCGAGAAGTTCTGGCTCAGGAAGACGTCTTCTCGGCCATCGCCGTCGAAGTCCGCCACGCCGGCGTAGAAGGCGGGAGCGAGCTGCGCCTCCGCTGGAAGGCTCGCGGCCACGAAGTGATCTCCGCGGTTGATGAAGACCATGTTGTCGAGGGTCGCGGCGCTCAGCTTCTCCACTCGGCTTGCCATGGGCCCGAGCACCTGGTCGAGCGTCGCGTCGGCATAGGCGGAGAAGCTGCTCACTCTGCCGACCAACTCGGGAATTGCCGTTCGAACGCGCGCGTAGCTGCCGAGCGGCGCGACGGCGTGCAATCGAGGATCTTCGCGTGCGAGCAGCATCTCCTCTTCCCCGGCCGCTCCGATGGGGCCGTGTGCGAGAATCAACGGACGCGCGCTATCCGCCTGAAGCGAGGTGTTTCTTCCCCAGCTCGTCGCGATGATGTCGAGCCGCCCATCGCCATCCAAATCTCCGACAGCGAGACCATTCCAGCGGCTCGTCCACTTGCCGAGTCCCCACGAATCCGGCGCGATGGAGTAGCGACCGTGTCCATCGTTGAGCAGCACGAGTATGGAGCCCCATTCGCGAGCGAGCAGCAGATCCGGATGGCCATCGCCGTTGACGTCCGCAAAGAGCGCGGCGGACACCATGCCGACGTTTCGCAGCAACTTCGAGTTCGCCGTATCGAGGGCGAACTTTCCCCCTCCCACGTTCTTGAACAGTCCCGACGACGGCGCCACCGGATAGCGCATGGGGATCGCTCGGCCTCCGACGAAGAGATCGAGCTTTCCATCTCCATCGTAGTCACCGAGCGCCATGGGGCCTGTCGCCGCCTCGTGCGACCCGACGAGCATCTCGGTTCTGGCGCCGACGGCGCCGCGCGCGGTGCTGATGCTCACCGCGGCCGGCTGATCGGTCATCTCTTTCTCGGAGCGCGCCTGCCACGTGGACACACCCTCGAGCAGAGTCGTGCGCCCGTTCTCGGCGAGACCGAGGATCGTGGTGAGATCGAACGCGGCCACCGGGCCACGCGCCGGATCCGCGGTGAGCTTGCCGCCTTTGTTCCTGAAGACGGAGAGCTGCCCCCCTTTCCCCGCGCCGATCACGAGATCTTCCGAACCGTCGCGATCGAGATCGAACCAGGTGATTCCCGGACCGAGCTGCGAGAGTGCGTTTGGAAGGAGAAACTGGCGATCCCAGTCGTCGAAGGTGTCCTCCGTGTGCACCTGGCCGCCGAGCGCGGACGTCGCATCTTCGAAGAGGGATGCCTTGTTCCTCACCGCATGTGAATCGGGAAGCACTGCTGCCGCCGCGGTAGTCTCCGTCACTTCGTAGGCGCGGTTCGGGCGCACGTGCGGGATCGTCGTCCGCCGTCCGTCGCGCCAGTCGATCACCAGCATCGCGCTGTCGGACGTCCCCATCGCGAAGGACGCCTCGTAGTCGCTGTGCGACATGTAGAGTCCTCCCACGGCCACCTCTCGCTGCTGAAGCGGGACGGCGCCGCCGAGCAGCCTGATCCTCGCGCCGACGGCGCGCGTGTTCGGCGCGGTGCCGATGAGGCGCACGGCCACGCGCGGCGCCGAGGCGTCGTTGCGGAGAATCAGCGCCGGGGAGCGCAGGCGGTTGACGACGACGTCGAGGTCGCCGTCCCCATCGAGGTCCGCGGCGGCCATCGCGTGCGAGACGTCGGCCTCCGTGCCGAAGCGCCACTTGTCGCTCACGTCTTCGAACGTGAGATCGCCGCGGTTTCGGAACGCCACGTTCTTGAGCGGCAACGGAGGAAACTGCCAGCGCAGCTTTCGCCAAGGTACGTCGGTGAGGCGATTCTGCAGTCCCTCCTGGGTGTCGGCATCCATGATGTCCCAGAGGTGCCCGTTCGCGACGAGGATGTCCTGTCGTCCGTCCAGATCGACGTCGAGGAACATCGTGCCCC
>JAQBPV010000422.1 GCA_028287345.1 Gemmatimonadota bacterium
GCTGATTCGTCACCTGCTTGCGATTGCGATGCTGCCGTTCGTCATGGCAGTGGTCGTTCCGGTTTGGTTGGCGCGGCGGAGCAATGTGAGCTTTGCGCCGAGCGACAGCGGTTTGATCGTCGTGCAATTCGCTGGGCTGTGCTTGCTGGCCGTCGGGCTGACCCTCTTCGTGACATCGTTGCGGCGGTTCGCAGGAGACGGCAAGGGCACGCTCGCTCCATGGGATCCCCCACGCAGGCTCGTCATCAGCGGCCCGTATCGTTACGTTCGCAATCCGATGATTTCGGGCGTCGTGTTCGTGCTGTTGGGTGAAGCGCTGATGCTGCTGTCTCGGCCGCACGTGACCTGGGCCCTGACATTTCTGGTGATCAACGCCATTTACATCCCGCTGCTCGAAGAACCACAGTTGCGACAGCGGTTCGGTGCGTCATACGACGAGTACTGCAGACACGTTCCTCGGCTGCTGCCGCGACTTCGGCCGATCAAGGGGGATTCGACATGAGAGAAGAAGCTCTTTCGCGTCGCAGGTTTCTCGCAGTCTCCGGCGCGGGCGCCGCCGTGCTGGCGAGTGGCGAATTGCTCGGCGGTGCGCTCGTGTCGCCAGCGTACGCGAGCGAGATTGTTCCGCCGTTGCCCGCGCCAGCCAAGATTCCCATCGGCATCGAGCTCTACGCAGTGCGTGGGGAGCTCGCGAAGAACCTGCCCGATACGCTGCGCGCAGTGTCGCAAATGGGCTATGAGGTGGTCGAGTTCTACGCACCGTATCTCGGCTGGACGTTCCCGTATGCGAAGGAAGTGCGCTCGCGACTCGACGACCTCGGGCTTCGCTGCTACTCGACGCACAACTCCTTTCCGGCACTCACGCCGGGCGACACGATGACGAAGGCCATCGAGCTCAATCAGATCCTGGGCGCACGCCACATCATCCTGGCGTCGCCGCCGAATGCGACGAGCCTCGAGGACTGGATGCGCGTGAGCGGCCAGCTCGCGAACGCGTCGGAAGCGTTCAAGTCGCACGGACTGCTCGCTGGCTTCCACAACCACCGCATCGAGTGGAATCAGCTCGACGGCGGCAAGCGAGTGATGGACGTTCTCGCCGCGAATACACCACCGGAATTCGTCCTGCAATTCGACGTCGGCACATGCCTGGAGGCGGGAGTCGATCCCGTCGCATGGATCAACACGCACCCGGGGCGTATTCGCAGCCTACACCTCAAGGACTGGGCGCCCGGTGCTGACGCCGACCAGAAGGGCTTTCGCGTGCTCTTCGGCGAGGGCGTTGGACCATGGAAGGAGATCTTCGCCGCGGCCGAGGCGGTAGGCGGCGTGGAGTTCTACCTGATGGAGCAGGAGGGCAGCCGCTATTCGGAGCTCGAAACGGCGCAGCGCTGCCTCGACACATTTCGCACCATGCGAAAAGCCGCATAGCTCACTGGGCACGGGAGTCGAATGGCCCGCGCATCGCTGCACCTCCGTCTGCTGAACGAGCTCGAAGTCAGTCGCGACGGACGCACGGTCGATCTGCCGAACTCGCGCAAGACGCGCGCACTGCTCGGATATCTCGCCGTCACGGCGAAGCCTGAGCGACGCGAGCGGCTGTGCGACTTGTTCTGGGACGGACCCAACGATCCGCGCGCTGCGCTCCGCTGGAGTCTCACGAAGCTGCGCGCGATGCTCGACGACGAGGACGTCCAACGGCTCGTCGCGACGCGCGAACAGGTGCAGTTCGAGCCACTGGGCGCGACCGTCGACGTCCACGACATTCGTGCGCGCGTCGGCGCATCCGCGGACGATTCGCCGCTCGACGTGCTGCGCGATGTCGCGCCGCAACTGCGCGGCGCGCTGCTCGCAGGACTCGACCTCCCCGATTGCTACGCCTACTCTGCGTGGCTGGCCGCCGAACGAGACGCCACGCGCAGGCTCCGGCAGTCGGTCTTGACGACGCTCGTACGCCGCCTCGCCAGTTTGCCCGACGAAGCGCTCGGCTACGCGCGCGAGCTCGTCGCGATCGACCCGTTCGACGACGCGGCGTACGCGTCGATCATCGAGCTGCTCGGCACACAGGGTCGCGTTCGCGAAGCGCGCACCGAATACGAGACGTGTCGGCGGATCATGAAGCAGGAGCTGGGGCGGGAGCCGAGTGCCGTGGTCGAGCGTGCACGGATCAAGCTGGAGGCGGAGAAGGAGCAGGTCCCTCGCTTCGCTCGGGACGACACGCGGGCTCGGGACGACCAGGCGCCGCGCGCACCCCGCGTATCGACGGGTATCAAGGCATCACCGGCTTCGCTCGTTGGACGCAGCGCGGAGCTCGCAGCGCTCAACGACATCGTCGAGCGGCGCAGCGCAGCAGTCGGCTGCGATGTCGTGCTCGTCACCGGCGAGCCCGGCATCGGCAAGTCGCGCATGCTCGAGGAGCTCGGCGCGATGGTGATGATGGCCGGAGGCGTCGTACTTCGGGGACGAGCGTTCGAGGCGGAGATGATTCGACCATATGGACCATGGGTCGACGCGCTGCCCGACATCGTCGCGATACCGTCAGCGGAGAGTGGCGTTCGCGATCGCCACGACCTGTTCGAAACGGCACGACGCCTCATCTCAGCCAGTGCGCCAGGTGATGCCACTGTCACCGTGATCCTCGACGACCTGCAGTGGTTCGACGACTCGTCGGTGGCGCTGCTGCACTTCATCGCACGAGGGCCGAGCGACACACGCATCATCCTCGGCCTCAGTGCGAGGACGGCAACGCTCGCGTCCAACTCGGCGGCACTCACCGCCGTGCGGGCGCTGCGACGGACGGGACGACTCCGCGAGCTGGCACTCGGTCCGCTCAGTGACATCGACATCGCGACGTTGGCGGCGTCAGTCAATTCGGAGGTCGATGCGGGGCAGGTCGCTGCGGCGAGTGGGGGGAATCCGCTGTACGCGCTCGCCGTGACGCGCAGTCTCGCGGCCGGCGACACCGCGGTGCCGGGCTCCATCGACTCGATCATCGACGAGCATCTCGCCACGCTGAACGACCGCGCGCGCGAGCTCATCATGTGGGCGGCCGCGCTGGGCACGAGCTTCACTCCGACGACGCTCGGCTGCGCCGCCGATTGTCCGACGGCGGAGTTGTTCGTCGCGCTCGAGGAGTTGGAGCTCCATGGCGTGATTCATCCGGCCGCTGCAGCGACAGCGTACGATTTCTCGCACGACCTCGTGCGTCGCGCCGCGTACGAGCGAATCTTTCCGGCTCGGCGACGCGCGATGCATCTCGCCATCGCGCAACGGTTGGTCGCGCTCGACGATCCGCGTGGAGCGCTTGCTGGCGACGTGGCGGCTCAGGCAATCGCAGGTGGCGACCCCGAGCTCGCGGCGCGTGCGTGTGCCCGGGCAGCCGACCACTGCGTGCGCGTGTTCGCCTTCGAAGAGGCGCGCGCGCTCGCGACGCGCGGGCTCGAGGCGCTTGCGAATCCGTCGACGCGCGAGCTCGTGCCCCACCGCCGCCGCATTGCCCTCGAGACGGAGCTGCAGAGTATTCGCGTCCACGCCGGCGGTGCACGCGGCAACGAGAGCGAGACGCAGGTGGCGCTCCATCGCCTCGCCGAAGAGGCCACGTCGCTCGGTCTGCACGCGCAGGTGCACACCGCTCACTATCTCGAATCGTTCATCCATTTCGTCGGCGGCGACTGGGCGCGCGCGGAAGCCGACACCCGGCTCGCGATCGACGCGGGACGCGGTGCAGACGAAGAGACGGCGGTGCGATCGCTGGCACTGTCGGGGCGATGCCTGGCGTCGATAGAGCGTGATCTCACGCTGGCGCGGTCTCTTCTCGACGAATCGAGCAGCCGGGCGGCAGCTCTCGGCCTGCGTTTCCTCGATCTTCCCTGGGGCCGCGGAATCCTGCTGCATCACGAAGGAAACCTCGACGAAGCGGTGGCGGAGTTCGTGCTCGTAGTGCGCGAAGCGCGTGCACAGGACCAACATTGGCCGCTGTCGGACTGCCTGGTGCGGCTGGCCTGCATCGAGCTGGAGCGCGGACGGTTTGCCGAGGCGCGGAAGTATTGCGCGGATCTGGCACCCGTCGCGGCGCGGCTGGGCGAGGCGAGCGAGAAGCCCTTCGGCGAAGCCATCGATGCGTTGGCCGCGCTCTCGACGTCGAGTGACGGCGACACAGCCAATGTGGCGGCAAGTGCACAGCTCGACTGCGCGCTGCGCGCTCTCGACGAACTCGATGCGAAGGGTTCCAAGAGCTACGTGTTGAATGCAGTTGCTGCGTGGCATCTCGCTCACGGCCGGAATGTCGAAGCCGGGAAGGCGGCGACGACGGCACTCGACGCGAGCGAGACCGTGGGACGACGCAGCGAGGCAATCGTCGCACGAGCGCTGCTGGCGCGCGCGGCACTGCGCGAAGGGCGACTGGAAGAGGCGGCGCAGCTGTCCGATCTCAATGCCGCCGAGGCGCGTGAGGGCGACCTGCCGAGTGCTCGCGCGCGTGTGGCCATGGCGGCGGGAGGGACGGTGTCCGTATCCGCGAGCGACCTGCGTCTTTCAAATACAACGCTGGCTCCAACGCCCAACCCAACGCCGGCCCGCTAACCTCACGCCTGTCCGGAACAACGATCGTCGGAGGGCGTCGATGGCGAATGGAGCGAGGGTCGAGCACCTGATCGTCGAACAGACCTTTGCCGAGCCCCTGAGCGACGAGGAGCATTCGTCTGGCGCTCGGCGTCTCGACGATTGCCTCGCGAGCCATGGGGCGCGATGGCTTCGTTCGTACATGTCGACGGACCATCGTCGCATGATCTGCGAGTTCGAAGCGCCGGATGCCGAAGCCGTTCGCATGTCGTTTCGCTCGGCGGGTGTCGAGTTCGTGCGAGTGTGGGCGGCGGAGGTGTACTCGCTCGACACGGCGCAGCCGGCGACCTCGCCGCTGTAGCACCGAAGACACACACATTGCTCCCGCGCGCGGCGCGAGGGGCGGGAGGAAGGTATGCCGACAACGATCGAGAGCTCCACGAGTGGACGACGCGGTTTCCTTGGACAACTCGCGGCCAGAGCGGCGGCTGGAGCGGGAGCTCTCGGACTCGCCGGCGGGATGTTCGCGCGCCCTGGTTCGCTCGCGGCCGCAACCGTCGACGAGCCGAGTCCCGACGCGGAGAAGTGGCTGGACGGGCTCAAGGGTAAACACCGCCAGTTGGTAGATGCCTACAGTCCGAACGAGGGCTTCCCACTCGGCTTCGCGCACAACTTCCTCGCGACGCAGGCGCCGGGTCAGACCGCAGGCGCGGTGATCGTGCTACGCCACTTCGCGATGCCGATCGGCATGAATCACGACATCTGGGCGAGGTACAAGGTCGGCGAGGCGTTCAAGGTCACCGATCCAGCGACGAAAGCGATCGCAGTGAGGAATCCGTACTACCAACCGCCGACGGGCGTGTTGTTCGCGGACGACATTGCAGTGGACCGTCTTCTACAGCGCGACGTGATCATCGGCGCATGCAACGTAGCGCTGACGGTGATCAGCGGGATGCTCGCCGGTAACGCGGGTGTGAGCAAGGAGGTTGCGTTGGCGGAGTGGAAGGCGGGGCTCATTCCCGGCGTGGCTATCCTGCCGTCGGGTGTGTGGGGTGTGAACCGTGCGCAGGAAAAGGGCTGTACGTATTGCGCGGGCGGCTGATTCGCCGAAAAGCGTGTACACGGGCGGCCACCGACGAGGTGGCCGTTCGTGTTTTCGGCGCGCGCGTCATGGGGTCCCGGCGTCGCAATGTGTCTGAATGCATGACGACCGATCGTCAGGTCGCACGCTCATGGCCCAACTGAACTCATGTCGCAGCCCTCGAAACTCATCGCTGTCCTTCTCGTCTGCGCGGCCTGGGGCCTCGAGTCGTGCTCGGACGCATCGACGTCCTCCGTCACGACGGGCGCTGCGCAGAACGGTTCCGTGCCAACAACCTGTGCAGCAGCCCAAACACTGAGTCCTGGCCAGGTGGTCACGGGCCTTTCCGGTTCCAGCGTATGCGTCGGAGGCATTGCGACGGCGGCCGAATACGCGCTCGTCGCGTTCAATGGCGCACCGACCGCCACCGCGACGTTCAATGTTTCCGCCACAGGAGTCACGGCGCCCAGCGCATCCACGTCGGCCATCCCGATACCGGATGAGACGGCATCGCTGTCGTCGGGTCTCGCATCACTGTCGCCACCATTCCGTGCCTCTCGCGCATTCGAGATCGGGCTTCGTCTGCGCGAGCGCGCCGCGCTGCCGTCGCTGATCCCTTCGGCACGCACGTGGGTGCGGAATCGCAGCGCGACGGGAGCGCTCCGCGACGCGATCCCGTCGAGCGTAACGGTCGGGCAACTGCTCCGGTTGAACGCGAACGCCGACGTCGCCTGCGGCTCTCCCTCGTATCACACCGGTCGCGTTGTCGCGGTGACCACGAAGGCGATCGTCGTGGCAGACACGGCGAATCCCGCGGGGGGGTATACCGATGCGGAGTATGCCGCGGTCGGCAATACGTTCGACACCGTGGTGGATCCCCTCGACCGAGCCGCGTTCGGCGACCCGTCGGACATCGACGGCAACGGCCGCGTGTTGCTGTTCTTCACCAAGGCGGTAAATGACCTGACACCTGCGAGTAGCACCTCGTACGTGGGCGGGTTCTTCTACTCCCGCGACCTCTTCCCGGCTACCGCCAGCGTTGGCAACGATTCCTGCGCCGGCAGCAACATGGGAGAGATGTTCTACCTGATGGTGCCCGACCCATCGCGCGGAGGATCGTTCACCAAGGCGAACGTCACCACCGAAGTAACGGCCACGGTCGCACACGAATATCAGCATCTCATCAATGCGTCGCGACGCATGTATGTGAATACGGCAGCGACCGACTTCGAGGAGACGTGGCTCGACGAAGGACTCGCGCACATCGCCGAGGAGCTACTGTTTTACCGCATCTCGGGGCTGAGCCCGCGCCAGAACATCGACGCCGCTGCACTACGCGCGTCGACCGCCACGGTCGCGGCGTTCAACAACTTTCAGATCAGCAACTTCGGCAGATATGAGGAATACCTGAACGCTCCGTCAGCATATTCTCCGTACGCCGAAAACGACTCGCTCGCGACGCGCGGAGCGACGTGGGCCTTTCTCCGCTACACGGATGATCATCGCGCGAGCTCCGATGGTACCACGTGGTACAGCCTGGTGAATTCGACGACGACGGGTATCGCGAATCTCCAGAGTGTCTTCGGGTCGAACGTCATCGCTGAATTGAGAGACTGGGGCGTGTCGGTGCTGGCAGACGACATCACCGGCGTCGATGCACAGTTCCAACAGCAAAGCTGGAATTTCCGCTCGGTGTACGCGGTACTCGACAACACCAGCGTCTTTCCGGTCACGACGCTTTCGGCCGCGTCCGGCGCTCGCTCGGTCAGTCTCGTGCGCGGTGCGAACGTCTACCTGCGATTCGCGGTCGCGGCAGGAGAATCAGGAACGGTGCAATGGACGTCGGCGCCATCGACGGTGCAGTTCACGCTGGTTCGGATCAAGTAGCTGCGGCGATCGCCGGTCAGAAGCGACTGTTGTGCCACCACACTGCGCGGCTCAACAATCCATCGGCGGAGAATTGCAGCGGCACTCCGACGGCGAACGCTCCTGCGCCCAGGATGCCCACCACGCGGTCGGTGCCGTGCAATCCGCCACTCACCTGTCGTACTCCGGCGTAGCCGAGCAACAGCACGCCGACGTCCGTGAACGCAGCCGCGGTGCGTCGTACACGAAACGCCTTCGTCGCATACGAAATTGCCGAGTCGCTTCCGGCGAACGACCCATCGACGCGATGCGGCCAGAAGAAGCCGAGGCTCGCGACGCGCCGACCCGTCGCGCCATCGACGACGTCGAGACCATTCCACGCGGGCGCGATGCCCAGCGCACACTGCAGATACGTGCACGCGGCGGAGCGCGGTACAGTCGCCGCCAACGGAGCTCGAGCCACCTGCGCCGTCAGCGGAGCGGAGAACAACAGCGTCGACAGCATGCCCAGTACAATGTTCTTCATGCGGCGAGCTCGAACGCGATGTTCGTCGTGCGGCCGCGGAAATACGACATCACGCCGCCGCCCACGATCCAGGCAACCTCGGCGTACATCGGCACCATCATTCCTTGCGCGCTTCTGTAATCGCCGAAGCGACCGACCCAAGGTGTGAGCACCGCTGTCTCTCCGACGCCGCGATAGCGGAGCGCGGACACGCGATCGATCTCGCCCCGCGGGCCGAAATGAAACACCGCCGAAACCGTGGTGCCCTGATCGGTCATCGTTACGCGTGCGCTGTCGTCGTCTACCGGCGACCACTGGACACCACTGCTCGGCAACAACGCGGTGGGCATCATCACGGCCTCGGCGAGATAGCGCAGCAGTTCACCGGCGGCGAGCTCGGGGGTGCCATGCTCGTTCACGACAGGTACGACGCTGACGGCGCGCGCATTGATGCCGCCCTCGCCGTGGAGATACCTGTCGGCGACCTTCACATTCACCAACGGTGCGACGTTTATTTCCGCGTCCCACACGAAGGCGCGTGGCGACGTGCTGAAGTGCTGCACGGCCGTGAACGCGTGCCAGCCGCCGCCGAGACGCAGACGAAATTCGCCCTGCGACTTGGCGTGTGCGGCGACCACTATCGGCTGCGCCGGACTCAGCGCGAACGCAAAGTAGCGTTGCACGGGACGCGGCAGCTGCGCCAGTTGCTCTGTATGAAAGCGACCGATGCTGGGTGCCGCAAAGCGCGCATCGGCAGCCATCCTCCCGAGCAGCCGATGCACCACGCGTCGCCATGAGAGCTCGCCGCCGACCAATGCGATCGCGAGAACGATGGGCACGCCGAGCAGGACGACGCCAATGCTGTTCATGCGGCGAACGTCAACAGCGTCTGTCCGGTGCCGTGCTGTACACGCAGCGCGACATCATGCCCCGCACCGTCAGTGAGGACATCCACCGCCGTCACGCTGCCGATGCTGCGCGACAGATGCCGGCCCCCAGCGGCGCGATCGCCGAGCATGAGATCCACTCGACCGTCACGTTCGCTGTAGGATGTGCCGAGCAGTGGCCAGTTGTACTCCTGGGCCTGCGCCCCCAGCTCGAGGTCATCCACTTCGAGGATCGTGCGGCGACCCGCGTTGCGCTTGCTGAAATCCGATAGCAGACGACTCCACGCCATCGGCGACTCGAACGACTCGCCGGCGGAACGAGCGCGCGCCGACGGCGCCAGCGCAGGAAGCGGATCGCGCGGCACCGTCAACAGCGAACAGGTTGCGCCGCGCATGAGCTGCGCGGTGACGCTGCCAACTATCGCCCGGGCGACGAAGCCGCGACCGTGCGTGCCCGTCGAGATGACGTCGGCGCCGACGCGCTTCGCGTAGTCGAGCAGCTGGCTTGCCGGACTGCCGCGCATCACCGCGAGCTTTACCGTCACGCCTTCGGGCACGATCAGCCGCGCGGCGACCCCGCCGAGTTGCTGTGTGGCCCAGTCTTCGTACGACCGCTCGGCGCCGAGGGTGAGTGATTGGGACGTGGGCAGCACGTGCACCAATTCTACGATGCCATCGTCCGCCACGGCGGCGATGGCCGTCTGCGCGGCGCGCGTTGCGATGTCACTGAAGTCGATGGCGACGACGGCATGCTGCGGCGGCAACGCAGCGGATGCGGGCACGGCAAGCACCGGAACTCGCGCGATGCGCGCTAGCTGCAGTGCGGTCTCGTCGCTGAAGATGCGATGCGCCATGTCGTGTCTTCCCAGTCCGACGACGGCGAGCGCCGCACGGCGCTCGATGGCGACGCGAGAGATGGTGAAGGCAGCGTTGCCGTCGAGCACCGTGACGGAAAGGATGACGTCGGGGCCAAGGACGCGCGCAATCTGCTCCTCGACTTCCTTGCGTCGCATCGTCCAGCGGCGGAGGCCTTCGACCTCGCCGAAGTACATGTTCTCGGTGGCGATGACCGGCTCGGACTGGATGACGGTCATCAGCTCGAGCGTGGCGCCGGTGGCCCGTGCCCGGGCGGCAGCGACACGCAACGCGCCGTCGGAGCGCTCGGTGCCATCGGTGGCCATCAGGACGATGGCATTCCGCCTCGTGTCGTCAACCGGCTGTGGCTGCGCGACGAGATATGGAGAGTCAGCGTGGGGGCGTTCAATGGTCTGCGTCATTTCGATTCTCGGTGAGTGACCACTGGCGCGCCGCGGGTCGCGGCGCGCCACGAGCACTGGAGCACATGCGGGTCAGAAGGCGACGACGCCTTCGACCATGAAGCCGCGGAAGGCGCCGCCGTTGCGGATATCGCTCGCCGGGAAGTCGTTGTACTTCTGGTTGACCCACTCGATCTTGGTGAGCAGCGCAGGCGTCACGAACCATCCGGCGGCGAGCTGCGTACGCGTGACCGACACGGAGTTGGCGACACCAACCAGGGCGCCACTGGCCGTGTTGTAGCGAGCACCGACGTACATCTGCTCGCGGGGCAGGAAGCGGTACACGGTCTCGCCGGAGTACTGGCTCCACGTGCGGTTGCCGAGTTCCGTCGACGCCTTGCCGGTGGCCTGCTCGATGTTACCGAAGAATTCGATGCCACCGATCTTGACGAATGGGTTGAACACGATCGCCGTGATGTTGTCGCTCATGCCGGGGCGAACGTTGCCCGACCATGCATTCGCCGTCTCGGTGGACGCCGTGTTCTCGAGGACGTCGTAGTAGCGCGAGCCGCCACGGTCGCCGCTGTACAGTGTGTTGCTGGCCGAGTGCGCCGTGCGATAGATGGAACCCGTGAGGCGGACGCGCTTGGTCGAGTCGATCTGGCGATCGAAGCCGAGCTTGCCGATGTAGCCGGGCGAGCGCTTCTCCGGCGCCGTGACCTGGCCGTGCACTTCACCTGCCGTGATGCCGGCCATGGCGAGCACGCCAGTCTCATTGCGGAAGTACGCTTCGGCGCCGATCTCGGTGGTGAAGGCGTCCATCAGCAGGTTGCCGACGAATGGGTTGTAGATCGTGTTGCCGTTGTCGCTGCGACGGAAGTGCTGGTCGCCGTAGTTGACCTCGAAGTGGCCGGCGCGCACCGTGACGAAGTGCATCAACAGGTTGAGGTAGTCGTTGTCGATGGGCGACGCGTCCATGAGGACATAGCCGTCCTTGACCCACGTCTCCTGATGATGGCGTGCCGACGCGTACGTCGTGACGTTGATGCGAATGCCCTGCGCGAGCTGCACGCCGAGGTTCAGGTTGGCGACGGCATTGTTGAAGCCGTGCCCGATGGTGATGAGCTGGTTGGCATCGACGCCGGCGGTAACCTTGGGCGCGGCGGTGTTCTTGTGCTGCAGTCCCTGGAACTGCTGCGTGAACGCGCCGCCCCAGAGGAGCTTGACGCCCTCGAAGGGAATGTTGTCCTGCTTGGGTGCTTCGAAGACGTTGACGCCGCGCTGGTCAGCGGCGCGGTAGTGCTGGAGCTCGATGGGGCGGTAGAGCAGCGCGATAGCCTTCGCCTTCGCGGCGAGCATGAGCGAGTCCTCGGCGGTCATCGCCGGCGTCGCCTTCGTGACGGTCTTGGGCGTGACGAGCGTCGTGTCGCTCGTGGTCGCGGGGCTGACATGCGACGAGGCGACGGCGGTCTGCGCGGAAGCAAGCAGTGGGCTGGCGGCCAATAGTGCGGCGGCGATAGCAGTGAAACGATTGCGAGTCATGACTGTGGTCCTCATGTATGAGTATGGGAAGCGCGACTGCGCGATCAGTTCTTGAGAACGAGGTCGAACTTCACCTGGACCTTGTCGGCGACCTTGATGCTGCCGAACATCAGGCTTGGTGCCTTGAGGTCGAAGCCGCTGAGGGCCAGCTCGTAGTTGCCGATGACGCGCAGTGCGCCGTTGCCGGCATCCGTCGCCACGGCCGTCACGTTCACCGGACGCTCGGCGCCGCCGAGAAGCAGTGAGCCGCGCACGGTGCCCTGTGCGCCTTTCGCGCTCGCGGCAACGTCGTAGCCACTCAGCGTGAACTTGATGGTCGCGTTGTCCTCGACCTTGATCGCCTTGCGCATATGCTCGTTCATCGTGCCGTTGGCGCAGTCGATCTTCGCGGCCGGGATGCTCAGCTCGACCGTCTTCACCGCCTTCTGTCCAGCGAGAACGGCGGGAACGGCGCCGGCGCCTTCCGCCTTCACGGTGATCGTGAACTCGGGCGCCTTGCAGGAGAAGCTCTTCATGGTGGAGGTGCCTTCGACCCAGATCCTGCTCTCCGGCTGTGCGACGAGGAGCTCGGTCTCGGAGCGCGCTGGGACGACGAGGGCGAAGGCGGCGAAGGCGTGCAGTGCGGTGAGGCGCATGGTCATTTCTCGGAATCGAGTCGGCGTGTATTCGCCGTCTGAAAGGAGAATCGCTCTTCACTGGAGCCGTTTCCGCGGGGAGAAAGCCTGAACGTTTCGGGGAGTTCTCGCGCTTTCGCGTCAGGAGAATCCCCCGGGCTTCAGTTCAGCTTCGCGGCGCAGACGGGGCGCGTGCCTTCATAGGACGTCAGCGCAAGCGTCGCCTTGCCGGCGTCGGGCATGTTGCTCTCGAGGCGCAGGATGAGACGGCACGCGTCGTCGGAGAGATGGATGCGGATCACGCCTTCGCCCTTGTAGCGGCGTGCATCGCGCACGCGCATCTCCACGATGACCGCGCGGAATCTGCCGGCATCCACTTCGATCTCCTCTCGCCCCACGACGCGCACGATCGTCGGATTGCGCGCGGCGTCGAAGTGGCGCGACACCGTGAGCTCGGCTTCGTCGGCGAGGGGAAGCGTGCGGAGAAAGTAGAGAAACGACAGCTCGTCGAGCGGCTGTTCGCTCACGAGCGGACCTTGCGTACCGTCTTCGGCCGCCCAGCGTTTCTCGCTCGCGAAGATGCTCACGTCGTCGTCATGCTTGGTGAGGAGGTGTCGCTCGCGTGCCGTGAAGCGCAGCGCGGACATGTGCACGGGGTCGAGCCATGAGACACTGCGATCGCTTGCACGCAGAAAGCCGAGCTTTCCTTCCATGTCGGAATGGAGCGTCCACACCGTGGTGCCGCGCACCTCGCTCGGCCCGTCGACGCGCAGCGTGCCGCGCCCCGATACGCCGACGTGCACGCGACCGGCGTATTCGAACTTCTCGCCCGGTGCAAAGGGCAGGTCGCCGGACGACTGTGCGTCCGCAGCCACGGCACCGGCGCAAAGAGTGACGATCGCGATCATGGTCGCGATGGTGGGGCGCTGGAGGGAGACGGAAGAGGGCATGTGCGGAGAATCGCCGCGCACGGAAGCCCCAGGTGTCGGGACTTCTCCGCAACGCGCGGCGGAGTTTCCCGCTCTTTGCTAGAAGGCCGGAGCGGACCGCGGCAAGGTGAATCGCACCGTCGTACCGGTTCCGGACTCGCTCTCGAGCCAGATGCGGCCCCCGTGCGCTTCGACGATGCCCCGCGAGATGGGCAAGCCGAGTCCGGCGCTGTGGCGGGAGCCTCGGCGGGAGGCGCTCGCTTGATGAAAGCGATCGAACACGTGTGGCAGCTGATCGGGCGCAATTCCTTCGCCCGTATCGGTGATCTCGAATTCAACATCGGTGTCGCGCGGGATGACCGCGATCGTCACGCGTCCGCCGGCGGGGGTGAACTTGATCGCATTGCCGATGAGGTTCGAGAGGAGCTGGCCCAGCCGGTCGCGATCCGCCAGGACGACCAGCGGTGCATCTGGAAGCGTCGCCGACAATGCGACGCCGCCGGCCTCCGCGAGTGGACCAAGACTCTCGATGCTGGTCGTCACGATGAGACCGACATCCGCTGGCGTCGGGCGGACGGTGAGGTAGCCAGCCTCGAGTCGGGTGACGTCGAGCAGGTCCTGAATGAGTGCGTCGATCTGGTCCGCCGCCTGCCGAATGATCGCCACGCGATCCATCACATCGGCGACGGAGGCCGCGGGATCGCCCTCGAGAATGCTGCGTGCCAGCATCTTCACCGCGTTGGCTGGATTTCGCAGGTCGTGCGATACGATACCCATCATGTCGTCGCGCCCCTGCACGGCCTGGCGCAAGGCGTCCTCGGCGCGTTGGCGTGCGCTGATGTCACGGAGGACGGCCGCGTAGATGTTGCGCCCGTCGACCTCGATGCGCTCGATCGCCGCCTCCGCCGCGAACTCCTCTCCCGACTTTCGCAGGCCGCTGATCTGCTGGCGGTCGCCCATCAGCCGCGCGTGGCCATGCGCCGCGCCGAAGCCCGCCACGTGACCGCGATGTGCGGAGCGGTACCGCTCGGGGAGCAGGACTTCGATGAACTTGCCGCCGACTTCCGCCGCCGCCCATCCGAAAATCCGCTCTGCACCTTGATTGAAGAAGATGATGCGCTGTTCGTGATCGAGTGCGATGACGGCATCGGCGGCAATCGCCAGCAACCCCGTGAAGAGATCCACCGGAAGTGCCCGGTGCATGGATGCATGCTCGGCGGCAATGTTGGCGTTCTTCATGAGTGCAATGTACGGTACAGTGCAATGCACGGTTGGCTCCGTAGGCGAGCGCGGCCGATAGGCTGCACCGGGCGCACGGTGCGGCGAGGCTTCTACGGCGACCGTTCGGGCGCGACAGGCGTGCGCGGTGTCACAGTGAGCAGCGTCTCACCGGCGCCGTGCCGGATTCGCAGGGCAACGAGCTCACCGAGCGCATTGCGTGACACCGAAATGCGACGAGCATCCGGAACCTGCCGCGCTCGGTGCTGTCGTCGACCATTGTTCTCGCCGAGGGCGATGGTGACGAGTTTACCCTGCGGCTCGAATGAAAGGCCGAAGAGGATGAACCCGCGCTCCCGAGACACGACCCCATGCTCAGGGTCATTCACCTCGAGCGACACGACTCGCCCTGCGTTCTGCCGCGCCAGCGCATCGAGATGCGCCCCCCAATCACGGCGATCGATGATCTCCTCGCCCGCGCCATCGGGCGCGTCCGAGAGCGACAGGCTGGCGGACGGTGTCTCCGGCGCGATGAGGACCGAACACGTCGCACTTCTCACTACGCGCTCCGCCACGCCACCGACGAGGAGTCGCTCCACAATCCGCTGCCCGTTTCGTCCGATCGCGATGAGATCCACGCGATGCGCCTCGGCGAAATCAACGAGTCGCTCGGCAGGTTGTCCTTCGCGCACTTCAGTCTTCACCCGCATCGTCGACGGCAACGCGAGCACCCGTATGAATTGGCGGAAGCGATCGGGCAGATGGTGGCGATAGTTGTCGTTTGCACGTGTCGACTCCTCGTCGCTGCCTTCAGCGGGTTGCCAGACGTGGACGAGATGCAACGTGGCGCCCGGTGCCACGAGGGACGCCGCCGACTGAGCTGCGCATTCGCTCAAGCGGCTGAAGTCCACGCCGACCGCGGCGCTGGCTGGCGCGCTGGCGCGGGAGTGCGCGACTGCGAAAACGGGACAGTCGGCGAGCCGCACCGTGCGCAGCACCGTCTCCGCGCCGAGCAGGCGATCGATCGCACGCCGTCGCCCGATACCCATGACGAGAATGGGCGCTTCGCGCTCACGAGCGACCCGCGCGAGTACGTCTGCCACCTGACCAGGAAGCACTTCCACCGGCCAATTCATCTCGTCGTCGCTGGGGTCGATGACGCGCGCCAACTCGTGTCGCGTTGCGATGGCGCGCTCCGAGAACAAGGTGCCACCCAGTCCGGCGCCGTCATCGTCCCATACGGACGAGGGCAATGGCTCGATTACGGCGAGTAGCGTCATCTCTCTGCCGAGCAGACTCGCAACGACCGTCCCGGCGCGCACGACGCTCGCCGTGTCATGTCCGCCCGCGCCGACGACCACTGGTCCGCCGCGCACGACTGGGCCCGTTGCAAGGGTGGGGGATCGGTGGGGCATCGTATGAGTCGACATGGTTCCTCCAGCGGTGTGACGCGACGATCTTCGCTCGAAGAATCGTGGTTCGCGGCCGCCACGGTCATCAGGCAATGGAGGACACGGCGTTACGTCGGGAATAGGAGAACGGAACACCGGACTATTCCCGACAGAGGCCGTGTTTCGATCGGCATATCGTTCAATGGTCGAGACGCGTGGCACGAACCGGAGCCTGACCATGACTGATTGTCTACCGTGTGCCGCCATGCCAGTGCCGCACGGAACGCTGGCCGAGGTTGGACGTGCGTTGGCGGCGCGGCCTTACGCGCGGCGCGGCGCGGCCATCGCCGAGCAACCCATCTGTGTGATCCTCGTGGACGACCACACGATCGTCCGCGCGGGACTGAAGGCGCTCCTGCACAGCTGTCCCGACATTCGCGTGGTCGGTGAAGCAACGGGAGGCGATGAGGCGCTCATCCTCACGCGGCGGCTGAACCCGGACGTCGTCGTGATGGACCTGCACATGCCGAACGGCGACGGTGCGTCCACGACGCGCGCCCTTCGCCGTTTTTCGCCCGACGTACGGGTGCTCATCCTGAGCATGGAAGACGAGCGCGACCAGCTGATCGCCTGCCTGACCGATGGGGCGAGAGGATATGTCTCCAAACACGTCGCCGAACGCGAGCTTGCCGAAGCCATTCGTGTGGTGGCGGCGGGCGACGTCTATGTTCGGCCTGCCGTCGCACGGCAACTCGCCGCGGCCACGGGCCGCGCGGCGGAGCAGGGCGCGGACACGACGGAGAGTCTCGCGCAGTTGAGCGATCGCGAGCGCACTGTCTTCGAGCTCACCGCGACCGGCTTCAATGGACCGGAGATAGGCCGGCGGCTCGGCATTACCGCCAAGACGGTGGACACCTACAAGCAGCGTATCACGGCGAAGCTCGGTATCTCACATCGCACGGACTACGTTCGCCTGGCGCAGGATCTCGAGCGAGTTACGGCTCAGGACGGGGCGCGCGTGTCGCCGTGAGAAAGGTGCTTCTCTTCGAGCCCGCTCACTTCATCATGGAACGCGGCATCATGCGTAGCGTGCGCGACCGCGCGGAAGGGACGTATCGCCCAAGCTGAACCCAATGCAGTCGTGGCACTCCGCAGCAACGCAACCTCCTCGAATCCATAGCACCCCATGAGCGACGCAACATCTTGCTCCAACTGTACCAACTCATCCATCAGCGCCGACTGCACGGTGGATGCGACGGTGAAAAAGTCACCGTCCGCCCAAGCGGTGCTCGACCGCTATGGCATCGACACGTGCTGTGGCGGGAGCGCCTCGCTGCGCGAGGCAGCACTTCACGCGCACCTCGATCCGGATGTCGTCGTCGCTTCGCTCAATGCGGCGCCAGACGACGTGACGACCACCGCATCGCGCGCGCTGCCGCAGGCGACGTCGTGTGGGTGTGGGCACCGCTGATGGAATGGTTCGTCAGGGTGTTCCTGAAGGCGAGTCTCGCATGGCTCGCCTGCGGCGTCACGATGGGCGTCGCGATGGCCGTGCATCCCGTGTGGACAGTGTACCGCTCGGCGCACATGCACATGCTGCTGCTCGGCTTCGTCACGATGATGATCTACGGCGTCGCCTATCATGTCATTCCGCGCTTCGCGGGCTTTCCGCTGTACAGCCGGCGCGCCCCGGTGGTCCATCTGTGGATCTCCAACGCGGGGCTCGTGCTCATGGTCGTTGGCTTCGTGGCGCGCGCGTCGAATGCCGGACCGGGCACGATTATGCTATCGAGCGGTGGTGCGCTATCGGCGACGGGCGCCTATGTCTTCGTCTATGTGATCTGGCGGACGCTCGACGGTCCGCGCGCGATGCAACGCGCCGCGCGCGGGCGCGACACGGGCCGAAGCCGGTCGGTCATCGCGCTTCCCATCGCCTGATTCGCGCCCTCGGCGAGACAACGATCACTCGGCTGGCATCGCAGTTCTGTACCGTCACGTCAACGACTCGTCCGCAACGCGTTCACGATGACCGCGACGTCGATCACTTCCTGCAGAGCAGCGCCAATCGCGGGCGGCATACCGCCGAGTGCCGCGACGACCATGGCGATGCCGCTCAATCCCAGGCCGACCCCGATGCTCTGTCGCGCGATGCGCATCGTCCGCCGACTGATGCGAATGGCCTCGGGCACGCGGTCGAGGTCATCGGCCAGCAACACCACGTCCGCAGCTTCGGCCGAGATGCCGCCGCCGTGCGCCGCGAGCGCGACGCCCACGTTGGCAGCGGACAGTGCGGGCGCGTCATTGATCCCATCGCCGACCATGAGCACCCGATCGCCCGCCGCGGTGAGAGTACCGATGAAACGCGCCTTGTCCTGCGGTTGACAGTCGGCGCGCGATTCGGTGAGTCCGACCATGCGCGCAATCGCGTCGACGTTCGCCCTGTGATCACCCGACAAGAGCACCTGCCGCTGCAGGCCGAGCGAGAAGAGGTCGGCGACGACGCCGGGCGCCTCGCGCCGCAGGCGATCGGCATACTCCACGCGGCCCGCCAACGCACCGTCGATCGCGATGTACGCACGGAGGCCGGGCGTGCCGGCGACACGTAGCTCCTGCTCCACGAGCGCAGGCACGGCGCCAGGATACAGGTCGCGCAAGTAACTCCATGCGCCGATCGTCACGCGATGGCCGTCGACGATTCCGGTCGCCCCTCGGCCGGCCGCTTCCGATACGTCGGTCGCGCCAGGCACGCGAACGCCGAGGGGCGCAAGCACACGCTCTGCTTCCGCGACGAAGGTGCGGGCGAGCAGGTGACCCGCACCATGCTCCACCGCGCCGGCGAGACGAAGGAGATCGGGCTCTGTCCACGCGCTCAGCGACTGCACCGACTGCACCTCGGGGCGTCCGATGGTGAGTGTGCCGGTCTTGTCGAAGATGGCCACGGTTGCCGCGCTGAGTTGCTCGAGCGCGCCACCGTTGCGCAGGATGATCTGCCGGCGCGCGGCCCGGTTGATTCCGCCGATGATCGCGATGGGTGTGGCGAGAATGAGCGGACATGGTGTCGCGACGACGAGCACGGAGAGAGCACGTCGCGGGTCGCCACTCCACCACCAGGCAAGCGCACACACGAGCAACGTGACCGGCGTGAACCACACCGCGTAACGATCCGCCAGTCGTTGTAGAGGCGCCTTGCTCGCCTGCGCAGAGCGGACGAGCTCCACGATGCGGGCGTACTGGCTCTCCAGCGCGACGGAAGTCGCGCGCACGGTCAACGGCGCATCGCCATTCGCGCTCCCGCTCAACAGAGCCGTGCCTTCGCCGGCGGCGATTGGCAACGGCTCGCCGGTGAGGCGCGAAACGTCCACCGACGACTGGCCCGTGAGGACGACGGCATCGCACGGAACGAGCTCACCGGGCCGCACGAGCAGTTGATCGCCTACCTCGACCGCATCGACGGGAATGTCATCCATAGCGCCGTCGCGCAGGCGATGCGCAATGCGCGGCGCCGCGTCCTCGAGTTCGCGCACGGCCGCGGAGGCGCGTCCTTCTGCGACGCGCTCGAGCGCCTCGCCGCCCGTCTGCATCACGACGATCACGAGCCCCGCCATCGGCTCGCCGAGGATCAACGCGCCGACCACGGACAGCGACGCCACGAGGTCCGTCGCGAATTGTCCTCGCATCGCCTGCCGCAGCGTGGTCCAGAGCACCGGCGCGCCAGTGATGACCAGTCCGACGTACCAGATGCGCGACGCGTAGAGCGCCGCCACCGGCGCCTGGTGAAGCGCCGCGAGCAGCCAGCCCGCGGCGCCAATGATCAGGAAGGCTCCTGCGGCGGCGGGCAGTTTGAGTTGACGCGCCCAGTGTTCCGCCGCGTGCGAGCTCCCGGGCGTGCGAAAGCTCATTTTACCGACGACAAGATCGGTGAGGCGCGACGAAGAACGAGGTTGGATGCCATGAGCTTCATCGCTTCCCTGCCACCGTCATACGTTCCATTGGTCGCGACGGAGCCCGTAAAAGCGCTGC
This sequence comes from Gemmatimonadota bacterium, assembly GCA_028287345.1. Lineage (GTDB taxonomy): Bacteria > Gemmatimonadota > Gemmatimonadetes > Gemmatimonadales > Gemmatimonadaceae > AG11. The sequence goes on from JAQBPV010000422.1 coordinate 19,867, forward strand.
CGTTCCAGTCGAGCGGTATCCGCACCGATGCGCGCTGAATGCCGTCTGCCCGCAGGATCGGCCCGTCGAGATCCGCTTCGATGATGTAGTCGCTCCCAAGGTGCGCGGCGCGCTCGAGCACGGTGCGATTGGGCCGCATCCGCGCGCGGACCAGCGTTGCATCGCCAACCGTGCCCGCGATCGAGCCGTCGGCGGAGAGCGTCACCCGAACCTCGAGCGCCTTCTGTTGCGTCCAGTCGACGGTGATGGATGCAGACCCCGACCACGCGCCGACCATGGCGGCCTGAGGCTGCTGCGCACCGGCGGATGCGCCGGTCAGCGCGAATGCGATCGCGGCGATGCCGATCCGGGAATTGGTCATGCTAGCCTCGCGTGATGAGATGCAGAACGATGCCGCATCCCCTCCGCACTTCCTGTCAGCGGTTGCCCGCGACCGATGTCCGGCGAAGTGCGGACACGGAATGCCAACCGAGGGTGTCAGGAGAAGTGACTACACGGCGTCAGGAGCGAGCACACAAACGACCATTCATTTCCCGACAGAGCGCGCGGGCCCTTGGGACGAGATTCAAGTCAGCACTCAATCCCTCAACGATCCCCGACGATGCCCATAGAGACTCTGCTTCCCGATGCTGCCGTCGACCTCGTGCGCCGCGTGACCTCGCGTCGTGCTTTCCTCAGGACTGCCTCGTTCACCGCCGCCGGTGCCGCCGCGCTCGTCGCATGCGGCAAGGACGCCTCGGCGACGCCGGAGTTGGCAGCGGCCGCCACCGTCGACCCCAAGGCTGGTGCGCCGCCCGCCCCCGCTGCGACGCCTGCCTCCATTCGCGCCGCGGCCGACGCCATGGATGCGATGCATGAAAAGGGCATCAAGGCATTTCCGGCGAAGACCGCTGGACTCGGCAACCAGCTCATGGCGCCGAAGATCGTCAACGGCGTGAAAGTGTACGACCTCACTGCGAGCGAGATTCAGTGGGAAGTGTCACCGGGCCAGATGGTCGCGGCGATGGCGTACAACGGCCAGGTGCCGGGTCCGCAGATCCGCGTGCGTGAAGGCGACCGCGTGCGCATCAACCTCAAGAACGAGTTGAAGCAGTCCACGGCGATCCACATGCACGGCGTCGAGCTGCCGAATGACATGGACGGCGTTCCGTACATCACGCAGCCGCCCGTGAAGCCGGGTGAGAGCTTCACGTACGAGTTCACGGCGCCGGTCGGGAACTCGGGTTCGCACATGTATCACTCGCACCACAACTCGGCCACGCAGGTCGGTCTCGGGCTGCTGGGTGCGTTCATCATCGAGCCCAAGGTGCCGCGTGCGATCGAGAACGTCGCGCACGACTATGTGCTCATCCTCAACGACGGGATGCACGGCTTCACGATTAACGGCAAGGGCTTCCCGGCGACGCAGCCTTTCACGGCGAAGCTTGGCGACAAGATTCGCGTCCGCTACATGAACGAAGGCATGATGATCCATCCGATGCACCTGCATGGAATGCACATGACGGTGATCGACAAGGATGGCTGGGCGCAGCCGCAGCCGTGGAAGTGCGACACGCTCAACATTGCGCCAGGCGAGCGGTGGGACGTCATCATCAACTGCAACAATCCCGGCACCTGGGCGTTCCACTGCCACATCCTCGGCCACGCTGAAACCGAGCATGGGATGTTCGGGATGGTAACGGCGCTGGTGGTCTCCAAGTAAGATGAAGGACACGGTGAATGCCGCCGCGAGCGCCGTCCTGGCGCTCGCCACCAGCCCCGAGAACGTCCGTAGTATGCCCACCACTCGTCCCGACGTCATTCGCGTGATCCTCGCCGACGATCATCTCGTCGTCCGTGCCGGCCTCAAGGCGCTGCTCGGAACCTCCAAGGACATCGAGGTGGTGGGCGAGGCGACGAATGGGCGAGACGCCGTCGCGCTCGTCGAGCGCCTGTCGCCGCACATCGCGCTGCTCGATCTCGACATGCCGCAGATGGATGGATTGGCAGCAACCAAGGAGCTCGTCGCTCGCGGCTCTGCCACGCGGGTGCTCATCCTCACCATGCACACCGAAGACGAATATCTCGTCACGCTCCTCGAAGCGGGTGCGGCTGGATACCTCGTGAAGAACGCAGCGGATCGCGAGCTGGCGGACGCGGTTCGTGCGGTGGCGGCCGGCGGCCTCTACGTGCAGCCAGCCGCCTCGCTCACGCTGGCGCGCGAAGTCGCACGCCGCGCCGAGCATGCCGATGAGCGCGAGAAGTATCTGCAGCTGAGCGAGCGTGAGCGCGACGTCCTCGTGCTCGTTGCCAGCGGACACTCGGCGTCGGAGATCGGCGAGAAGCTTTTCATCAGCCCCAAGACAGTGGAGACGTACAAGCAGCGCATCACCGAGAAGTTGAACCTCTCGCACCGGCCCGATTACGTCCAATTCTGCCTGCGTCTCGGGCTCTTGCAGGCCAAGTGAGGATCCCGTGGCTACCGCTCATAAAACCCAGTATCTGACGCTCGACGACGTCGAGGCCCGCGCGTTTCTCGCTCGCCAACATGTTGGCCGCATTGCCTTCTCGCTGCATGACAAGGTCGACATCGAACCGATCAGCTACACGTTCGACGACGGCTGGATCCTGGGGCGAACGAGTGTCGGAGCGAAGCTCTCCGCTCTCGCGCATCATCCCTGGTGCGCCTTCGAGGCCGATCACGTGGTCGGGCCGTTCGAGTGGACGAGCGTCGTCGCGAAGGGGACGTTCTATCTGCTCGATCCGGAGCAGGGCTCGCCCGAGCTACACGCGAGGGCGCTCTCGAGCGCCCGGTCGCTCCTGCCCGATGCCTTCTCGGCGACAGATCCCGCTCCGCATCGTGGCGTTCTTTTCGGGATCTACGTCAACGAGATAACCGGACGCAGCGCCCGATGGGACTGACGCAGTTCAGGCGCGAGCCCTGCCGAGATTCAGCGAGCCGATGATCCGCCACAGCTCACGTACGCAGTCCTCGGCGAAGAGACGCGTAGGTGGGATCATCATGCCGGGTACGTGCCCCTTCCCGATGTGCGTTCGCGCGGCCTGCGTGACGTACGTCGGCGCGTCGCCGGGAATGCGCGAGAGGTCGTCGGTGGCGAGATGCACCCGCGCGGCCGCCGCTTCGGCGCCAGAGTAGGTGAGGAACTTCCTGATCAGGCTGCGAAACCGTGCATCGAGCACGACGATGTGCACGGGCTCCCCGCGCCAGAGTGCCCATTCGCTCTCGAAGAGGTCCTTGCGGATCGACACCGTCAAGCGAGTGATGCCAAGCTCCTCGGCCAACAGCTTTGTGGTGCCGCGATGCCGCTCGGTGGTGACGATGAGGTTCGCGCTCTTGAGCATGCGTCGTCCCGCATCCGACGTCATTCGCTCGACGAGCAGAGGCACGGCATCGAGGCCGAAGTCCTCACGCAGCTCGCGTGCGATGCCGAGCACTTGATCGGACAACGTGGCGAGAACCACGGTGCGGAGCTTTCGCCCCGCGACGAGCGTGTTCAGCCGCGCGGCGAACTCCGGTCCGGAATAGCCGCGCATCACCGCATTCGTCAGCACGTCTGTTAAGGTTTCTACCGGCGCCACCATGCTCGAACGCGCGGCCGCGGCCTCCATCCGCACATAGACGCCCGAGCGTGCGCGAATCTCGACGAGCCCCTCCGCCTCCAACACGCGAAACGCCGCACTGACGACGCGCGGATCTGCGCTCAGCTCGTGCGCCATCTCGCGCGTGCTGGCGAGGCGGTCGCCCGCGCAGATCGATCCCGTGGCAAGCGCTCGCGCGATGCGCTGTCGCAGGCTGTCCACGATCTCGCGGCGGCGGTGTAGGACCATCGTTCCTAGTTCCTCGGCTGTGAGTGCGTGCACCCAATGCAGGTAGTGTGCGCGATGCGTGACATGTATCACACGCGAACGCGACAGTGCATCTGCTGCATGTGAATTCACGCAGCGCATACATCAAGTAGCGCTCAACGGGATTACACCGCGACGATCGCATCACACTGCGACGACGACAAACTCTCTGGCACCGCGAATGCCTTGACACCGCACCGTCACGCGAGCAGCGACCAGCCAGGGGTGGCGCAAGGTCGATGCACGCAGCGGGTGTTGCCATTCATGGGGGGGACGGGATGCCAGAGAGCAAGGAACTCATCGTCAGCAGCGGTGCACAGCTGCTACAGCCGACCACACGTCGGCGATTTCTCAGTGTGCTCGGCATGGGAGGCGCGATCGTCTTCCTGCCGAGCGTGTTCACGGCGTGCAACGACGACGACACGGGGACGGGTCCGAATGCCAACACCACTTACACGCTCGACCTGTCGAACGACACGGGGATCCTGAACTATGCGTACGCGCTCGAGCAGCTCGAGGCTGCGTACTACACCGCGGCACTCGGCTCGGCGGGCTTCGCGGCGCTCAGTGCGAACGAACAGGAAGTCCTTGGCGATCTGCAGAAGCACGAGGTCATTCATCGCGAGTTCTTCAAGACCGTCCTGGGCGGCTCGGCCATTCCGGCGATCAACTTCAACACGACGACTGTCGGTACGCTCACGGCGACGCGGGCGGTGTTGCTCAGCACCTCACAGCTGCTCGAGGACACCGGCGTCTCGGCATACAATGGCGCGGGCAAGTATCTGACGAGCGCGGCGAACCTGCTCGTCGCAGGAAAGATCGTGTCGGTGGAAGCGCGTCACGCCGCAGCGATCCGCGACATTCGCGATGGCACCAACGGCCGCCTGTTCGCGGGTGACGATGTGGTGAATGCGGCAGGACTCGACGTAAAGGCGGAGCCGAGCACCGTCATCGCGTCGGTGAACAGCCTGAACGTCGTCGTCGGCACGGTGACCATCGGCACGCAGCCCGACGCGAGCAAGAAGACCGCTGACGCAACCGCACCCACCCCGACCTGACCGTCGATCCGTCGACCTGGAGACATGGAGCAATGAACAATCAGCCAATTCTCGATACGATCGATCCCGAGCTGGTCCAGCGATATGCGACACGCAAGGAGGAGATCGAGAACGGATCGTGGGCGAGCCCCGGTATCATCGCGGCACTCGCCATCGGTTCGGTGCCAATCGCCCTCGCGGCGCTCGCCAAGGACGCGCAGGGACAGGGCACGCTGCCCACGGCAATCAAGAACGTGCTCGACTTCGCGCTCGCGCTCGAGATCTTCGAGAACGAGTTCTACAAGGCGGTGCTGGGGACCAGCGCATCAGCCGCGCAGAACGCGGCGTTCGCGCCGGTGCGCGCGCTTGCCGCGGCGGTTCCTGGCGCGGTGAACACCATTCAGCAGATTCAGAAGCACGAGGCGGCCCACGTTGCCACCTTGCTCGCCACCGGCGCTACGAACGTGTTCGGCCTCACGGAAGCATCGTTCGACTTCACCGGCAATCGCAGTGCGGCGGGCGGTGGGCCATTCGCCAAGGCGACGACCGACCTCCCCTTCCTGCTCGAAGTCGCGCAGGGCGCTGAGGACACCGGTGTTCGCGCGTACAAGGGACAGGCGGGCAACCTGATGTCGAGCTCCGCGGTCCTCGAGGCGGCGCTCCGCATTCACTCCGTCGAAGCGCGCCATGCATCGCGGATTCGTCGCATGCGTCGCGCGGCGGCAGGGGCTGGGGCGACAGTGCGCTACAGCGGAACGGTGCGCGGCGGCGATGCCGCCGCAGCAGGTGCAACCGATCTCGGCGCCAATGCGGCAGCGGTGACGGCGGCGTTCAACAGGATCTATGGCGCCGGCGCCAACTCTACCACGGCTCCGTCCGAGTCGAACGTCACGCACGCGGGCGTCAATGTTTCGACGCTGTCCGGAGCGAACTTCGGCGTCGACGCGGCAACGGAAGCGTTCGACGAACCTTTGGATCGCGCCGACGTCGTCGCGATCGTACAGCCGTTCTTCATTCCCACGATCAGCTGACTCGCCGCGATGAGCCTGCGGGGCGCACCGTAGTTCCAAGGCACTGCCTCGACATTCGCGTCGAGGCAGTGCTTGTTCCCTCATCCGGCGACATGATTGCAGAGATAGTTCACGACATCCTCTGCCGAGTATCGCATCCGGCCTTGGGTAAAGACGCCGAGTGAAACGAGATCGTCGCCGCTCGTGACCAGCGGAAGCTCCTCGCCAGCTTCTCGAGACTGTGCCTGGCCGATGTTCGCCGTGAGGCCGTTGCACAGGCACCGTCGGCCGATCGTGTCCGCGATGTCGCCGCCCTTCGCGATGTATTGTTCGACCGGCTCCGCGGGGCAGCGATAACCAACAGTGCCCAAAGCCGTGCGGTACGGCGTGCGCAGATAGCCGAGATCGCACTCGCGCGTGCGACCGTCGTCCTGCTGCTTCAGTCCGGCCACGTGCACGACCTTGAACGGATACCCCGTCGGCGAGGCGCGCGGGTCGGTGCGAACGCGCACGTCATTCGTCGCGATGCCGGCGAGCACGCGTGCCTTGAGATCGGGAGTGAAGCCGGATTCGTCGCAGTACGCGAACAGCGTTCCCACCTGCACACCTGATGCACCCACGGCCAACGCGGCTTCCAGACCCTCTGGTGTGCCAACTCCGCCGGCCAACCAGAATGGCAGGCCCAAATCGCGGATCTTGTCGAGATCCACGACGTCTCGCTCGCCATAGAGCGGTTCGCCATCGTCCGAGAAGTGCGGCTCGCCACGTGGCGGTGCGTTGTGTCCGCCCGCCGTCGGACCTTCGACGACGAATCCGTCCACTCGGCCCGATGCCTTGCGTGCCAGCGTGGTCGCGAGCGAGCTGGCCGAGACGATCGGGATGAAGAGGGGACGCGTGAGCGCAACGCAACCGCTCTCGAGATGGAGGTTCGGATCGAACACGATCTCGTCGGACACTTCGCCCGCTGGCCCGTCGACGTCCAGCTTGAGTCGCGCGACGCGATGCTGGGCAAAGGCGTCGAGCACCGCCGGAATGTCACGCGGTATTCCCGCACCCATGAGCACGTAGTCCACACCGGCGAGCATCGCACCATACAGCGAGGCGAGGTTCGGCATCTGCACCTTCGTCAGCAGGTTGATGCCGATGACGCCATCGTGCCCCTCCTTCGCGAGCCAGACCTCGACAAAGTTCGCGATCATCGTGGTCTGCTGTCGCGCGAGCGACACCGACTTTCGGAACATGGGGAGCAGCTTGTATGGTGCATCCCCGCGTTGGTCAGCCGGGATGTAGTACTGACGCAGGATGTGCTCGGCTACGTCGGGGATGGGGAATGCGCCCATCGCGCGTCGCACGTGTCCGCCCTCGTCGCCATCCTGGAGGCGACGAATCATGACGGTATCGATCGCCGTCCCGGAGACGACGCCGAGATGCCCGAGGCGAGAGACGGCGCGCGCGAGCTGCCAGCTCGAAACGCCGACGCCCATGCCTCCCTGAATGATCCGGGGCGGATTCTGAGTGAATGATGTGTGCATGCGTTGAAGAGTGAGGTAGCCCTTCCTCGCTGGCCGTCGGGCGCTTTACCGAAGACATGTGGGGAGTTCGCCATCCGGCGCTTTTGGGGGCCTGAGTTCTCCGCGGTTGCGTGCGTTACCGCCAGTCGCTCGACACGGACCGTGCGAGCGGGATTCTCCGGACAGAACAGCCTCCGCAGGCGACGTAGCTTCGGTGTATCGCCGCGGCAAGCCGCCGCGCACTCCCCGTGTGCCGTGTTCGTCCCGATCATCTTCTCGACCCTCCGCGGCTACGATCGCGTGCAGCTCGCCAGCGATGCCGTCGCGGGCATCATCGTGGGTATCGTCGCGCTGCCACTCGCCATCGCCTTTGCGATCGCCAGCGGCGTCACCCCTGGCCGCGGCCTGTGGACGGCGATCATCGCCGGCTTCCTCATCTCCGCGTTTGGCGGGTCGCGTGTGCAGATCGGCGGACCGACGGGCGCGTTCGTCGTCATCGTTTACGGCATCGTCCAGAAATTCGGCATCGATGGACTCACCGTCGCGACGCTCATGGCCGGCGTCATACTCGTGGTGATGGGTCTCGTGAAGTTCGGCGACGCCATCAGGTTCATTCCGCATCCCCTCGTGACGGGCTTCACGAGCGGCATCGCCATCATCATCCTGTCGAGTCAGGTCAAGGATTTCTTCGGGCTGCAGATGGGCGACGTGCCAGCCAACTTCATGGCGAAGTGGCAGGCATATGCGCACGCCGCGACCGGCGTCTCGCCGGCCGCCCTTGCCGTCGCGCTCCTCGCGCTCGCGATCATCCTCCTGTGGCCGCGCATCAGCACCCGCATCCCGGGACCGTTCGTCGCGCTCATCGTGACGACCGCCGTCGTCCGCCTGCTGCACGTTCCCGTCGAGACGATCGGTTCGCGCTTCGGCGAAATCTCGGCGTCCATCCCGCATCCGACGCTTCCGCATCTCAGCTTCGAACAGACCACAGCGCTCGTCGGACCGGCGTTCACCATCGCGTTGCTCGCGGCTGTGGAGTCGCTCCTGTCGGCCGTGGTCGCCGACGGCATGATCGGCAGCCAGCACAAGTCGAACGTCGAGTTGGTCGCGCAGGGAATGGCGAACATCGCGTCGCCGCTGTTCGGTGGTATCCCCGCTACGGGCGCCATTGCACGGACGGCGACCAACGTGAAGAACGGCGGGCGAACGCCGGTCGCCGGTATCGTGCACTCACTCACGCTGCTCCTCATCACGCTCTTTTTCGGCCGGTGGGCGTCGCTCATCCCGATGGCGACGCTGGCGGCGATTCTTGTCGTCGTGGCGTACCACATGAGCGAATGGCGCTCATTCCTCGGCGAATTGACGTCGCCGAAGAGTGACGTCGTCGTGTTGCTGACGACCTTCACCCTCACCGTGCTCGTCGACCTCACCGTGGCGATCGAAGTGGGTATGGTGCTCGCCGCCTTCCTCTTCATGCGCCGGATGTCCGCCGTCGCGAGCGTCAGTCAGGTGACCCACGATCTCACGGACGATTTCGCTGTCGTTGCCGACGGCGACGAATTGCTCGACCGGCGCATCGTTCCCCCTGGCGTCGAGGTTTACGAGATCAGCGGTCCCTTCTTCTTCGGAGCGGCACAGGCGTTCCGGGACACTCTCGGCCGCGTAGCGGGAAGACCAAAGGTCCTTATCATCCGCATGCGGCATGTTCCCGCGATGGACTCGACCGGCATGCGCTCGCTGCGTGACGTGGTGCAGCGAAGCCGTAAGGACGGCACTGTCGTGCTCCTTGCCGAACTCCACTCGCAACCGTTGCAGGCTTTGCGCGCAACGCCGACCTTCGATGAGATCGGAATGGACAATTTCTGTCCGAGCCTCGATTTCGCCTTCGCGCGCGCGCGTGAAGTTCTCTTAGACCGATGACATCCATGAACGCAGATGTGATCGTTGTTGGCGGCGGTCTCGCCGGCCTCGTTGCGGCCGCCGAGCTGTCCGACGCAGGCCGTCGAGTAGTCATCGTCGACCAGGAGCCGGAGGCATCGCTCGGCGGCCAGGCGTTCTGGTCGTTCGGCGGCATCTTTCTCGTCGATTCTCCAGAGCAACGCCGACTCGGCATTCACGATTCGCGCGACCTCGCCATGCGCGACTGGTTCGGCTCGGCCGGATTCGATCGCGACGAGGACGCCTGGCCGCGCAAGTGGGCCGAGGCGTACGTCAACTTCGCGGCCGGCGAGAAGCGGTCGTGGCTCCATGCGCAGGGGGTTCGCTTCTTTCCGGTCGTCGGCTGGGCGGAGCGCGGCGGGTCGCTGGCGAACAACCACGGCAATTCGGTGCCACGCTTCCACGTGACGTGGGGTACTGGCCCCGCCGTCGTGGCGCCGTTCGAGCGGCGCGTGCGCGACGGCGTCGCGGCGGGACGAATCACGTTGCTGTTCCGCCATCGCGTGAACTCCATCATCACCACGAACGGCACCGTCGTCGGCGTTCAGGGTGACGTACTGGAGCCGAGCAATGTGGGGCGTGGCGAGTCGAGCTCGCGTGTCGTCGCGGGACAGTTCGAGCTGCGCGCCCAGGCGGTGATCGTCACGTCGGGCGGCATCGGCGGCAATCACGATCTCGTACGCGAGAATTGGCCGGCGCGCATCGGCCCACCGCCAAAGCGGATGCTGAGCGGCGTGCCGGCGCACGTCGACGGACGGATGCTCGCGATCACCGAGAAGGCCGGCGGACGCATGATCAATCGCGACCGTATGTGGCACTACACGGAAGGCATCGAGAACTTCGCTCCCATCTGGCCGAAACACGGTATCCGCATCCTTCCTGGACCGTCGTCTCTCTGGCTCGACGCACTTGGACAGCGGCTCCCCGCGCCGAACTTCCCTGGCTTCGACACGCTGGCCACGCTCGAGCACATCATCCGCACCGGCTTCGACTACAGCTGGTTCGTGCTCACGCAGAAGATCATCGAGAAGGAGTTCGCGCTGTCCGGATCGGAGCAGAATCCCGACCTCACCGGAAAGAGCATCACGAAGGTGCTCGGTCGCGCGTTCCCGGGCGCGCCTCCGAACGTGGAGGCGTTCAAGCAGAAGGGGGTGGACTTCGTCATCGCCAAGACGCTTCCTGAGCTGGTGCGCGGCATGAACGCGATCACAGACGAGCCGCGACTCGACCTCGCCGCAGTAGAGCGAGAGGTCACGGCGCGCGACGCGCAGATGGCCAACACCTTTGCCAAGGATGCGCAGGTGATCGCCATTCGCGGCGCGCGCAGTTACATCGGCGACAAGTTGATTCGCGTCGCGACGCCGCATCGCCTGCTCGACCCGGCGGCAGGCCCGCTCATCGCCGTGCGTCTCTCCATCGTCACACGCAAGTCGCTCGGCGGCCTCGAGACGGACCTCTCCAGCCGAGTCCTCGGCGCCAACGGCTCGCCGGTGCCGGGACTGTATGCGGCGGGAGAGGTTGCCGGCTTTGGCGGAGGCGGAGTGCACGGCTACCGCGCGCTCGAAGGCACCTTTCTCGGAGGCTGCATTTTCTCGGGTCGAACGGCTGGTCGCGCGGCGGCGGAGGCAACGCGCTGACGCCGTTGCGCTGAAAGCCGCTAGCTTGAGCTCATGACGCAGAATGCAGCTGCTTCACCGAGTGACGAGTTGGCGAACAGCCTCACTCACGGGCTGGGCCTGGTGCTCAGCCTCGTGGGCGCGCCGGTGCTCATCGTCAGCGCCGCGTCGACGGACGACCCGTGGCGCATTGTCGCGGCGAGCATCTATGCCGGCACGCTGATCCTGCTCTACGCCGCGTCGACGCTCTACCACTCCGTGCGCAGCCATCGGTTGAAGGAGATCTGCCAGCGGATCGACCACTCGGCCATCTATCTCCTGATCGCCGGCACGTACACACCGTTCATGCTCGTCTCGCTCCGCGGCGCGTGGGGATGGAGCATCTTCGGCGTGGTGTGGGGCCTCGCCATCCTCGGCGTCGCCCTCAAGAGCAGCCTCGGCGCTCGCTTGCCGGCGCTTTCCACCTGGGTCTACCTCGGAATGGGGTGGATCATCGTCATCGCTCTTCGACCCCTGTCACAGCACGTTGCACCAGCCGGCATGCTCTGGATTGCCATTGGCGGCGCGTTGTATACTGGCGGCGTCGTGTTCTATGTCTGGGAGCGCATCCGCTTCAGTCACGCCATCTGGCATCTGTTCGTCCTTGGTGGAAGCGCGGCTCATTTCGCAGCCGTGCTCTGGTACGCCCTACCGCCGATCTGAGCGTCCAGCATGATCGACCCGCTGCGCGAGAGACTTCGAGTAGAGCTGGGCCGTGAATTCACCATCGAGAGTGAACTCCCTCGCGGTGGCATGTCGCACGTCTTCGTGGCCGAGGAGATCGCGCTCGGACGGCGGGTGGTGATCAAGGTGCTCGATCCGGATCTGGCCGCCGGCATGAGCGCCGAACGCTTCAAGCGCGAAGTGACGCTCACGGCTCGACTGCAGCATCCGCACATCGTGCCGATCTACGCTGCCGGTGAGGTGAACGGCCTGCCGTACTACACGATGCCCTTCGTGCTCGGCGATTCGCTGCGGTCGCGATTGGAACGCGATGGTGCGCTGCCCGTCACGCAGACGATGGGCATACTCCGCGACGTCGCACTGGCGCTCGAGTGCGCGCACGAGCACAACATCGTCCATCGCGACATCAAGCCCGACAACATCCTGCTCTCTGGCCGCAGCGCGATCGTCACCGACTTCGGCGTCGCCAAGGCGTTCACCATTTCCTCGAAGCCTGGCACGACGCTCACGTCGTTCGGCATGACGCTGGGAACACCGGCATACATGGCGCCGGAGCAGGGCGCGGCCGATCCCACGGTCGACCATCGCGCCGACCTCTATGCATTGGGCGTCGTCGCGTACGAGATGCTCACCGGCAAGACGCCATTCGCCGGACGGCCGGCGATGGCGATGATTGCCGCGCATGTCACCGAGGAGCCCGTGCCAATCGACGCGGTGCGGACCGGACTGCCTCCGGCGCTGTCGCAGCTCGTGATGCAGCTGCTCGTGAAGGATCCCGTCGGGCGTCCGCAGTCGGCTGGCGAGTTGCTCGCCGCGCTGTCCTCCATCGGCTCGAAGATCGACGAGCAGGGCCAGCTGCTCACCGACGCATCGGAGATTCGCTCCGTGGCAGTGCTTCCATTCCGGAACCTGAGTCACGAGCAGGATGGCGAGTATCTCTCCGACGGGATCACCGAGGAGATTCTCAACGCGCTCGCGCGATTGCCGTCGCTGCGCGTGGCGGCGCGCTCGTCGTCGTTCGCGTTCAAGAACATGGACGTCGACGTGAAGGACATCGCGCGGAAGCTGCGCGTCGGCAACGTGCTCGAGGGAAGCGTTCGACAGGTGGGCAACCACATCCGCGTCACTGCGCAGCTGTCCAATGCGGCGGATGGATTCCAGAAGTGGTCCGAGCGCTACGATCGTGAGATCGCCGACGTATTCGAGATCCAGGAGGACATCGCGTCGAAGATCGCGGCGTCGCTTCAGGTTGCGCTGTTCGCGAAGGGCGGGCGCATTTCGTCGTCTGTCCGGCGCTCGTCGCTCGATATCGAGGCGTACGAGCTCTATTTGAAAGGGCGCCACTATCTCGATCGTCGCCTCGACGGCATGGAGCGCGCGATGGACTTCTATCAGCGCGCGCTGGAGCGTGACCCGAAGTTCGCGCTCGCGCACACCGGCGTGGCGGAAGTCCACTTCCTGCTCACCATGTACGATGCCGTGGTACCGCGCGTCGGCGTGCCCAAGTCGCGCATGGCCGCGCTTCGCGCATTGGCGCTCGACCCCAATCTCGCCGAGGCGCTCATCGTGTTGAGCAACGCGAGCCTCTGGTACGACTGGAACCACGCCGAGACGCTTCGGCTCATCGAGCGCGCGATGCAGCTCAAGCGCAGCGATCCGCTCGTGCACTCGGCACACGCGTTCTACTTCGCGTCGCTCGGCCGGCATGACGAGGCGATCGAGCGCGCCACCTATGCGTCGGAGCTGGACCCACTCGGTGTGCTCGCGAGCGGCAATCGCGCCATCATCAGCTATCTGGCGTCGCGATTCGAGGACGCGGTGGCCTACTGCGAGTCGACGCTCGACAACGATTCGAACGACAGCGAGGCGTATCGCTGGCGCGCCCTGTCGCTCTTCCAGCTCGGCCGCCGCGACGAGGCATTCCAGTCGATCGCGTCGTCGGTAGACCAGTCGCAGCGCGCCTATTGGCCACTCGCCAATCAGGCCGCGATGTTCGCGCGCGCGAACAATGAGCCCGACGCTCTGGAGATTCTCGCCGAGTTGGAAAAGCGCGCGGTGAGTGAGCCAGTTCCGCCGCTCGCCATTGCGAGCGTGCACTACGGCCTTGGCAACCTCGACGCCTTCTTCGCGACGCTCGATGAGTCGATCGCTGCGCGCGACCTATGGTTGATTCAGCTGAACGTTGATCCGGGCTTCGCTGCCGTGCGCGGCGATCCGCGATTCAAGGCTGCGGTGGCGCGAATAATTCCCGAGCAATAGCGACAGAGGGTGGTCCCTGTCGTTTCCGTTCAATCCGTTCGATCAGTTAGTGTCGCTGTTCAAAAACCTCCGATGCGTCCCGGGGCCGTAAGAAAGTGGTGCGATCAGCTCTCATCGGCATTGAAGCGCGAGGCGCGGCCTGTCGGTTTCGGAGATTTGAGAAGAGCGATTGAACGGACACCAACGGACACAAACTGAGAATCTCATACGAGGCTAGCTCTCACCCGAGGCCATCATATTTACCGCAGAGGACGCAGAGAAGCAGAGGAACGCAGAGAAAGACGGAGAAGGACGTCGAGAGACTACCGCCAGGTTTTCATCGCGAATCTCTGCACCTCTGCGTCCTCTGGGGTACAACTGCCGTGCAATTGCGGAACATGTCGGCTCGCAAAGAGTCGCGTTGCTGGAAGTACAAGTGCAATTGACTCGAGACGGCCCTCAGGGCGAAGCCGCTTTCTCTACCGCTGTTGGCCAGACGCCACTCTCGGTCAACGGGATCTGCACGTTCGAGTCACTCGCCCGCAGCAACTCTTTCCAATGCGTCAGCAGGGACCCCGGGCGGCTTCCCTTCACGTTCAGCAATGTGGACGTCAGCGGCTTGTCCACCAATTCGCGCACCACATACTCTCCGAGCGCGCGATAGCTCTCGAATTGCGACTCGCTGAAGAACTGGTCGCTCGTCGGCTCGTGCGGAAAGGTCTCGCTCGACCGCGAATACTGAATCACGTCGCTCGGCTCCCGGCCATACATCGCCGGCTTGAGATAGACGAGCAATCCATCGGTCTCCGCGTCGTCGGATCCCGTGTCCACCGCCGAGTACTTGATGCGGCCGAGCGCCCAATAGCTGCCGGTCTCGCTCTCGGGCGCCTTGTCTCGCGCGAAGATGTGCACGCCGTCGAGAAACTCGATCGGGATGCCGAGGTCCACGCGAATCTTCCGCACCGCGTTGCCGAGATCCTGGAACGTCGCATTCGGATCCGCGGCCGCATCGCTCACTACGATGAAACGGCAGCGGCGTAGCACCATCTCGTACAGCCCGAGATTCTCGAAGTGTCCGCCATCGGAGAGATAGATGTACGGACTGACGTCCGTCGTCAGGCCGAACATCTCGTCGACGATCGGCTTGACGTTCTGCACCGGCGCACTGCGGTCGAACGTCTTCGCGCCCGCTCGGCCAGGATTGCCCAGCCACGCGCCAAGCCGCGCGTTGAAGAATGTCATGAGGAACGTGACTGCCGGCGTCGAGTAGGAGCCGGCGTTGGGACTCGCCGCCGCGCCGCTGATCGTGATTGCCGTGCCGAGCGTGATACCCTTCTCGCCTCCGTAAAGGCGCTTCGCGCTGCCCTCCATGCCGGCGGGCACCGTGTCAGCCGTCGTCGCTCGATAGCCGACGAACGGCGAACCCGCATGCAGCGGCGAGATGGTCATCGATTCGGCCTTCCGCTGCTGCCACGCGAGATTGCCACCGGCGACCAGGTTGAGCGTCACGTTCACGATGTGCATCGGCGGACTGCCCGTCGCCCGTCCGCCCTTCTCCGACGTCGGATCTTCACCCGGCCATAGATCCCCGATCGGAAAGTCGTCGAGCGGATCGAAGCCGGTGAATGGATTGGGCTGCCTGTCTGCCGCCGGCCGCGACGCCCCGAGGTACGCGCGAACGAGACGCATCTCGTACATCGCCCGCAGCGAGAACTTGTTCGTGTCGATCTTCCATCCGAGCAGGAGTCCGAGCCCGGCGAGAGCCGCGAACAGGAAGATCACCGTCCCCGGCACCGCGCCATCGAATGGCACCTGCTGGCCTGCGAGCGTAACCGCACTCTGGACCCAGTCGTGCGACTTCGCGCGTGCGATCGAATCCTGTGTCACCTGCTCGAACGCAGCGATCGAGCTGCGCAGTCGCTCGCTGACGACGTCGTGCAACGTCCCAAGCATCCAGGGCCGCATGATGCTGTCGGTCGACACCCGTGCCGTTGCGGCCGCCTTCTCGATGTTCGTGAGATGCTGGTCCATCATCGCGGCGGCCGAGTCGCGCGCCAGCAGACGATTGCGCAGCTGGTCTCCCGCTCGCACCTCGGCCAGCGCGCGCTTCCTGAACAGCGCGCGCAGCACCGAGTCGCCGCCGATGCCTTTTACCGTCGCCGAGTCGGTGGCGAGTACGGAGCGCGTGAACTCCCGGCTGTGTGCGCGCAGTGCGCTGTCGGCCCGACTCGCGGCGCTCGCCGATTGTGCCACAGCCTCCGCCGTAACGTTCGTGAGTGCGTCCCAACTCACCGCGGACAGGTCGCCGCGCGCAGTCAGCGCTTGCGCGATGGAATCGCCCCGCGCGAACGACTGCTCCATGTGGAGATCAGCGTCCGTCGACTTGAATTGCGTCGAAAGGCTGTCGATGCGATCGGTGAGGTGCCGCGCGATGACGACGAACGGAAGGCTGTGCGAAAGATCGTCCGGACGCGGACGATTCGGGCGACAGTCCAGTGTGCGCGCCGACATGGGCAGTTCGCACGCCGCGCCGATGAGGCGTTCATTGCCGGCGGCGAGCGCCACGATCACGCAGCCGACGAACAGCGGTGCGGCGAGGGCGAGGCCACCTTTGCGCAGAATGGTGACGGCGGTGCCAGTCATTCCCGGCCGCGAATTGCTCTCTCCCTTTGCCAACAACACGGCGACGAGTCCCGATGCACCACCGATTCCGGCCACGGTGAGCTGTTGCCAGCCCTCGGCCGCCCACTCCGGACCATAGAGCGTGAGTGCGCACAGCGTCGCCCACATGACGATCGCGATGAGCAGCCACGCGTTGAACCGCGTCACCCATTCGCGCTCCGCATCGGACGCCTCAGCACTCGAGAGCGCGGTGAAGAGTTGGCTGCCCACGAGCATCACGCCGAGAAACGCGGGGGGCGCAAGCATCGCGAAGAGCATCTCGCGGCCGAGTGTGTCGGGTCTCGAGAGGAACCACACGCCGACGAGCATGCCGACCGTGCCGGCGATGACGCCGCTGATCGAGACGGACAGCAGTTCCTTTGGATGGTGGCGAATGCGGCCCGAGATCAGCCAGCCGCCCACATGCACGAGAATGCCCGAGCCGACGAACGCCCACACCATGCCGCGATGTGCGCGAATCAGGTCGAACATCGATGCGACGCGATTGAGTGGATCGGCCGCCGCGCCGCGACTCGCCGCCACTTCGATCGGTCCTTTTCCCGTGAGCAGGTTGGCGATGCTCGGCGACTCCGTGCCCCACGTCCACCAGAGGTACAGCGCGGTCGTGAGGATGAGCGCTGCGGCGGCGAGTGGGATGAAGCAGTTGCGGATGAACTCACGCTGCGTGCCGCGGCGGATGCGCGCGGCCTCGCTGCGGCTCTGCTCTTCGGTCGGCGCGAGGGCGTCGTCGTCGGGGCGGCTGCGATGGACGTATCCCCCAGCCCACATCCCCAGCGTGAGCCCGATCGCGAACAGCGCGAGCAACACCGGACGCTCGTGGCCCGCCAGTGGCCACAGCAACTCCGACGTATCGATGCGCAGGAGTGAGACGACGAACCTCGGCAGCAGGAGCGCCGATGCGATGAGCGGGACGAGCACGAGCCAGTTGAGCAGCAGGTTACGCCCCAACGTGGCGAGCAGTGTCCACGTGTCGGTGGAGAACATGCCGACGCGTGGTGTCAGGAAGTGGCTGAATTGCCGGAGGTGCTGCATCGGCTGCGGCTCGGGCGCCAACTTCTCACGGCCGGCGTGACGCAGTTCCTCCTGCACTTCGTGCGCGCTGGTGTGGTGCATCCATGCCGAGAGCCAACTGCCGGCATAGCCGCCGCCCGACACCGTCGACAGATAGTCGAACTTGCTGAGCAACCCGAAATGCGCGAGTCCGCGAATGACGCCGATGGCGAACGTCGCGCTACGGATGCCGCCGCCGGAGAGGCAGAGCGCCGCGGTATCGTGGCAGCGCACGCGCTTGAACACTTCGTCGAGGCGAATGTCGCGAATGCGGCGGATCTGTCCGTCGAACGCGGCTTCGAGCAGCAGGCGCCGCTGGCGACGTTCGGTATCCTTGTCGTGATCGCCGAGTGCGTCGATCGCACCGGCGTCGATGAAGGTGGTGAAGGCGCGCTGCTCTTCGATCGGCTGGTCGAGCAGGTAGTTGAGATGCGGAATGACCTCTTCCACGAGCGCGACGTCGGCCGCCGTGACCTTTGCCGATGTCGCGTAATCGATGTGCGCACGCTCACCGGGTGCTGTAGCGGGCGGGTTGTCATAGGCGTCACGCGCTGACTGGCAGAGCTGAAGCGCCTTGTAGACCGAGTGCCGGTGCGCGTCGGTAATTGAAGCGACGACGTAGATGGCTACAGCGTCGAGCGGCGCCTCGTCGGCGACGATGGGTGCCGCATCGATTGGGGCGCCGGAAGGTCGCGCACCTGCCGCACGCAGGGGACGCCACGCGCGCAGCAGGCGATGCGTGAACGCGGCGGGCGAAATGATCTGCGCCGCCTCGAAGAGGATGGGAATCTCCTTGATGCGCGCGGTGACATCGTCGCCGTGAATGCGATCGTGTTCCTGCGCCAGCACGGTCTCGAGCGGAAGAACGCCGAGCGCGTCTTTCCACCGTTGCGCGTTTGCGGTCTCGTCCATGCGAGCGCCTCGGTCACGGTGTCAGGGGACAAACCTTTGCCCCGTGCCGGGTATCGTCAAGGCTGTCGGCTATCGCAGGCTCTCCTCGCGCACGCGCTGGGTAAACCGAATCGGCAGGTGCGCCGGCCCGTGGACGTGCAGCGCCTTCCGCGGTTCCCACGGCTCATCGCTCGCCAGCTCGATCGTCTCCATGCGCGAGAAGAGATCTGTCAGCGCAACGCGCGCCTCGAGGCGCGCCAACGCCGCGCCGATGCAGAAGTGAATGCCATGACCGAACGCGATATGCGGATTGGGATCGCGGCCGATGTCGAAGGCTTCCGGATTTGCGAAGCGCTTGGGATCACGGTTGGCCGACCCCACCATCACGAGAACGAACGAACCCGCCGGGATGACGCGGCCATGCATCTCCACGTCGCGCGTGGTCTCACGAAACATCGCCTGGCCCGGCGAACGATACCGCACCACCTCCTCGAGCGCCCAGGGCAGTAGATCCGGATTGTACCGCAACCGCGCGAGCTGATCGGGATTCTCGATGAACGAAAGCACCGCGTTGTCGATGAAGTTGGTCGTCGTCTCCGTTGCCGCTGACAGCAGCAACTGGAAGAATCCGAGGATGTCCTCCATCGACAACCGTTCGCCATCGACCTCCGCCTCCACCAATCGCGTCAGCAGATCATCCTTCGGCTCCAGCCGCCGGCGCTCGGCGAGCTCGGTCACGTAGGCGAGCATCTCGGCACGCGCAGGAGCGTGCTCGCGCAACGCCTGCGCCGCGGCGGCACCGCCAGCGATGGCGTAGCTCAGATTCACGATCGCCTGGCTCCAGCGCATGAACCGCGGACGATCCTCGATCGGAATGCCGATCAACTCGGCGATCACCATTACTGGCAACGGACCGGCGTAGTCGTCCACGAGATCCATCTCGCCGCGGGCGAGGTGCTCGTCGAGCAGCGCGCGCGACAGCTCGTGAATGCGCGGCTCCAGGCCAGCGATGGCGCGCGGCGTGAACGTCCGCATGACGATGGCGCGCAGCTTCGAGTGTCGCGGCGGGTCGAGAAACACCAGCCACTCCGGAGCACGGCCTGTTGGCGGATGAACGACGGAACTGAACGTCTCGTGGTCGTCCATCGCGCGCTTCACGCTCTCGTAGTCGAACAACATCCACATGCCGGAGCGCGGATCGTGGAGCACGGGACTCGCCTCGCGCACCTGCGCGTACCAGTGATATGGATCGCGGCGAACGTCATCGGAGAAGATGAAATGCATCATCGTCGTGGATGGTCAGGGAGCGAACGCGGCGAGCACGGCGTCGGCGACACCTCGCACGAGCCGTTCGTCGATGGGCGCTCCGGTGATGAGGGCACGAAGGAGCAGGGGACCGCTGAGGAGATCGAGCGCGAGCTGGATATCCGTGTTCGCTCGCAGGTCGCCGCGCTCGATGCCACGTTCGATGACCTGCCGCGTGGTCTCGCGCCGAGCGGCGACGAAGCCGCTGCGCACGGCGTCGGCGATCTGCTCGCTGCGCGCCATCGCCGCGACGAGACCCGAGAGCAGCGCGGTGGTTTGCGGATCGTGATACATCCGCATCGTGTCGCGCATGACGGCACGGAGGTCGCCGCGCGTGGTGCCTGTGTCGGGCACGACGCGCGACACCATGATGCGCTCGATGGCGTCGGCGACGAGCGCTTCCTTCGACGACCAACGCCGGTAGACGGTCGCCTTGCCGACGCCGGCACGCGCAGCGATGCCGTCCATCGCCGCGGCATCGTAGCCGACATCGCGAATGACCTCGATCGCCGCGCGAAGGATGGCCTCGTGCGCCTCAGGGCTGCGGGGACGGCCAGGCGCGGCGGCTGTTTCGAGACGGCTGCGTTCCATGTGTCCGAAACTGCTCTAGACAGTTACGGAACACAAGTGTCTCGTAATTAGTCGCGTTCTCGGCCGATCGAACTTCGTCGCGCTATTCCAGCAGGCGGCGCCGTCGAGGCAGGGTTTCTGCGTCACGCCACAGCGCGCGGAGCCGCTCCTCGGGCAGCAGGTGCCACTCTCGCGGGATTGGCGCGAGCCGGCGGCGTTCGTCACTGCGCTCGAACGCGAGCCAGCCATTGGCGAGGCGCGGCGTGAGCGCGATGCGAATGCCACGTCGTCGACGCCGATCGTCCGATCGGCGCTCACCCGTGGGCGGTGGACCCCCCGCGCCCGTGACCCGACGCTCGCTCTGGCGGCGTTCGCCCCAGGAGGGAATCACATCCCAGGCGATCCATTCCTGGTCTTCGTCGTCTCGAAAGTTGCGATGAGGTGACACGAGACCCAACGTTCGGCACTCATCGTGCCATGAACAAAGGCAACTCTCCTCTCGAGGCCGTCAATGAATAAGCGCATCAGAAAGAAGCGCGTACGCCAGATGCTCCTCGTCGAGCTTGCGATCCTGTTTCCTCAGCAGGAGGACGCCATCGCCTGGCTCGATACGCCGCTCGCCCAATTCGAAGATCGCTCGCCGCGCGACACGATCAACGCCGGCGAGATCGAGCGCGTCACCCTGCTACTCGACGAGTTGAACTCGGCCAAGGCCTGAGAGCGCCGTCTCGTGGCGGTTCGCGAGTACACCGACACCGACGGCGTCTCCTGGCAGGTATGGGAGGTGATTCCCCAGTCCGTCGAGCGGCGCAAGCTTCGCGAGCGTCGCGTGGCCGATCGTGACGAACACGATCGGCGCAAGCGTCACGAAGTTCGCCCGCGCCCTGCGGGTGGCGACGTCGACGGATGGCTCGTCTTCGAGAGCTTCGACATGAAGAAGCGGCTCCGGCCGATCCCCAAGGATTGGCATCTCGCATCGACAGTTGAGCTCGAGTCCATGTGCGCACGCGCTGAGCGCGCCGCGCGGCCGTCGCGGCGCTTGATCGAGTAGCTGGGGCGCGTCGCGTAGCGACCCACGCCCCATAAAGCGCGCGAAGCACGCCGCCCCATAACTAACTGCATGCCGCCGCCAACCTCTTCGCTGGCGGCGACGACGGAAACAATTTCCGAGCTGCCTGCGCGTGCGGGCGTCCGCGCCTGCAGTCGCCGCGACCGATGTACAGCTGCGCGAGCCGTACGTGAATGCGATAGCTGCCGGGATCGAGTGCCGACGCTCGCTCGAGTGTCGCCGTTCGCGAGTTCGTGGCGTAGAGCGACATCGCCATCAATTGACCGGCGCTCCGCGTCACCATCAACGCGCCGACCGCACCGATCAGCGCGAACACCATGATCCGCCGCGGAGTGGTGAGCTCGATCGCACGACGCTCTCGCGCCGGCGACGACAGCGCGCCGAGCAGAGCCCACCCCACCAGCGCAGCCACCGGCAACAGCAGCACCGCGTCGAACGCGCCGACGGTCACCAGTATGACGGTCGTCGCCAGGAGCACCGCGGCCGAAAGCTTGTCTTCGGTGGTCGCCGAGCTGCGAAGCCAGCGCAGTGCGTCCATCACGAGCGCCAACAGCGCAAGCCCGAGCACCACGAGTGCCACGGGTCCGCGCTCCGAGAGAAACGTCACCCAGTCGCTGCTCGGCCATGGATTCGACGTCATGCCATCGGTGCCGAGCGATGGATCGTCGGGCGACGCGAATTTCGGATAGACCACCGGCCAGTTGCCCGGCCCGACGCCGAGCAGTGGATGGCGTAGCGTCATGCGCAGTGAGTTGCCGTACTGCACCAGGCGTCCGCGCCCACTCCCGCCCTTGTAGTTGACGATGCTCTGCGCCGTTTCGAGGTACGGCGAATCGCTGCGCCAGTCGAGCGTGTTGGGAATGACGAGCGACGCGCCAGCGCCGACCACTGCGGCAAGAGCGAGCGCGAGCAGTCGGCCTGGCTTGATCGAGCCATCGTTGCGACGCAGCGCGATGAACCCCGCGACGGCGAAGACGACGAGGCCAACCAGCAGCGCGAGCCACGCCGCTCGGCTGCGCGAGAGGATCAGCGCGGCGGCGACCAGCGCGAGTCCGCCACACCACCGCCCGAATGAAGCGCGCGTTGGCGCCAGTATGGCTGCGAACAACAGCGCAGGAAGTGTGATGACGCAGAGATGCGCCATGAAGTTGCGATTGCCGAACGTTCCGCCCGGCGCGCGATTGAGGCTCACGAACTCCGTGCGCACACCATACGCCTGCAGTAGCGCGGTGACCGCGCCAACGACACCTGCGAGTGCGAGCGCTGCGACGAGTGCGCGCGAATGCCCAGCGCGCGCCAACGTTCGCGCACACCAGAAGCACGCCGCGCCGCCGAGCGACAACGCCACCGCGCGCGCCGCGAGCCACCAGTTGGGCGCGAAGAGTGCCGAGACGAGGCCGAGCAGCAGCCAGAGCGCGAGTAGCTCGTCGACGCGCCCGAAGGAAAGGCGCTTCACTCGCACGAGACATAGGAGCGTGACGACGAGTGCCGTGATGCTCAGTACCAGCTCCTTGGGAACGAAGAAGCGATCGAGGTCGAAGCTCTTGTATGGCGCGGCGGCGAGAACGACGGCAATCGCCCCGAATTGCAGCAGGCGAAGTGCTATCTGGCGATCAACCTGCTGCATGCGTCACGTGGCAGGGGCTTTCGCCACGGTCGCGGAATCCGTCGCGCTCGACAGGAATGAACTCCCAACGGTATTTTCCGGAGTCGAGCGACAGCTTCAAGACGCCATATGCGTCGCCAGAGTGTGCTTCGCTTCCCGGCAGCAGATCGCGGAAGGCGTAGCGATCCGCGCCGCCGGTGCCCGCAACGAACTGGCGCACGCCGTTCACACTGTCGGGTTTGCCGTCGGCATCGAGCGGAGCGAACCGCTCGTAGATGTGATCGTGTCCGGCGATCACCACCGACACGCCATACTTCGCGAAGGTCCTCCAGAGCGGAATGAGCTGCGCGCGCTCGGTGTGCGGTCCCGAGCTGAATCGTGGATGATGCATGTAGGCCACCGTGCACCGCCCGAGATGTGCGTCGAGATCCTTCCGCAGCCATTCCTGTTGCGGCGATCCCGAATCGCTCGCGACGATCGTGTTCAGCGCGAGCACGTGCCAGCTGCCGAGGTCGTAGCTGTAGTACCCAGCCCCGCGCGGTCCCGCGCGATCGCCGAAATAGTCGTAGTAGCGATCCGGCCCGCCGTCGCTGTAGTCGTGATTGCCGGGCGTAGGCCTCGTGCGCGCGAAATGGCGTCCCCACGTGTACGCATAGCACGTGGCGAGCGGATTCGGGTTCTTCTTCGTCGCGTAGCCGACGTCGCCCGCGACGAACACGGTGCCGCGAATGGAGTCGAGCAGCTGCGCAGTGAAGAACGCGCCATCCGTGCTGCAGTCGGCGACGTCACCAGCGCCCACGAGCACCGGCACGCTGTCCGCTGCGACCTGCACGGTGTCCGCACGATCGCGCGCGCGCGAGCAGCCGAGCGTCGCGCATACGGCGAGCGCGGTTGCAACCGATGAATGCATCCTCATGCCGGCGGCAAACCCCACGCCGACATCAGTCGCGCGTACTCGCCGGCAGGGAGCTGAACCAGCATGGGCCGTCGCGACCGGTCGAGCCAGCGCATCAACGACTCGAGCGCGCCGGCGTCGAGTGCGGTGCATCCGGCCGTCGTGGACTGAGGCCCGCTCCAGATGTGGAGGAAGATGCACGAGCCTCGCCCCTTCTTCGGCGGATTCGCGTTGTAGCCGACGATGACGCCGAGTCGATACTGCGCGATCTGACGCATGTGCTCCGCGCTGTTCCAGTCGATCTTCGCCACGGCCGCGCGGTCGACGACGGTGTTGTAGTACGCCGACGCTTCGTCGTCCACGCAATCGCTGCCCGGCTGGAGTGCCGCGTAGGGCAGTCGCATCCACGACAGCTCACCCTGCGGCGCGAAACCGAACGCCGTGTCGAGCGGGAAGAGTCCCGCCGGAGAGCGGCCGTCGCCTTCATGCTTGATTGGCTGACTCACGGAAGACGCGAGCGCTTCGTCACCCCACGCGAGCCCGGTGCGGCCAATGACGACCGGAATCGCCGACCCGACCGGACGCCACGCGTTCTGTAAGTCGTCGCGCTCGAAGCGCCTGAGCGTTCCGCTGGTGATGTTCCAGTCGGGCGTCGTAACGACGACCAACTGCTGCGACGAACCCAGAGCGGACATCGGAGCAGCCGGCACAGGTGATGGCGCGCTCACCGTCACCGCGCGGGAGCACGACGTCACAGCGAGCAGAAGTACGACATGAATTCGCATGCGCAACGCTAACTCACGCGTCGCGGATGCGTGTAGACCGTCACGCGGCCGTCGCGCGCGAAACCGGCCAGCGTCAGCCCCGCTTCGCCGGCCACACGCACGGCCAGTCCCGTGGGCGCTGAGATGGTCGCAAGCAGCGGTGCCCCGAAGATCGCCGCCTTCTGCACCAGCTCGAAGCTCCCTCGGCTCGTCAGTACGATGAAGCCGCTCGACGGATCGACTGCCCCTCGAACGAGCGCGCCGATCAGTTTGTCGAGCGCATTGTGGCGGCCAACGTCTTCGCGGACCAGGAGAATCGCTCCGTCGGTCGACGCCCATCCAGCGGCGTGCACCGCACCTGTCGCGTCGTTGAGCGGCTGGCGGCCGGCCAGCTCGCACATGGCTCGCGCAATTGCGTCGGCCTCGAAGCGTATATCGGCGTCCACGTGAGGGAGGTCGCGAAGTACGTGGCGCACGTCCTCCTTGCCACAGATGCCGCAGCCAGTGCGACCTGTGAGTCGACGCCGCCGCGCGTCGCTGGCGACCTCGGCCGATGTCTCCATCTGCAGCTCGATGCCGCCGCTGTATCTCACCACCGAGAGTCCCGACAACAGGTCCATGCGTGCGACGATACCTTCCGTGAGGGAGAAACCGACGGCGAAATCCTCGAAATCCGCCGGTGTCGCCATCATCACTGCGTGCGACACCCCGTTGTACGCGAAAGTGACCGGCGTTTCTTCAGCGAGCGTCTCGTGAACCGTCGCCGATCCGCCGTGTTCCAGTCGAATTCCCTCTGCGGGGACGGTCGGCGAGATGTGTCCGGATAGTTGCATGAACCAACGATTGTCGCTGCAGAGTCCATTCGCAACGCCGTGGACCTTAATCTGCATCCACAAGGAGCTCTACACCCCATAAGCAGCTGCTCCGCGGTGGGGAGCGTCAGGGCGCAGTGATCGAACAGACTACGGGAGCAGGGAACGCGTGCGGTTACCAGGTGGCTTGCGGCGCGAGTCGACGAGCCTCAGCGACATGCGGGCGACGGACGCCCCGAGCGAAGTAATTCTTGGTGAGCTGTACGGTACGGACCGCCTGGCGCGCCACGGCCGTCACCTCGCTCGCAAACAAAAGATCGTCGATGCGCCTCGCAGCAGGCGCCCGCGCGGCAAGGGTCCGCTACTCACACGTCTCGCCGCCACGGAGCGAGTCCTGCGCAGCGCGCACGCCATGCTCAGCCGCGCCGCCTCTGATGGCGTGGCCGTCAGTCCAGCGGGCGAGTGGCTGCTCGACAATTTCTACGTGGTCATCGAGCAGGTGCGCGAAGTGCGCGCCACGCTGCCGACCGCCTACTACCATGAGCTGCCCAAGCTCGAGGGGCCGGGCCCGCTCGCCGGTTATCCACGCGTCTACGAGCTGGCCGTCGAGCTCATCGCCCACACGGACGGCCGGCTCGATTCGTCACTGCTCGAGCTGATCGTCGGCGAGTATCAGCGCATCGCTCCGCTCACCATGGGCGAGCTGTGGGCCATGCCGGCGATGCTGCGCATGGGCTACCTCGAGAACGTCCGGCACATGGCGCTCCGTGCCGCGGCCGACGTCGCCGACACGCAGGAAGCCGATCGCTGGGTCACGAGGCTGCTCGGCGCCGAGGACAATGGCCCGGAGCATCTGAGCCGCGTGCTCGACGACCTGGTGCATCATCCACCACCGCTCACGCCGGCGTTCCTCACGCGCTTCCTGCAGCAGATTCGCAGCCGTCGCGCCGACTTCACGCCACTCATGTGGCTGGAGCAGTGGATCGCCGACGAAGTGATGAGCGTGGAAGAGGCGGTGCAACGCTCGACGCAGCATCTCGCGCTCACGCAGCTCGTGATGGCGAACAGCATCGCGAGTCTTCGCGCCGTCGGCAGCATCGATTGGTCGGAGTTCGTGGAGTCCGCGAGCCTGACGGAGTCCGAGCTGCGCCGCGATCCGAGCGGCGTGTACGCCTCGATGACCTTCCAGACGCGCGATCGCTACCGGCACGTCATCGAACACCTGTCGCGCCGCACGGACGTCCCGGAGCACGACGTCGCCACGGCGGCAATCGGCGCTGCCGCAGCCGCGGAGAAGAAACTCGGCCGCAGCTCACGCGCGGCACATGTCGGCTACTACCTCATCGACGACGGACGTCGCGATCTCGAGAAGTCGTTGTCGTATCGTCCGGGTATTCGCGAGCGGCTGTATCGCGCCGCAAAGAATGGCCCGAGTCGCTTCTATTTCACCGCGCTCGGTCTGTTCGCCGCCATCGCGCTTTCGCTGCTCCTCGATCCCCTCGAGGGAGTGACCGTCGGCTTTGGTGTCATCGTCGCGGTGCTGCTTGCGCTTACACCCGCCACCGATGCCGCCGTCGCGGTGGTGAATCAGCTCGTCACGCTGCTGTTGCCGCCCGACCGCCTGCCGCGAATGTCGTACAAGAGCGGCGTGCCCGACGATCACCGCGGCGTCGTGGTCGTACCCATACTCGTCGCCAGTGTAGCGGCGGTCGAAGAGGCGCTCGATCATCTCGAGGCGCAGTACCTCGCCAACCGCGACCCGGAGATCCGCTTTGCACTGCTGAGCGATTTTCTCGACGCATCCGCCGCGCATCAGCCGGAGGACGACGAGATCATTGCTGCCGCGATCGACGGTGTACGTGCGCTCAATGCCTCATACACGGCCGACGGACGCGAGGCGAGTCTGGCGGGGCCGCCGTTCTATCTCTTCCACCGCGAGCGCACCTGGAACGAAGTCGACGGCATCTGGATGGGCTGGGAGCGCAAGCGCGGCAAGCTCGTGCAGTTCAACTCCTTCATCCTCGAGCGCGATGAGGGCGCGTTCCATTGGATCGAGGGCGACACCAAATGGCTCCATGGCGCGCGCTACGTCATCACACTTGACTCCGATACCGTTCTTCCACGTGATGCTGCCGTCGCGCTGATCGGCACGATGTCGCACCCACTCAACCGTGCCGTGTTCGACGTCGACGCGGGACGAGTGGTGAAGGGCTATGGCATCCTGCAGCCGCGCGTCAGTGTGTCACTCGCCAG
Source organism: Gemmatimonadota bacterium (assembly GCA_028287345.1). Taxonomy (GTDB): domain Bacteria; phylum Gemmatimonadota; class Gemmatimonadetes; order Gemmatimonadales; family Gemmatimonadaceae; genus AG11. The sequence continues at coordinate 47,680 of JAQBPV010000422.1, forward strand.
CGCGAACGGCTCACGCTACTCGGCAATCTTCGCCGGGCATCCCGGTGTCGATCCCTACACGACCGCCGTCTCCGACGTCTATCAGGATCTCTTCAGCGAAGGAACGTTCACGGGGAAGGGGATCTACGAAGTCGCGGTCTTCGAGCGTGCGATCGCGGGTCGTTTCCCCGAGAACGCGCTGCTGAGCCACGATCTCATCGAGGGTGCGTTCGCCCGCGCGGGACTCGTCACCGACATCGAGGTCTTCGACGACTACCCCACACGCTACCTCACTGGCACGCGTCGTCAACATCGCTGGATTCGCGGCGACTGGCAGCTCGCGCCGTGGCTGCGCAGCGAAGTCCCCGGTGAGGATGGGCAAACGATCAACCCGCTGAGGTCAATCTCGCGGTGGAAGATCCTCGACAACATGCGCCGGAGCCTCTCGCCGATCGCGCTCTTCGCGTGGATCGTCGCCGGCTGGACGCTGTTGCCCGATCCGGGTATCGGTTGGGCACTCCTCGCCCTTGCCGCGATGGCTGCGCCGTGGGGGATTCCGTTCGTCCTCGCACTGCTGCGCCCACCGAGCAACGAGTCGTGGGGTCCGTACTACGCCGCGCTGTTGCGCGATGCGTCCATCTCGCTGCGGCAGTTCTACGTCGCCGTTGTCATGCTGCCGCATCAGGCATTGGTCAACGCCGACGCCATCGTGCGCACGCTCTACCGCGTCTACAGGTCGCACCGACGTCTGCTCGAGTGGCAGACCGCGTCGCAGGTCGAGCAGTCGAGTAGCGGCGGGCGCGGCATCGTCTGGCGTCGTATGTGGCCAGCGGTTGCGATTGCGGCGGTGACGCTCGGCGCAATGTGGTGGACTTCACTCGCACGCGGCGACGACATCGGCAGCATGGCGTTGCTGACACTCATCACGCTGTGGTGGATGACGGCGCCCGAGTTCGCGCACTATCTCAGCAAGCCGATCGTTCGCGCCGATCTCGAGCTCACGGCCGTCGAGCGCGATACTGCGCTGCGGCTCGCGCAGCTGCACTGGAACTACATGGAGAAGTTCGCCGGCCCGACGACCCACTGGCTCATTCCTGACAACTATCAGGAAACGCCCAGGCCAGTGCTCGCGTCACGCACGTCGCCCACGAACATCGGCCTGCAGCTTCTGTCCACGGTTACCGCGCACGACCTCGGTTTCATTTCCGCGGAGTCGATGCTCGAACGCATGGAGAATGCGCTGACCTCCGTGGAGAAGATGACCAAGGTGCGTGGCCATCTCATGAACTGGTACGACCTCGACGAGCTCCGCGTTCTCGATCCAGCGTATGTCTCGGCCGTGGATTCGGGCAATCTTGCCGGGCATCTCATTGCGCTCGCTGCCGCTTGCGACTTCAAGGTGGAAGACCAGAGCGCCGAGCCGAATCGGCTGCAGGCTGTGGCGCGGCGTGCGCGCGCGCTCGTCATGGCGATGGACTTCACGCTGTTCTACGACGAGCAGCGCCGGCTCTTCTCCATCGGCTACGATGCGCGCACCGGTAGGCTCGACGCCAGCACGTACGATCTGCTCGCCTCGGAGGCGCGTCTCGCGAGCTTCATCGCTGTCGCGAAGGACGATGTCTCCGCCGAACACTGGTTTCATCTCGGGCGGTCGCTCACGGCAACCGAGAGTGGCACCGCGCTGGTGTCGTGGAGCGGCAGCATGTTCGAGTACCTGATGCCGGTGCTCGTGATGCCGTCGCGCCCATTCTCGTTGCTCGACCAGACGCATCGCGCCGCTGTGCGCCGGCACATGGCGTATGCGAAGTCGCGCGGCGTACCATGGGGCATCTCGGAGTCCGCGTACAATCTTCGCGACCGCCACGAGACATATCAGTACAAGGCCTTCGGCGTGCCCGACCTCGCGCTCAAGCGCGGGCTGGGCAGTGAGGTCGTCATCGCGCCGTACGCCAGCGCGCTGGCACTCGCGGTGGAACCGCACGAGGCGCTGCGCAACATGGGCCTTCTCGAGCGCATGGGGGCGCTCGGCAAGTTCGGCTTCTACGATGCGCTCGACTACACGCGCCCGGAGTCGGATAGTGGCCCTGCCATCGTGAAGACGTTCATGGCGCATCACGTCGGCATGACGCTCGTCGCATTGGGAAATGCGCTCGACCTCGAGCGGGGGCAGGGCATTTGGCAGCGCCGCTTCCTCCGCGACGCGTCCGTACGAGCCGCCGCACTGCTGCTCGACGAACGCGTTCCGCGCCGTTACACCACCCGACAGGCGCAATCCGATGCGCCCAGCGATCCGCTCGTGCGTCCGCCGCGCCCACGCGCCGTCGAGCGAGAGTTCGACACGCCAGACACCACTGAGCCGCGCGTTGGACTGCTGGGCAGCCAGTCGTATTGTGTGTTGCTCACCAACGCCGGCGGCGGCTACAGCCGCTCGACGGACATGGACGTGTTCCGTTGGCGCGCCGATGCCACGCGTGACGACAGGGGTCACTGGATCTACCTCCGTGACGTCTCGTCAGGCGACGTGTGGTCAGCGGCGCACCAGCCGGTGCGCGCGAAGCCGTCGATGTACCAGGCATCGTTCGCTCCGGATCGCGTCGTGTTCTCGCGCACCGATCATGGCATCGACACCAACACCGAGATCGTCGTGGTGCCGCGCGAGCGCACGGAGATCCGTCGCGTGACGCTCACCAACCGCTCACGTGTCGAGCGGGAGATCGAGCTCACGAGCTATGGCGAAGTCGTGCTGACTTCTGCCGGCGCCGACCGCGCACATCCGGCGTTCCAGAATCTCTTCGTCGAAACGGAGTGGTTGCCGGCGCAATGTGCCGTGCTCGCGAGTCGTCGTCCACGCGCGTCGAACGAACATCGGCCATGGTGCGCGCACGTCGTAGCGACGGGCCATGAATCCGTGATGGCCGTCTCCTGCGAGACGGACCGCGCGGAATTCATTGGTCGCGGTCGTTCGGTGCAGACGCCGAAGGCTCTCGACCGCGCCGGTCCGCTCTCCAATTCTGCCGGCGCGGTGCTCGATCCCATCGTCGCGCTCCGCGTGCGCGTTCGTCTCGAAGCCGGTCGGTCGGCCACGATCGCCTTCACGACGGTCATCACCGACACCCGCGACGACGCGCTCATCGCTGCAGATCGGCATCGCGACCTGGGCGCCGCCGAGCGCGCGCTCGCCATATCGTGGACTGTCGCGCAGATCGAGATGCGCGATCTCGACGTCTCGCCCGAAGCCGCAGCACTCTATCAGGAGCTCGCTGGCTCGCTGATCTATCCTCGCGAGGCGCTCCGCGCGCCGCAGGCCGAGCGCGCCGCCAATCGCGCTGGGCAGTCCGCACTGTGGGCACATGGTATCTCCGGCGACTGGCCTATCGTGCTCGCGACAATTCGCGCCGAGGTCGGCCTGCCGAGTGTGCGACAGCTGTTGGTGGCGCACAACTACTGGCGTACGAAGGGCGTGAAGGCGGATCTCATCATCCTGAACGCCAAGGAGCCGTCGTACATCCAGGAGCTGCAGGACCAGATCACGGCAATGGTCGTCTCGTCGAGCGAAGGTGGTATGCTCGAGGTGCCGGCTGGCGTCTACATCCGGCGCAGTGACGTGCTCCACGAAGACGCAGTGAATCTCCTGCGTGCACTCGCGAGCATCACCATCGTGTGCGACGGCGTTGGCCTCGGCGAGATCGTCGCCGCAACGGTGCTGCCCACGACCGAAGCGCAGCGCACGCAATATCCGCCGGTCAACACCGTCCTCGACGCGGTGGTGATGCCGCCGCTTCCCGAGGGCAACGGCTACGGATCGCTCACCGAGACGAACGACTATCGCATCGAGGTCGACGGCGACCACGTGCCGCCGGGCCCGTGGGCCAACGTCATCGCGAACGAGAATGCCGGCTTCTGCGTCTCCGAGCGGGGCGGCGGTTTCGCGTGGGTGGAGAACAGCTACTTCTATCGGCTCACACCGTGGTTCAACGATCCGGTGAGTGATCCCGCCGGAGAGGTCATCTATCTCCAGGACGCCGACACGGGTCACGTCTGGAGTCCCACTCCTGGCCCGTCGCCGGCGAAGGACGACCTCGGCGGCGCCGCACCATACGACGTCGTGCACGCGCCGGGCATCACGACCTTCACGCACGGCCGCGCCGGCATCGCCACCGAGCTGACGCTGAGTGTGCCGCGCGAGGATCCGGTAAAGATCACGCGTCTCTCGCTACGCAACGAAGGCGCCGCGACGCGGCGCATCATCCTCACCAACTACGTCGAATGGGCACTCGGCGCGGAGCGCGAGAGCACGCGTCATCAGGTACAGACGCGACGTGATGACGCGACCGGCGCGATCTTCGCCCAGAACTATTTCGGCGAGGACTTCGCGTCGCAGGTCGCGTTCTCGTGGATCAGCGAGACGCCGACGAGCGTCACGGGCGACCGCACGGCGTTCATCGGGCGCAACGGTGATCTCACGTCGCCGGTGGCGCTCTCGTTCGACACGCTCTCAGGCACCATGGGCGCAGGCTACGATCCCTGCGCCGCGCTGCGCTGCACCATCGTTCTCGAGCCAGGTGAAACGCGCGATGTCGTCGTATTGCTCGGCGCGGCGCGCGGTGAAGACCAGGTGCGAGAGATCATCGCGCGCTGCGGCACCGTCGAGAACGCGCGCACGTCATCCGATGCGAGTGTCCAGGCGTGGGAAACCCGCCTGAGCACCATCCACGTGCAGACGCCGTCACCAGAGCTGAACGCGCTCGTCAATCGGTGGTCGCTGTACCAGGCGCTTGCGTGCCGTATGTGGGCGCGCTCCGCGATGTATCAGTCGAGCGGTGCCTTTGGCTTCCGCGATCAGCTGCAGGATGGCATGGCGTTCGTGTACTCCGAGCCTGCTATCGCGCGCGCGCACATTCTGCGCTCGGCATCGCGGCAATTCGTGGAGGGCGACGTTCAACACTGGTGGCACGAGCCCAGCGGACGCGGTGTGCGCACGCGCTTCTCCGATGATCTCGTCTGGCTGCCGTTCGTCACCGACCATTATGTCCGCGTCAGCGGCGACACCGCAGTCTGGGACGAAGTCGCGCCGTATCTCGAGATGCGCGAGCTCCAACCACACGAACACGAGGTCTACGACAAGCCGAATCGCAGCGAGCAGACCGGATCGCTCTACGATCATTGCGTTCGCGCACTCGATCGCGCGTGCACGCGCGGGCCACACGACCTTCCGCTCATCGGCTCCGGCGACTGGAACGACGGCATGAATCGCGTCGGCATCGAAGGAAAGGGTGAGAGCATCTGGCTCGCCTGGTTTCTCATCACCGCGCTGCGCCGGTTTGCCGTGCACGCCGAGTTGCGCAACGATGGCGCGGTGGTCGACCGCTGCCGGCATCGTGCAGACGAATACGCCGCCGCCGTCGATCGTCATGGCTGGGACGGCGCGTGGTACCGCCGCGCCTACTTCGACGATGGCAGCCCTCTTGGTTCCGCGAACGAAAGCGAGGCCCAGATTGATTCGATCGCGCAGAGCTGGGCAGTGATCTCCGAGGCTGGCGAGCCTGAGCGCACTGTCACGGCAATGCGATCGGTCATGGAGCGCCTGGTGCGCGAGGACGATCGAATGATCCTCCTCCTCACGCCGCCGTTCGACCGCACCGAACATGATCCTGGCTACATCAAGGGCTATCTGCCCGGTGTGCGCGAGAACGGCGCGCAGTACACGCACGCGGCGCTCTGGACCATCTTTGCCGCCGCGGGTCTCGACGATGGCGACCTCGCGTTCCACCTCTACGATCTGCTCAATCCCCTCACGCACGCGCGCACGAAGGCCGAAGCGGACCGGTATGTCGTGGAGCCGTATGTGATTGCCGCTGACGTCTATGACGCGCCGGGGCACCTCGGCCGCGGCGGGTGGACGTGGTACACGGGCTCTGCGAGTTGGAGCTACCGCGCGGCGGTCGAAGCCGTGCTCGGCTTCACGAAGATGGGAGACCGGCTGTTGCTCAAGCCGTGCATCCCCCTCGAATGGGAGGGCTATTCACTCGACTATCGCTTCGGCACTTCGACGTACGCCATCCGCGTCGACAACACGCAGGGAGTTTCCACTGGTGTGCTCAGCGTTTCAGTGGATGGCGTCGCGAGCGCGGATGGCGCCATCGATCTCGTCGACGATGGAGAGCGGCATGAGGTCGTGGTCGTCATGGGAGAACGGGTGACTGCGCTTTCGTCCTAGGTGTCGTAGAGTGTGGAACCGTTTCTCCCGCTCACCGCTACTCATCTCATGGCCGAGCCCGTCCCTTCCACCAGTGATCGCGACACGGAGTTCGCGCGTGTCGCGCTTCCGTTGCTGCCGGTTGTCGCCCGCGTCGCCCAAGCGCTGACCAAGGACGCCGCAGACACCGAGGATCTCGTCCAGGACACCTTCCTCAAGGCGTACCGCCACTGGAACACCTTCGTGCCGGGCAGCGACTGCCGACGGTGGCTCTCCGCCATCTGCCGCAACACGTTCTACGCTCAGCGCGCGCGTGAGCGCTGGGTCACCGCCGTCGGCGACGATCTCGAGCTCGAGACGTTCGCCGCGGTGAGCCTCCACAAGCTCGCGCGCGACCGCGGTGTCGAGGACATGTTCAGCCGCCTCGACCTCGCCCCCGCGATACAAACGGCAATCGACAAGCTCGAGCCAACGCATCGCGACGTCGTGCGACTCGTCGACGTCGAGGACCTTCGCTACGAGGAAGCAGCGGACGTCCTCGGCATTCCCATCGGCACCGTGCGCTCGCGTCTCTATCGTGCGCGACGACAACTCCAGCAGGAGCTCGTGCAGTACGCCATCGACGCCGGGTTCCGCGCCGCGTCCGCGCCATCGCAATCCGCCATCCCATCCGACTCTCGGACGACACATGCAAAATCCTGAGATCTGCCGCGAGATCGTTCGCCAGCTCTGGCCGTTCCTCGACGGTGCGCTGCCCGATGACCTGCAGGCGCGCGTCAGCGACCATCTCGCCGGTTGCGTGAATTGTCGCAGTCACTACGACTTCGAGCGTGCCTTCCTCGAGGCGGTGCGCGCATCGTCGAACTTCGGTGATGAGTTCGAGCCGCTTCGTGCGCGCGTCCTCGCTGCCCTGGCCGCCGAGGGAATGAGCATTCCTTGATCACTTTGAGCTGCATCGCGTGTCGACTTCCACAGCGTCGCGTGCTATTACTCGGTCCCATCATCCCCGGAGACAGGTAAGTCGATGTCTGAGCTCGTGAAGCGAACGCACTGGATCGTGCGACTCACCCACTGGGTGAACGTCGTCGCGGTCGTCGTCATGGCCGGCAGTGGCATGCGCATCTTCAACGCGCATCCCGCATTCGCGCGGCCCGGCGAGCGCTTTCCGCTCAACCCGTGGGAAGGACACCCTATTCCCGACTGGCTCACCTTTGGCGCGTGGCTCGGCGGCGCGCGCCATTGGCACTTCGCGATGATGTGGATCCTCGTCGCCAACGGGCTACTCTATCTCGGCTTCATCTACCTGCATGGCGAGTGGCGCGATTTGGTCCCGCGTCGTGGCGACGCACGCGACTCCATCGAGATGATCAAGTTCTATCTCTTCGTCAGGCGCGATCACCCGCACCAGGGCAAGCACAACGCATTGCAGAAGAGCGCGTACTTCACGATGCCCATCCTCGGCGTCCTTCTCGTGCTGAGTGGTCTGGCCATCTGGAAGCCAGTCACGCTCAGCTTCCTCACGGCGCTGTTCGTCAACTACAAGTGGGCGCGCTTCGTCCACTTCGCCACGATGGCGGTGCTGCTGCTGCTCGCACTGGTGCACGTGTTCTTCGTGTTTGCCGTCGACCCCTATGCGCTGCGAGCGATGGTCACCGGTTGGTACAACCGCGCGCGTTCGCCCGAGGCCCGCAACGCGCGGCCATTCTATCATCTGTTCGGGAAGGGCAGGTCTCGCGCACCCAAGGCGGAGGCACCCAACACATGACCATCGATCGACGTCGCTTCATCACCGTCACCGCAGCATCGCTGTCGGGGGCACTCCTCGCGGCGTGCGAGGCGAATCCGAAGAGCGCCGCCAAGCTGCTCGCGCTCGCGGAGTCAAAGAACGAGGGGCTCGAACGCGGCATCTTCCGCCACGATCGCATCAACGGCGTGCCCGCATCGGCGAAGGTAGCCGGCAAGGACTTTCCGAAATACTTCGTCTCGAAGACGATGCCCGTGTGGGATCCGGCGGTGCGCGGTGTCTGGCGCCTCGAGGTGTCGGGTGCGGTGCGTACGCCGCTCTCGCTCACGCTCGACGACCTGATGAAGCTGCCCCACATCACGCAGAAGGTCGATCACTTCTGCGTGGAAGGCTGGAATGCTCGCGCCGCGTGGAGCGGCGTCCGCATGAGCGACGTCGCTCGCGTTGCCGGCGTCACGCCAGATGCGCACTACGTCGATTTTCAGAGCTTCGACGACGACTACCACGAGAGCTGGGACATGGACAGCGCGATGCACCCGCAGACCCTCGTCGCGTATGGCATGGATGGCCACCTCCTCGGCCCCGAGCACGGCGCTCCTGCGCGCATCCATTCGCCGATCAAGCTTGGCTACAAGAACACGAAGTACCTGACGAAGATCGTGTTCATGCCGGCGCGGAATGGCGGCTATTGGAGCGACCAGGGGTACGAGTGGTACGGCGGCACCTAGCTTCCACTGTGAAAACAGCACGGGCACCGTTCCTGCCTTTGCCTCCCTTCGAGCGCAACGTGCGCGAGACATCTACGGGGAGGACGGACAGTGATGACGGGAAAAGAAATGTTTCGCGTGCGCGCAGTCGCGTGTGCCACGGTGGTCGTGGTGTCGATGGCTGCAGCGGCTTGCGGCACGAAGGACAAGGCGAGCAGCGTTGATTCGGCGAGCGGAACAGTAGCCACCGCCGACACGATGGCAGCGGCGCCGGCAATGCCGGCAACGCCCAACGCCGAGATGCAGCCCGTGCTCGACGAGCTCGCGGCGCTCGGCGGCAAGCCCATCGAGACGCTCACGGCGCCAGTGGCGCGCAAGCAGCCCACGCCCACCGACGCGGTGAAGCAGCTGCTCACCAAGCAGGGCAAGCCGACGACACCGCCGCCCGGCGCGACGATGACGACGCACACCGTGAAGGGCGCGGCCGGCAATCTCCAGGCGAACATCTATACGCCTGACGGCGCCGGTCCATTTCCCGTCATCGTCTACTATCACGGTGGCGGTTGGGTCATCGCCGACCGCAACGTCTACGACGGTGGCGCGCGCGCGCTCGCCATCAACGCCAACGCGGTCGTCATCTCGGCCGACTACCGTCAGGCTCCCGAGCACAAGTTTCCCGCCGCGCATGACGATGCTGTCGCCATCTACGAGTGGGCGCTGAAGAATGCGGCGTCGCTGAAGGGCGATCCGGCGCGCATCGCGCTCGCTGGCGAGAGCGCTGGCGGCAACCTCGCGGTTGCAACGGCGATCGCCGCGCGTGACAGGAAACTCGCCGCGCCGTTGGCTGTGCTCGCGGTGTATCCCATCGCCGTCGGCGACACGACGACACCGGCCTATGTCGAGAACGCGAACGCGAAGCCACTGAACCGCGCGATGATGGCGTGGTTCTTCGACAAGTACACGCGCACCCCGTCCGACCGTCAGGATCCGCGCATCAATCTCGTCGGCGCCGATCTCAAGGGCCTTCCGCCCATCACGATCATCAACGCGCGCATCGATCCGCTGCGCAGCGACGGCGAGATGCTCGCCGCGAAGATTCGCGACGCCGGCGGCACCGTCGAGCAGAAAACGTACGAAGGCGTCACGCATGAATTCTTCGGCATGGGTGCAGTGCTCAGCCAGGCCAGGGACGCCGAGGCGTATGGAGCGGACGCGTTGAGGAAGGTGTTCCAGCGCTAATGCAGTGGGCCTGCTCGTTCTGCTACCTTCCAACGATGCCGAACGAGCCAACTGTCGTGCACAACGAAGCAACGCATCAGTTCGAGATACCGAACGAATTGGGCCCCGTACTGCTCAGGTACGTCAAACGCGGCGACGTCCTCGACCTCGTGCACACCGAAGTCGACGAGCAGTTCGCGGGCCGGGGATACGCCTCCGCGCTCGCCCGCGCCGCGCTCGACTACGCGCGAGCCAACAACCTCAAGGTCGTGCCCACCTGTCCCTTCGTCAGGAAGTATCTCGAGCGACATCCCGAATACGACGACCTCCGCGCGACACACTGACGCGCGTAGTCGGGCGACGATAAGCTCCATCGCATGATCTCCACGCCCATTCCCGGCGTCACGCGCCCCGAACCGCGGTGGCCCGTGATCCTTGCGGTGTTCGCCGCCGTCGCCCTGCACTTCGCGCTGCCCGAGAAGCTGCGCCTCAACCCACCGTGGCTGCTCGCGACACTCGTCGGCGCGCTCGTCGCTGCCACGCAGTACGCGCGCTACCGGAACATGCCGAGAGCCAACACGGCGCTCAGCTTCTCGGTGCTCGGTGTCCTCACCGTCGGACTGCTGTGGGGCGTGGGAAGTCTCCTCGTCGCGCTCATAACCCACCAGAGGGACGCCGTTGCGCCCGGCCTGCTCCGCGGCGCAGCGATCCTCTGGTTCACGAACGTCATCGTCTTCGCGTCATTGTACTGGCGACTCGACGCGGGCGGACCAAACGAGCGAGAGCGGCGCGATGCACACACCGAGGGAGCGTTCCTCTTCCCGCAGATGACCTTCGCCGCACCGGCCGAGGAAGGCACGATCGCCGAAGTGGAGAACTGGCGTCCCCACTTCGTCGACTATCTGTTCGTCGCCTTCAATACGAGCACGGCCTTCTCACCCACCGACGCGCCGGTCCTCTCGAAGTGGGCGAAGATGGCGATGATGATTCAGGCGCTGATCTCGTTCACCACGGTCGTCCTCGTGGCCGCACGCGCCGTGAACATTCTCTAGCCGGTCAATCCTCGGCGCGTCGCGCCGGTCCTGGCGGCACCCGCGTCGCTTTCATGCACCAGCGCTCGATTTCGAACGCGGACATCGTGCGCCAGTCAGGCGGGTACGGTGAGAGGCGCCGCTTTTCCCCCTCAGCCGACTCGAAGACGAGCCAGCCGCCTTTGCGGCGGTCGCTCTCGAGCACCTTTGCCATCGCGCCTGACAGCGACGGGCTCGCGATTTCGCGCACGGTCCACTCCAGGCCAACCGTGTCGACGAACGTGCGCGAATAGGCGACCAGGGACATCACGCGAAGGCAGGAGGGCAGAGCTCGTAAGAAGAAGCGCGACGCAGGGAAAGTAGTCCCCGCCCAGCGCTCCGCCAGTGTCCGCCAGCCCTTCGACGATCTACTGATACTGGATGTACAGCGGGCGAGGGTTGAGCCGCAGCACTTCCGCCGGCGTCAGCAGCAGGTCGCCCTTCTTCGTGTCATTGTGGAAGAACAGCTTGAACCCTGTGTACTGCACCGGTTCGGCTTTCACGTAGTCATGGTAGGAGTCGAACTTCAGCCACGGCGGGCCCCACCCGTCCATGTCCATCACCACCTGCACGTTCGGCGTCGGCCGGATGTCCTTCGCGTTCGTCACCATCTTCCGCGTGAAGCGATGGACGACGAGGATCTTCGGCGGAAGCTTCTTCGCCTTCACGATCGAGTCGACGAAGTTCACGACCCAGTTGATCTCCTTCGCGTCCATCGTGCCGATCTTCGTGCCCGGCACCTTGCCCGATGCTGCCATCGCGAACTCGGGATCCACGGCGATGTGCACGTCGGGATTCTCGAGGAACGGCGCAAGTCGCGGGATCTCGCTCTGCACGTTGTCCTTCCCCAGCTGCACGTCCACGAAGAAGATGCCCTTCTTCTCCTTCGCCCAGCCATGGATCGCGTTCACCAGCGAATCCTTCATGCGGAGACGATAGAGGCCGTTCTTTCCCGGCGCGCCTTGCGCTGTCGTCACCACCATGTGCAGCGCGGGAATCACCGGATGCGACGGATCTGCCTTCGCCCATCGTGCGACTTCCCTGTCGAGCATCTTGAGCATCTCGTCCTTCGGATACTCGCCGAGCGCACCCATGCGCTTCTCGAGCGGGTTCCCGTAGAACGCGACGATCCGGTTGGCCGGCAGCAGCGCACCCGGCGCTGACTCATGCCCCTTTACCGGCCACTTCGCGTCGAGCACGCTGTCCGGCTTCGTCATGCTCGCCAGGGCCACGCTGTCGCGGCGCGAGCGCTTCGGCACTTCGCCGACGATCGCCGAAGTGTCCTTCGTGCCGCTCACCGAAGCCGACGTGATGGCCACGGCGCCACTGCCGGCGAGCGGCGCGTTGACTGGCCCGGAGTCGGTCGTGACTTCGCCCGTCGCCGTGCGTCGTCCGCCAGGCGTCGCGTCGGCGGCAGGAACATTCTTGTCGGCACACCCACCAAGGACGAGCGCGGCTGCGATTCCTGCCGCCGGAACGGCGCGCAGGGCTGTGAAACGGAACATGAGCTGAAAGTGGGAGTTTGAAGAGTGCCCGCACGCGAGCAGATGATGAGGGCGCTGGTCCACCTATGTGCAAGCGCCAAGCCCGGGTTCATTCTACTCACGACGCCGTGTTCGTGGTCCAGGTTGACTCGCATACGCAATCTACCCTAGCCTTCCGTATGTCCGATTGCCGTGCAAATACCTCGACGGGGTGCGCCTTGACCCTGCTGCTCCTCGACGCCGCCCGCGCCGTGGAGGCACGTGCCGAGGGCGCGCTCGCCGAAACCGGGCTGTCCCTCGCCAAGCTCGGCGCTCTTCGACACCTCGTGCTCGCCGCCGAGCCGCTCACCCTGTCTCAGCTCGCCGAGCGGCACTGCTGCGGCAAGTCGAATGTGACACAATTGGTCGACCGCCTCGAGACCGACGGATTCGTCGCGCGCGTCGCGGACCCGGAAGATCGCCGCACCATTCGCGCGACCGTCACGTCCACCGGGCGCGAGGCGTACGAGCGCGCCAGTGCCCTGCTCGCTGATCACGAGCGTTCTCTCGACGCGCGGCTCGGCACGGTTCCCCGCGCGGAGCTCGCGCGACAGCTGCGCGCCCTGCGCGAAGGCTGATCGCGGCCGATGGGTCATCATCATCACCATGGCCACGACCATGGTCACGCGCATGTTCACGACGACGGCGGCAACGCGCGCCGGCTCGTCGTCGTGCTCGTGCTCACGGCGGTGTACATGCTCGCCGAGGCCATCGGCGGGTGGCTGTCGCATTCGCTGGCGCTCATCGCGGACGCGGGACACATGCTCTCCGACGTCGCGGCACTGGGGCTCAGCCTATTCGCCGTGTGGATCTCGCGCCGTCCGCCGACGCCAGCACGCTCGTACGGATACCACCGCACCGAGATCCTCGCCGCCCTCGCCAACGCGGCGACGCTGATCGCCATCTCCGTGTGGGTATGCGTGGAGGCCTACCGCCGGCTGCATGAGCCGCCGGAGGTGGCCGGCCGCATGGTCATGGCCATCGCGGCAGGCGGATTCCTCATCAACCTCGCCGGCATGTGGGTGTTGAGTGGCGGCCGCGCATCGAATCTCAACATCCGCGGCGCATGGCTCCACGTCGCAACTGACGCACTCGGCAACATCGGCACGGTGGCCGCTGGCGCTGCGGTCGCCTACCTGGGTTGGATGTGGGCCGACCCCGCGGCGTCAGTCATCATCGCGGCGCTCGTATGCTGGTCGGCGTGGGCGCTGCTCATGGAGAGCCTCGACGTCCTGATGGAAGGCACGCCGAGCAGCATCGATCCCGCGAAGGTCCGCGACGCGCTGGGCACCGTCATCGGCGTGCAGGCCGTGCACGACCTCCATATCTGGTCGATCACCAGCGGTCGCGTGTCGCTCTCGGCGCACATTGCGGTGGACGGCACGCGCCCGGATCGTGACATCCTCCCCGAGCTCTGCTCGAAGCTCCGCGAGAACTTCGGTATTACGCATGTCACGCTGCAGCTCGAGAGTGAGTGTGCGGCGAGCGAGGCGTTGCACGCCTGAGCAGAGGAGGTGCAAGACGTCGGTCACGTTGCGCGCTCCTGGGACAAGAGCCCCACGTCGACCGAGCCTAATGACGCGGTG
>JAQBPV010000435.1 GCA_028287345.1 Gemmatimonadota bacterium
ACGCGGGTCGAGGATGTGGGAGACAGTACGACCCGCGATCGTGAAGCTGCGCCGGTAACCGCCACTCGTGGCGAGCGCTTCACCGCGCAGTCTCACCACCGCAATGGGCGGCGCATTCTCGGCCGGCGCACTCGGATCGGCCACGCCGACTTCCAATGGGCGGTCGCCATGGTGCCGCAGGTCGCCGCCGATGTTGACGAGCACCTGCGTCACGCCGTCGACGGCACGTGCGCACGCCGCGACACGGTCCACGATGTAACCCTTTGCAAGTGCGTCGAGCGAGAAGCGCAGGCGTGTGCGCCGACACGCGACCCCGTGCTGCCGGTCCACCGTCCACAGCGGTTCACTCAGCTCACGAATGCGGTCGCTCATGGCGGACGACTGCGATGGGTCGCCGAGGAGCTCCACGAGCGAAACGGCGGCGGGATTGAACGCGCCGACCGTCCAGATGCGCCAATCCTCCGCCAATTCGAGAACCTCGGCCAGCTCGGGCGACACCGCGACATTCTCGCCGTGCGTCTCCTGCCAGCGAGACAATTCGCTCGTCGTAGCCCAGCCGCTGAGGATCCGTTCGAGCCGATCGAGCTCTACGAGCACTGCCCGTTCCGCACGACGCGCCGAGTCTGGGTGTGTTGCCACGACCTGCAGCTCGAGCGAAGTACCGAGCACCTGTTCGTAATGAACCGCGTACGACTTTGAACGCGGCTTTCGCGTCCACGATCGAATGGCGATGCCCACGGCATCGCGCAGAACTCTGTGAGCTCGACTCATGTCACACCCTACACCAGAGCCGGGCCACTCGGCTGCGCTCGACGGGCGAACATCAGATCCGTGTCGCGAACGGTGGGATTCGCGTCACGAACCGCCGGCGGAACAGCTCGGCGAGCGGCACCATCAGTAACAGGGCGGCGGCACCGAGCCACATCGGAAGGCCGCGCGGGGACCCGGCGACCGCCCCAGTTTGCACGTATTCCAACTGATAGTTCGACTGCTGGTAGTTGCGGTTCTGGTGTGTGAAGCGAATATCCGGGTCGCGCGACACGAGTGCATTCACGAGATAGACGGAAATCGCTCTCAGGTGGCGGTTCTCGAACGAAAGGTATCGCTCGCCATGGCCTCGAGGAGCGACGGCGTCGATATCGATCATGATGTCGCCGCGACCTTCCTTCATCTCGGCCACGGATGCGAACTTCGACGCGATCAACCGGAGGGTGACGCGATCCCCGTCGATCGAAAGTGACAAGTCGCGAAGTACTCGCTCGACGTATGTGCGCTGCTCGCCTTCGGACAAAAGTCCGTCCCCGTTCGTGTCCATGTTGGCGAGCACACTCGGAAACACGGCGACGCCGGGTGCCAGCCGGACTTGCAGCGACACGCGATCCTTGGTGACTGCGATCGTCGTCGCCTGCAGATACTCGTCAAGCCGGTGTGCGTGGGCGGGCGAAGCCCACGTGAGCAGCAGCGCGGCACCGACAACGAGACGCGTCTTCACTTCGTCGTCAGCTTCCGGCCGTAGTCGTTGGTCGGATCGCGGTAGATGGTGTGGATGTGCATCGTGGGGTCGCCGCCCAACTGTTGCGGCGCGTACTCGATGACGAGGTTCGGCCCCTGAATGCGATAGTACGACGCGCCGTTCGTCCCCGGCTCCACGGTGGTGGGGCCACTCCACGCGAACCACGTCGCATCGAGACCCGCCTTGATCTCCGCCATCCGTGCAGCCGCGGCGCTCTCGTGGACGATACCGCTCCACTCCGAGATCACGTCGAGCAACATGTCGCGCTGTTTGGCTGTCATCGCCGACGCCTTCAAACCTTCGGGCTGAATCGTCTTGCCGTCCTTGCCAGGTCCGAGCACGAGATCGGCGACGCGATAGTTGAGCACGGCCTGCGCGCGCTGCGCTGCATCTAGCGCGTTCACCAGGGCGAATGCCTTGTCGTTCTCCTGGCCGAGTGGGCGCACAGTTTTCCCGTTGATCGTATAGAGCGCAGGCTGCGCCGCGGTGAGACTCGGCGTGAGAATGCCCTGTGCGCCGATGATGGTGATGTTGAGTGCGAGATGGTGTCCACCCCACTGCAACATCCAGGGTGCCGTCTCCGATGGTGTGCCGAGGATGGAGATGAAGAAGAGATCCTTGCCGAACATCGGGTTGTTGCGCTCGTTGCTCTTGAGGACTTCATCCGCTTCCCTGATCTCTTCTACCTTCTCGAAGCCTCGTTTGCTGAGCACGGACGACATGAGCGCCAGAGCCGCGGAGCGCTGCGCTTCGTTCAACTCTCCCACGCTGAGGCCTATGCGCTTGACCATCGCATTCGGAAGGTTGGACCAACGTACGCGCTGTGCGTCGTCGTCGAAGTTGAAGAGGACGCGCTGCTTCTGCGCGTCGTTGAGCGTCGAGAGGAAGGCGTTGGCGTTGCGGACGATGCGAACGGTCGGCGTCTGCGCCGTCGTGGCTGCGATGGGCAGGCTCATGACGACCAGCGCGAAGATGCCGCGGGCCGCCCTCGTTGACATTGCACTCATTCCTTCATCTCCGGGTCGTCGTGGTTCTTGCGTTGGCTGTGGACCAGGTGCAACGACACGAGACGAGCGAGCAGTGTCGCGGGAAAGAGCTGGCCGAACACCGCCTCGAGGTTCGTGAGGCTGCGCGCCAGTGGATGGATCGGTACGAAGTCGCCGAAGCCGGTGGTGGTGATCGTCGTGAGGCTGTAGTACCAGAGCTCAGCCGTCCTCGCTCCAGCAGCCAGCGGAATTCCGCCACCAGCGCTCAACCGGATAGCTCCTGACGAGTGCAGCTCCAGCAGATCGTAGGCAATTGCAAAGAGCGCGGCCACGTTGAGGTACACGAGCACGGCGCCCTGCACGCGATGGCCGGTGACATCTCCCGGACCGAAGATGCGACGCGTCAGGAGCGCGGTGACCAATACGTTGAACGCGAACACGAGGAGCGCGATCGTCACATGTGGCGCTTCGGGTCCGAAGCCCAGCGTCGCGTCGATCCTGTCCAGCAATGGCGCCCCCGCGGCGACGGCAAGCAGCCCGACGACCAGCGCGCCCTGCAGCGCGTGGCGCTTTGTGAGCGTCAGGGCGCACAGGACGGCGAAGACGAGATTGCCGATGTCGAAGAGCGTGTGGCCGGCCTGATGCCTGGCGGCGAGCGGGATGGCGACGAACTGGGTAAAGGCCTGCACGGCGAGCAGTGCGCTGAGGTTCGCGTCGCCCCATGCTCTTCTCCATGCAAGTCTCATCTATTGACGCGCTGGCTTCGACACGAAACGAGGCATGCCGTCTTCCCACGGGCTGTCCGTCAATTGGCGCTGATCGGTGCCGTCTGCCTTCATCATGAAGATATATGGTTGAAAAGTGTTGTCGTAGAGCGCCGCTTCATCCTTGAAGCGATGGATCCCGCTGTTCCACGTCAGCTACTCGCTGTGGGCGGTCCACAGCGTGTGCTTCGTTGGCAGGCGTCGTGGTGGGCCGGCTGAGATCGGTGCCGTCGGTCGAATGGTGAAGATGTCGAAGTTGTTGTCCTTGTGCTTTCCTGTGAGTGCAATGAGGGAGCCATCTGGACGGTGGCATTCGTGCGACGAACCGTAGGGGCCGTCACCGGTCGGGTTGACAGCACGACGACTGTTACTAGATTAGATACACACTATGAACACTCGCTTCGCCGTCGCCGTCCACATCCTCACCCTGCTACACGCGCAGAAGGGCGCGCCGGCCACGTCCGAGATGATCGCCGGCAGCGTGAACACGAATCCGTCGCTCATCCGCCGCCTGCTTTCGCAGTTGGCGCAGGAGGGGTTCACCATGTCGCAGATGGGCACCGGCGGAGGAGCACTTCTCGCTCGCTCGGCGGACACCATCACACTGCTCGACGTCTATCGTGCCGTGGACGAAGGCCGCGACGTGATCCCGATGCATCCGGCGCCCAACCCGAAGTGTCCGGTCGGGCGAAACATTCAGGCAGTGCTCGAGACCAGGATCCACGACGCCGAGAAAGCGCTGCGAGACGAGTTGGCCAATACGACAATCGCCGACCTTGCGGGCGACGTGAGTCGTCGCGAGCACCGCCGAAAGGCCGGTACCCGCGCCGGCTGAGTTCTACTTCACGCTATTTGCCACCACTCCAGTTACACATATCGCTAGAAAGGAGATACGGACATGAAGATCGTCATATTCGGAGCCACCGGAAATGTGGGTCGGCAGGTCGCCGCCGAGGCGTTGCGGCGCGGTCATGACGTCGTGGGTGTGGTTCGCGATCCATCCGCCGTGCAATCTCCGGACGCGCGCATCACGCTCGTGAAAGGCGATGCGACCAACCCTGACAGCGTCGCAGAGATCGTGCGCGATGCCGATGCAATCGTGAGCGCAATCTCGCCGCGGCCGAATGCGCGCGGCATGTCAGCGCCGTCGCTCGCCGACAACTCACGGGCGCTCATTGCTGGACTGCGAAAGGCGGGAGTAAAGCGCGTGCTGTACGTCGGCGGCGCGAGCAGCCTGGAAGTGGCGCCCGGGAAAGCACTCGCCGACCTGCCGGACTTCCCCGACGCCTACAAGGCCGAAGCAGAGGAAGGCCGAGATGCGCTGAAGATCTGGCGCGGTGAGGCGGACGGATTGGAGTGGACCTACCTGAGTCCCGCGGCCGAGATCGCGCCAGGCAGGCGGACGGGCGAGTACCGCACGACTGGTGATCAGTTGTTGGTGGACGACAATGGCAAGAGCTTCATCACGTTCGAGGACTACGCAGTCGCGGTACTCGACGAGCTGGAGAAGCCGCAGCACGTGGGCCAGAGATTCGGCGTGGCCTACTGAGACGGATCTCCGTCAATCAGGATGCGGGTGCGCCGCCGCTCGGCTAACCGACGGGAGCGGATTCGACGGATCTGACGGATAAATGCCTGATCTGTTCCGAGAGAGGGCCAGTCTCCGCGTGCGGGGACTGGCCCTCTCAACATAAGAACCAAATTTCTTCAGTCGTCGCGGACACTCGCGGCTTCGCGTGTAGCGATCGGCCCGAGATCTGCTCCGGCAGTTGTCAGTCAGATCCGTTCAATCCGTTCCCTTCGGTTTTCTGTTCGTGGCAAGAGAACGACCTCAGCGCGGCGCATTCCCGAATGTCGCCGTCGTGAGAATGAAGAGATTCTGCCCTTCCTTCGCATCCGCATTCCGGAACACGAAGTAGACATCGTGCACACCGGACGTCGGCTGCAGCGCAGCGCGAAGCATCGTCGGTGGCCCACTCATCTCAGCCGCCGGCGCAATCACCGACGTCTCGCCGAGCAACGGGCCAGTCGGCTTGTCGAGCCTGACCTCGACCTTTCCACCCACGCTGCTGAGGTATTGCACCGGTGCGCTCGCGGAAAACACCACGTCGGAGATTCCCGTCAGGTCGATTCCCTTGAATCCGACGTACGCGCCCGACTTCGCGCCAATCGTGATCTCGACGGGCACCGTCGGTCCGCTGAACTTGGTGACGCCATCCGAGACCTCGCCGCTCGCGACCACGAGGGTCGGGACACGGAGCACCACCGTCTGCTCAGCGCCGGCGCCGGGAAGTCCCTTGCCGCCTTGATCGATATACGACGCGCGCAGCATGACGGCGCCTTTCATCGCGCTGTCCTTCGCCATGTCGGGTGTGTATGTGCCGCTCACGGGGAGCGATGGCGTCTTCGGCGCGGCGCCGAGGCTGAGGATGTACGCCGTCATCTGTGTTGTTTGCGCCAGCGTGAGCTGCGGATGCGGCGGCATCGTCACCTGACCCCAGACACCTGATCCACCTTCACGGATCTTCGTGGCGAGTCGCGCTGCTGCGGTGGCGTCGCTGCGATACTTGTCAGCGACTGCCGAATACGCTGGCCCGATCGACTTTGCGTTCAGCTGGTGACAGGAGAGACACGTGCCTGCCTCGATGAGCCGCTTGCCCTCCGCGTACGCCACGGGCGCCGCACCAAACTGATGGCCCGACGCCGCCGTCATTTTCGGGACGCCATCCTTCAGGTACGTGGCGCTCACGGTCACGCGGTCCGCTGGAATGCGTCCACTCTCGAGCGAACCGTCTTCGCGATCCGTAACGCGAACCGCGTAGCTGATCGGCGCGCCGGGGAAGAAGAACGTTCGGTTGCCCGTGACGTCGATAGCCACCACAGGCGGCTCGTTGCCGGCAACGATCTTCACCTGCGCTGAGCCGCGCGCGCCCTGCGGATCCGTCGCCGTGAGTGTTGCGGTGTATTCGCCAGGCTGGTCGAGCGTGAGCGATGGGTTGGGCTCCGACAACGTGCGCAGCACGGTGCCGTTGCTGCGCTTGATCGTCCACTGATAGCGGATCGCATCGCCGTCCGCGTCTGCGGTGCCTGTCGACGAAAGTGCGACGCGCATCGGCGTCGGACCCGCCGACTTGTCCACTGCGGCGAGGACCACCGGTGCGCGATTTCCGGCGTTGTACTCCAGTCGCACGAGGCGCGCGTCGTCATTCCCCTGGAACCACCGCGTTCCATACTCGAGCAGGTAGAGATCGCCGTTGGGCGCGAACTCCATGTCCATCGGATTGCTGAACTTCGTGCTCGGCATGAAGCGCTCCATCGACGCCAGATCGCCGTTCGCATTCATCGTGACGGCCATGATCCAGCCGCGCATCCACTCGTAGGTGAGGAGCTTTCCGTCGTAGTACTGTGGGAAGGCGCGCGCCGCGCTCCTGAAGTCGCCGCGATAGTAGACCGGGCCGGCCATCGCCGTGCGGCCTCCCGTGCCGACGATCGGGAACTCGGCCGACGGTCCGGCGGGATACCAGATGAACGCCTTTTCCGCCGGTGGCAGATCACGCATGCCCGTGTTGTTCGGCGACTCGTTCACCGGGTGCGCAGCGTCGAACAAACCGTGCGCCGTCATGGTCGCGAAGTCGACATCGTAGTACGCCTTGTTGTCGGCGACGAAATATGGCCAGCCGAAGTTGCCCGCACGGCGCGCCTGACCGATCTCGTCGTGGCCGGCGGGTCCGCGGTCAACGGAGTCGCGCGTTGCATCGGGACCGACGTCTCCCCAATAGAGAAAGCCTGTGTGCTGATCCACCGCGATCCGATATGGATTGCGGTGACCCATCGTGTAGATCTCCGGGCGAGTCTTCGGCATGCCTGCGGCGAATAGGTTGCCAGCGGGGATCGTGTACGTGCCATCCGGCTGCGGGTGGATGCGGACGATCTTGCCGCGCAGATCGTTCGTGTTGGCCGACGACTTCTGCGCATCCCATGGTGAGCGATCCGGACGCTCATCGATCGGCGCATAGCCAGTCGCGCGCGGACTCGTGTTGTCTCCCGTCGAGAGGAACAGATTTCCCTGTCGATCGAATGCGATCGAGCCGCCCGTGTGACAGCACTGGTTTCGCTGGACGGGAATCTCGAGCATGACCTTCTCGGACGAGAGGTCGAGCGAGTCGCCCTTCATCGTGAATCGTGAAAGCACGTTCTTCGCCGCTGGACCGCTGGGCGAGTAGTACATGTAGACCCAGCCGTTCCTCGCAACACCAGGATCCGCCGCGAGGCCCAACAGTCCGTCCTCGGCCTCACTGCTGTCAGCGTACTTCGTGCTCACCTTGATCGTCGCGATCGTCGTCACACGCTTGTTCGACGGCGTGTACAGCTTCACTGCGCCATGCCGCTCGACGAACAGCACGCGCTCGTGCGGCAATACGGCCAACTCCACCGGCTCGTTCAACGCTTCGGCGAGGATGACCTTGGTGAAGCGATTCTCTTCTGGCCGCGCCTTGCTGTAGTCCAACTTTCCCGTGCCTATCGCGTAGCGAAGTCCGCCGAGGAGGTGCTTGAGGAACGGCGCCTCGGTGAAGGTCGCGTCGGTGTGGCCCATGTTGGTGTAGAACGCGCGCCCACCGTTGAAGTCGTGGTACCAGCTCATCGGGTGATGATCGCCGTTCGTTCCGCCCTGATAAGTCTTCTCATCGATGTCGATGAGGACATGGATGTCGGGCGAGATCGACTTGAAGTTGTAGAACTCGTCCTCGCGCTCCCACTTGTCGGGCAGGCCGGTGGTGGAAGGATGACTCTTGTCGAGGACGCGGAACGTCGCCTTGCGCACGTTGGGATTCAGCGGATGGCTCGTGAAGTACGCCCCTGCGAGCCGGCCATACCACGGCCAGTCGTACTCCGTATCGGTCGCCGAGTGGACACCGACCCAACCGCCGCCCGCCTGGATGTAGCGCTCGAAGGCGTCCTGCTGCTCCGCGTCGAGGACGTCGCCGGTGGTGCTCAGGAACATGACGGCCTGATACTGCTTGAGATTCTCGTCGTTGAACGCAGTCGCGTCTTCCGTCGCATCGACGGAGAATCCGTTCTCCTTCGCCAGCTTCTTCACCGCGGCGATGCCGGGCTCGATGGACGTATGACGGAACCCGGCCGTCTTCGAGAAGACGAGAATTCGGGGCTGGCTCCGCTGCGCGAGTGAGACGGCAGCGGTCGTGCACAGGAGCATGGCCGTAGAGACGATCAGGCGGAACGCCGAGCGCGTAGTCATGGCGTGTTGGGTTGGAGAGTCTCGATCAGAACTTTGCAGATGCGATTGGAGATGGGGACGTCTCGACATCACTCTCGACCAGCGCGCTCAGTGTGGCGACTTCCTCGCGCATGTCGTCTGCTGTGCCGATGCCGGCCCTGATCCTGAGGAGTTGAATGCGGACGTTCTCGAGCGCCGCGGTGATGGTCGTGCGGCGCGTTCGTGTTGCGTCGAGCGAGTCGCGCATCTCGGCGAGCAATGCGCCACGGCGATTTTCGAGCGCATTGACGGGTGTGATGTCGCCGGAGCGGTCAGATCGTGCATACGCACCGTCAGCGTCGGCCAGCGCGCGAGTGATTTCGAACTCACGCAAGCGCATTGCCATCTGCGATCCTTCGAGCTGGCGAAGCATTCCCGGAAGTTCGGGAAACCGAGACACGACCGCTAGCGGCGCGAGGTCGGCCAGGCGCGATTCGGACGACCTTCCGCTCGCGGCCGGCGGTCGCACGTCGGATCGTCCTTGTCCGATCGCGGCAACGCGAAAGAAGGCGGCGGCGAACCTGCTCTGCCACAGCCACGCGGCGAGACGGAACCCCCGGCGCTCGGTACGCGGTGAGGTACTCAGGGCGATCACAAGGCTCACGGTGTTCGTGATATCCGCGAGGATCATCGCGACGAAGACCACCGACATGGCTGGCGACGTCCGCGTCAATCTCATCACGACGAACTGAAGCGCCACCCTGACCACGAGTCCGACGCCGAAGGTCGTCCACGCGCGCCGCCGAGTCCTGCGCCGAGCCGCCGTGCGCCGCGCATCGAAGAGTTGTCGCAGTTCCTCTGCGTGCGACTGCCGTTCGACCTCGAACCCGCGGCGCACGTCGGCGGCGCCGAAACCCTCGGCCTGGAGCTCGCGCGCGCGGCGCACGAGGTCGATCGAAAGAATGGCGAATCCGAAGACGATACCCGCGAGCAGCGGCAGGAGACTTCGCGTCGCGGGAAGGCCATAGATCAGCGTGAACAGCACGACGAGCGTGGCGAGCCAGACACCCTGCTCTGCTGCGCGGAGGAAACTGCGCACTGGCAGCGCGATATCCCGCGCGCCGCCAACGCCAGTGGATTCCGCCAGGGCGTCGGCGACGGCCTCGGCGGAGATGTAGCGATCGTGCGGTTCACGTGCGAGGCAACGGTCGATCGTCGTCGCGAGCGCGTGTGGTGTGTCGGGCCGCGTAAGTGCGACGGGTGGCGCATCACGCGTGTAGCGCGCGACGAGCATGGCCTCGAGCGTCGGCGCCTCGAAGGGTGGGCGGCCGGTGAGCGCGAAGTAACCCACTCCGCCGAGCGCGTATAGATCGCTTCGCCCGTCGAGCGGTTCGCCGGCGCTCTGCTCCGGGCTCATGAACGCGGCGGTGCCAAGCAGCTGTCCCTCGAGCGTGAGTCGAGTGTTCGCGCCCGGAACGCTTCGCGCTTGTGCGATACCAAAGTCAGTGACGAGGGCGCGGCCACTTCCGCGCTCGACGAGCACGTTTTCCGGCTTGATGTCGCGATGCACGATGCCTCGGCCATGGGCGTATGCCAAGGCCCACGCCACCTCGCGGAGGATGCGCGCGACTTCGTGCGGTGGAAGCGGGCCAGTACGTCGCGCACGTTCAGCGAGCGTCTCACCATCGACATACGCCATCGCGATGA
>JAQBPV010000058.1 GCA_028287345.1 Gemmatimonadota bacterium
ACCCCGATCTCGTCCATCTGCTGGATGAAATCCTGGGTGTAGAACGGCCGGGCGAAGATGAATCCGATGGCGCGCCCCGCCAGGGAGAAGTACTCCTGGACGGTGTGGAGCTTGGCCTTGGTGGCGTTGGCGAGGCGGTCGGTCAGGGGCGGCAAGCGGGTGGGGGCGGGTGCGCGGAGAGCCGAACGGGATGCCGAAGTATAGGCAAGGGGTGTGCCGGGCCCGGCCGTTTGGTTGAGGACCCATTCCCATGCGACCTACCTTGACCTCAAATCGAGCTCTACCGCCTGCATCAACACGGCGGCGGCGATGTCGAGCCCGACAATGGGTTGCGTTGGGGGACGATGCCGTCTTCATCACTGGGACATGCTGGGAGGGCCGAGCCTAAGCTGTCGTGATGCGCCATTCCTCACCGCCGTTCGGCAACTCGTCGACGTGGGCGTTGATGCCGCCGGGGGCGGAGCGGCATCGCTTCTTCTGGCGGCGGTACACCACGAGCCTCGTCCAGTCTGATGGTGCGGTCCGTTGGATGACTCAGATCTGGTCGTCGCAGGCTGTGTCGCGGAACCGCAGGTACGACTGGGGAACTGCTGGTCGTCTCGTCGCCCATTGGCTCGAACCTGACGGCCCTGTGCATCCTGATGGGGAAGATCGCCTGGCAAACGGCGTTGGCGTCACGGCATCGCCGAGCGCGCACAATCATCGGAGACGCCGTACTGCTGGACCTAGAATCGGGACAGCTGGCCGCCAATTGCTTCGGGACGGCAGACTGCGTGGGAGCTGTCAGCGGCGGGGCCTTCACGGCAACCCGCTTGTTCTTGGCCGCACATTCATACACGTCGCCTCCGATGGCGTTCTCAGCGCAGTGCTGGTGCGGGCGTTGTCGGCGCGAATGAAGCCCGAGCAGCGTGCGCCTAGCAGCGACTTTCGTGAGGGCAAGGACCTGTCGCACGTACGGAGGTGCGTCCGTACACGCGATCAGAGATCGACTCCTCGGGCCCCGTTGACCTCATCCAGGCGGGGACCTAGGTTGCCCCCCTCATGCCCCCCTCCTTATCTCGCGATCGCGCGGCCCAACTCCTGAATGGTGCGCGCGACAAGCGCATCATCGTCATCGGCGACGCTATGCTCGACGTCTACCTCACCGGAGACGTGGACCGCATCTCACCGGAGGCGCCGGTCCCGGTGGTTCGTATTCGCGGTCGCAAGAACGCACTCGGCGGTGCAGCGAACGTCGCGCAGAACGTCGTCGCGTTGGGGTCTCGTTGCGACCTTGTCGCGGCCGTCGGCTCCGACGTCGGCGGAGCGACGCTTCGCGAGTTGGTGGCCGCGTCGCACATCGGGTCCGAGGGCCTCGTCGTCGTCGACCGCATCACGACGACGAAGACGCGCATCGTGGCGCGGTCGCAGCAGCTCGCTCGTATCGATGAGGAGGAGGACGATGTCCTTCCCGAACGCGATGTGCAGCGAATCATCGGAGCGATCTCTGAAATCATCAGCCGGGCGGATGGTGTGATCCTCGAGGACTACGACAAGGGTGTATTGTCCTCGGCAGTGATTCGCTTTGCCATCGATCAGGCGAATCGACAAGGAATTCCCATCGTCGTCGATCCCAAGTTTAGGAATTTTTTTGCGTACGAGGGCGCAACGATCTTCAAGCCGAACGTGCGGGAGCTTGGCGCCGCAATGGGCGCGGGGATCGACATCGATCATCCGGACACGCTGCCCGCCATGGTCGAGCGGCTGCAGGTGCAGTATGTGCTCCTCACTCTCGGCGAACGAGGCATGGCGTTGTTCTCTCGTGACGGTGAGATTGCACGAGTTCCGACGCACGCTCGCCAGGTCTACGACGTGGTCGGAGCGGGTGATACCGTGACGGCCTATCTCGCGAGCATGCTCGCCGCTGGCGCCACGGCTGAGGAAGCCGCCGCGATCGCGAACGTTGCCGCCGGAATCGAAGTTGGGAAGCTCGGCGCGGCAACCGTGTCGGCAGGCGAGGTTCTGGCCGCCCTCCTCGAGCGGTCGTCGGAGTAGATGGTCGCGGCGCTCACGCTCGCGATCGGGTGCGCAGCGGCCAGCGTCGCTCTCACCGGCATCGTTCGTCGGTATGCGCTCACCAACAACGTGCTGGATCACCCCAACGAGCGGAGCTCGCACGTTGCTCCGACGCCTCGCGGAGGCGGGCTCGCAATCATGGCTACCATCATAACCGCCTTGCTCGTCGGCTCTGGCATGGGCGTGGTGAGTAAGCACGACGCGCTGACACTGGGACTCGGGATTGTTGCACTTGCCGTCATTGGGTGGATCGATGACCAGCGAGGCCTTCCTGCGCGGGCGCGCTTCGGTGTGCATGCCGGCGTCGCGATATGGACACTGTGGATGTATGGCGGAATCCCGTTTCTCCGTATCGGGAGTACATCGCTACCGCTCGGTATCGCCGGTTACGTGCTGGGCACCATTGGAATCGTCTGGAGCATCAATCTCTTCAATTTCATGGACGGGATCGATGGCCTCGCGGCTTCGCAGGCCGTCCTGATCGCTCTTGGCGTCGCCTCGTCCCTCTTCTGGACCGGCGATCAGTCCCTTGGGACCGTGGCTCTCATTCTTGCCGCATCGTGTGCGGGCTTTCTCGCGTGGAACTGGCCGCCCGCGAAGATCTTCATGGGTGACGTTGGAAGTGGCGCGATCGGCTATCTGATTGCGGGTCTCGCCGTAGCGTCGGAGAGGCATGGAGCGGTCCCGCTTATCGTCTTCGCGATCGTCGCGGGAGTATTCGTCGTCGATGCCACGGTGACACTCATCCGGCGCATGGCGCGTGGAGATCGCATCTACGAGGCCCACCGCAAGCACGCGTACCAGCGTCTCGCACGCGCATGGGGCAGTCATCGGCCGGTTACGATTGCAGCGGCAGGAGTTACGCTGCTGCTGGACGCCGTCGGAATGGTCGCGACGCGTTGGACATCGCTGCTGGTCCCGTGCCTGGCGGGCGCCTACCTGTTGTTGGCTCTTTTGTTCGTGCTGGCCGAGCGCCATGCACCGCTCGAGAACGTCAGCGCCTAGAAGGTCGCGAGCTCGTCGACAGTCTGCCTGAGCGCGACATCCATTTTCTGGGGCGGCGTCCACCCGAGCATCGCGCGCGTCTTTGCGATGTCCACGCACAGCGAGCCGATCACTCGTTCGGCTTCGCCGCTTCGCCGCACGAGAGCGGCCAACCAATAGAGCACGCGCTCAGAGACCGGGAACAAACGCGGGGAGACATGCATGGCGTCCGCCAGCCGGTAGAGAAGCTCCGTGGTGGAAACGTCATTCCCATCGCTCACGAGAAAGGTTTGGTTGGCGGCGGCTGGATGACGCACACTCAACAGGATGAGATCGACCAGATTGTCGAGCGCGACCAAGCTGCGCCGATTCTCGATCGAGCCAAGCGGAAGGGGAATGCCTCTTCGCACCCAGCGAAGCAATGACCGAAAGTTTCCTTTGACGCCGGGGCCGTAGACCAGCACCGGCCGAATGATCACGACCTCCATTCCAGAATCGCTGGCAAGTTGGCGAAGCGCAATTTCTGCCTCGAGCTTGGAGAGCCCGTATGGATCGACGGGAGCTGGCAGGTCGTCTGGTGTGAATGGCCGTTCTCGTGTCGTCCGTTCGCCATTCACCTTGATCGTGCTCAGAAATACCAGGCGACGCACGCCCGCCTTCGCGGCTCGACGCGCCAGATTCATCGTGCCCTCTACGTTTATGCGCCGAAACTCGGACAATGCGTCAGATGAGGAGTCGCGCATGATGTGCACGCGCGCGGCAGCATGAACAACCACGTGTACGTCAGCGAGAGCACTGGTCCAGTCGTGCTGCTCGAAAGGCGCGTCCACGAGCACACGCTCGACGTTAGACGGAAAGGCGCCGCCGTCCTGTCGTGTCGCCGCTCGGATCGCAAGCGACCCGTCCATTGCGCCGCGGCGCACAACGGCACCGGCCACGAAGCCACTCGCACCCGTGACCAGGACGCGGGCCCTATCGGGCTGCATTTCCCACCTCGAGAATCTCCCGGCTCATCCGCGCGCTGATACCGGCTCGTGAATACTTCTCGACGAACTCCGGCCGCGGGTGATCCGCCATCGAGAGACGCTCGAACGCGGCAGCAGCGTCGCCCGCGTCGCAGGGGTGAAACACCGCGGCATTGGTCACCTCGTGCTCGATGAATCTCGCCGCATAGCCGCCGACACCCGCCCATACGGGTTTTCCCAACGCCGCATATTCGAAGATCTTCGACGGCAGCACACGCCGAAACGCATCGTAGTCGTTGAGGTGCAGGAAGAGCAGGTCGGCACGCTGATAGTGCGCGATCAGGCTGGGTCGGGACATCGGAGGCAGCAGCTCGACATTCGTGACATCCGCTGCGAGCAGCGCTCTCCGCAGCTCCTGGAGACGCCCCCCATCTCCGATGATCTGGAAGCGCACCCGATCCGCCATGCGGCGAGCGAGGCGTGGGAGGATGGCATGGAGTCCCTGTCCTTCGCCGATATTACCAGCATAGACCGCGACCATGCGCGGGTCATGATCCGTGGAGGAGACGACAGGAGACGAATCGGACAGGATGAACTCGTCATCGATGCCGTTGGTGAAGAACGAAAAGGACTGCCCCGGATAGCGCGAGCTGAAGTACGGTCCGAATCCCTCGGAGACAAGATTCACCTTGTCCGCCTGCTCGATGGTCCACCGTTCCAGCCGTTCGAAGACTGGCTTGGCCACCAGTAGCAGGCGCTTCGACATGACGTCGTTGATCGTATCGACGAAAATGTCGCGGATGTCAAGAAAGAGCCGTGCCCCCTTGGACCGAGCGATCCACGCGCCGAGGGCCGCCGTCAACAACCGGCTCGAGGTCGCGAACACGAGATCATAGTCGCGCCCCTTCACGGCCCGTCGGGCGCCCCGGGCGAAGGCGATGAACGCCTTTGATTGGTCGAGCATACCGCTGCGATGGGGGGGCAGCGCGATGCGTGTGATCGTCACCATACCCTCGACCTCTCGCTCCTCCGCGCGCACCTCGAACGAACGATAGCGGTTCGGAAGGGTGGTAACGACCTCGATCGTCGAACCGACGGGCATGTTCCGCACGAGCGCCTCGACCAACGGCGTCGCCCGAAACGAACCCGCGCTGAGATCGGGGCGGTAGTAAAAGCTGAGAACGAGAATCTTCACGTTCGCGCGTGCCTCGGGCGCCCATCGACTTCCATGTTTGACCATCCGGATGAAGACTGGCGGCGAAGCGGACGCTGAATGTCCGTGCCGACGGACGCCGCATGCCGCCGCTCGGACGCGAGCGCTCATGGGTAAGCGCAGCGCAGCTCGCCGCGCTTAATGATAAGCGATTCGACGACTCGTATGAGTTTTCCGGCTGGTCGTAACCCGTCGCATGCGCTACTTTGTGACATCAAATGCAGGATTCAATGCGCATGTCGCCGAAGGCGTCCAATCGGATCGCCCGGCTGATCAGGACACTTTGGCACAGCCGACTGCATCAGCTCGCGGCGCGCTGCCGCCTGACGATCGACCGAAGGGCGCGCGTTGCACTGCGCGTGACGCAGCAGATGCCGGTACCCCTTCCGCGCGTGAGGCAGCGTCGACCCGCTCCGATCCTGCCTCCACGTGACCACCTCGTCCTGCTCCGCGAAGGAACAGCCTATGCGCGCCTGCTCGGACACGAGATCGCTCTAGCACCACCCGTGGAGTGGCACGCGGCCGAAACGGGAGACGTGACGCAGCTCCTGAAGTTCCATCTGCACTATCTAGAATATTGCGAGGGCCTTCCAGACGCCCACTTCATCGCCGTCGTCGACGATTGGATCGCAAACAACCCGCCCTTCCAGCCTGGGTACTGGCGAGACAGCTGGAGCAGCTACACGCTGTCGCTCCGTTGCGTCGTGTTGATGCAGCAGCTCGCTCGGCGGTGGTCGCGTCTTGCAGAAGACTTCCGCCGACGCGTCTCCGACTCCTTGATCGCGCAAATCGAGTTCCTCCGTCGGAATCTGGAGACGGACATCGGCGGCAACCACTTGATAAAGAACATCAAGGCGCTGCTCTGGGCCGGTGCGTTCTTCGAGGGTCCCCGTGCCGATGAATGGACTGCCGTCGGCGAGAAGATGCTCCGCGCCGCGATGGAGGAGCAGATTCTCTCGGATGGGATGCACTTCGAGCGCAGCGCCGCCTATCACGCGCAGGTCTTTGGGGACGTGCTCGAGTGCTACAGCGTCCTGCCCACGAACAGTGTGATGGCCGCCAAACTCATTCCCACGATGGCGAGCATGGCCAGTGCACTGCGACAGTTGACGCATCCCGACGGCTTCGTAAGCCTGTTCAATGACGGCGGGCTGCGCATGTCCTATTTGCCGTTCGAGCTCCTCGATGCGCACGCCCGCCTGGTCACAGTCGCGAGCGAAGCGCCACCGTCCACGACGGTACTACGCGACGCCGGTTACTACGGGATACGAACCGATCGGTCATTCGTTTTAATCGACGCCGGCCCGATCGGTCCCGACTATTTGCCCGCCCACGGCCATGGGGACGTCCTGGCCTTCGAGTGGACGGTGGACGGAAAGCGCGTCATCGTAGACACCGGCGTGTTCGAATATGCGGTCGGCCCTCGTCGTGCACGGTCACGCAGCACGGCGGCACACAACACCGTGACCTTAGACGATCAAGACCAGGCGGAGTTCTGGAGCTCATTCCGCGTCGGGCGTAGGCCCCACGCGACCGTGGAGCGGTGCGAGGTCGACGCCGAAGAACTCCGGCTCGTGGGTAGCCACGACGGGTATGCCTGGATGGCGGGCGGTCCGGTACACCGGCGGCAATTCACGGTGTCGTCGACACGAGTCGCGGTCGAGGACCAGGTGGTCGGTGGAAAGGGACAGCAGGTGACCGGACGGCTACTTCTTCATCCCACATTCACGATCACCGAGAGCGTCGAATCTCTGCTCCTCACCGATGGATCGATCACGCTCCGTTTCTCGTGCAGCTGTCCCTATACCATCAACGCCTCGGCAGCCTGGTTTCCCGACTTCGGCGTGGAGGTGCCCACGCTCCAGCTGCTGCTCCACTACGGCGCGGCACCATGCGCGAGCCACTTTGTTCTCGAGGTGTCTGACGCGAGCGACAAAGGCGTAGACGACACTCTCGTCACTGCGGGTTAGCAAGCTCAATCGAGACGCGGCTCACTTCGAATATCTCGTCCAGCGGGATCGGCGTCGGCGCACCGTCCCGTACGGCCGCCACATAGGCCGCGACGCACGCGCGTTGTCCCTTGTCCTGTTGCCAGAGGTTCATCGACTTGAAGCCTGGCCAGCCGAAGCCGGTGAGCTTCCGGAAATTGTCCAGCTGGAGCACCCCGCCCGCAGCGAACACTTCCAAACGCTCCTTCGGAAACGCCTTCGTACCATTGGCAAAATAGTGCACGGTGCCGATGGATCCGTCCCCGAACTCGAGTTGAATCGTAGCGGTGTCTCCTGACGCCGACTTCATCGCCGATCGCCGGTGCGCCTGGATCGGAGCCCCGGACAAGAACCGGAGCAAGTCGATGAAGTGGCAGCCTTCCCCGACAATGCGACCGCCGCCCACGTCGACATCCTGCGTCCAATGGTCTGCGGGGATCGCACCCGCATTTACCGTCACGACGAATGCCTTGGATCCCGGCCTTCCGGCGAGCAGACTCTTCATCTTCTTCACTTGCGGCGCAAACCGACGGTTGAAGCCGACCATCAGGCGCGGCGCGGGACCAGCTCCACTCAGCCCGGCGTAGAACGCTTCGATGTCGCGAAGTTCGGCCAGCGTGAGGCACAACGGCTTCTCGACAAACACATTCTTGCCAGCTGAGAGCGCCGTCATCACGAACCGCGCATGACTGTCGTGCCGCGTCGTGATGGCGACGGTGTCTGTCGCTCGATCAACAAAGATGGATTGTGAGTCGGTCGTCGTATCGGCAAAGCCAAATTTGCGGGCCGCATGCAGTCCGGATACGCCACTATTCGAGGCAACCGTCCGAAGCCTGGCGCCCGCCGCCTTGAAGGCCGGGATGAGGACCGCCGTCGCGTAGTTTCCGGCCCCGACGAAGCTCACTGCCACACCATCGCCCGTGATGACGGGACTCACTGCGCCGGCAGTGTTGTCGAGCGTCACCGTTCGCGAGCGAATCGCCGTGGACTCGGGATACTCCAGCACGATGCCGAGTGACGGTTCGGCACCCGTCACGAGGCCATACGCGCGGTCGACCTCCGTCACGGGAAGCCGGTGCGAGATGAGTGGCAGGACATCCAGTCGCCCATCCGCCATCATATCCAACACGGCCTCGAAATTCCGTTGCTCCGTCCAACGCACGAAACCTACTGGGTAATCCTGTCCCTTCTCCTCGTAGTTCGGGTCATACCTTCCCGGGCCGTACGAGGAGGAGACCTGCAGGGTGAGCTCCTTCTTGTAGAAGTCGTCGCGCGATAGGTTCAGTCCGGCGACCCCCACCAGCACGACGCGGCCCCGTTGTCTGCACATGAGCGCTGCCTGGTGCATCGGCTCGTTGCTCTGCGTACTTGCCGTCACGAGTACGGCATCGACTCCGCGTCCGCGTGAGAACCGCTGGGCTGCGGCAACGGGATCCTGCCCCGAGCCGAGATCAACAATGTCCGCACCGAACGCGCGCGCCAGTGCCAGCTTCGAGGGGTCGAAGTCGATGCCGAGCACGCGGCAGCCGTTCGCTCGAAGGAGCTGCACGGCCATCAAGCCAATGAGCCCCAGCCCGGTGACGACGACGGCCTCTCCGAGTGTCGGCTGTACGAGCCGAATGCCCTGTAGCGCGATGGCGCCCAGAACTGTGAAGGCGGCCTGCTCCTCGGACACGCTATCGGGGATTTTCGCGCAGAGATTCAAAGGTACGGATACCACTTCCGCGTGCTTTCCGTTCGACGCGACGCGATCACCGACAGCGAAGCCGGTCACGCCCGAGCCGAGTTCGGCGACGACGCCAACGTTGCAGTATCCGAGTGGAAGCGGCTGGTCGAGCTTGTTCCTCACGGACTCCAGCGTGGGAGCGAGACCGTCTGTCCGAACCTTCTCAAACACCATCTTCACTTTGTCAGGCTGCTGGCGCGCCTTGTCGAGCAAGTTAGCCTTGCCAAAATCGACGAGCATGCGCTCGGTACCCGCGGAGATGAGCGTTCGCGACGTGTGAATGAGGAGGTTGCCGCGACTGACACCAGGAGCCGGCACTTCAGCCAGTTCGGTCGCACCAGTTTTCAAGCTTTGCAGAATTTGCTTCACGATTGCGGGCTCGGTAAAAGCTCAGGGGCTTGATCCACGTACTTGCGGCACCAGATCTCGATCGACATCAGGGAGAGCAGTGTATAGGCAGCGTCGACCTTTCCGCTCTGGTTCTGGTCGATAAGCCGTTGGACGGCGATCGGGTCAAACAATCCTCGGCGGCGCAGGCTCTCCGGCGAGAGCACGTTGCCCATCAACGCGCGAAGCTCGTGTCGCATCCAGTGGCGCAACGGAGCGCCGAATCCAGACTTCGGACGGTAGATGACGTCGCGCGGGAGATAGGGCTCCATCCCCTTCTTCAGCACCCACTTTCCCACCCGGCCGCGCTGCTTGAACGAGACGGGGATGCGTGCGGCGAACTCGACGAGCTCCGCGTCCAGGAAGGGAACCCGCGCCTCGACGCCGACCGCCATCGACATCTTGTCGGTGTACGTGAGATTGTGGTCGGCAAGGAAAAATCGCTGCTCGAGGGCCAGCATGCGATTCAGTGGGTCCCCCCGGACCGGCATGGCCGCAAGGAAGTCGAGCATTGGAGTGATCGCCTTCGCCTCCGCCAGCTCGGCGCGAAACTCATCCGTGTAGAGGCCCAGAAGTACGGACTCCTTCGTCCAGAGGAAGTAGTTCGTCAGGCGAGCGTCGTCGCTCAGGCCCGCTCCGTCGAAGAGCTTGGCCATTCGGCGGAACATCGGCTTCCGTTGGTCCAGTCGAGCCGACCCGCGCTCCAGGCCGGTTCGTACGCTCCGAGGCAACCAAGTCCAGTAGCGCTCCGCCTGTACGGCCAGATGTCTGCGATAACCCGTGAAGAGGTCGTCCCCGCCCGCGCCAGACAACAAGACTTTGATGCCCTGCTCCCGCGCCAGCCGGCTGATGTACAGCACGTTCAGTGGGGCAGGATCGGCGAGCGGTTCATCGAGCTGTCCCACCATTCCTTCGAGGTCGCCCGCCATGTCCCCCGCGTCCACCCGCACCACGTCGAGGGAGACGCCGAGATGCGCTGCAACGCGCTGCGCATACGGGAGGTCGTCGCTGAACCCGTCTCCGTGCCCCCCGGTCGTCTCGATCGTGAAGCACCGGATATCCGGTGCCTGCTCGCGCGCGAAGGCCACGACTGCGCTCGAGTCGAGGCCGCCCGAGAGAAACGCGCCGACGGGAACGTCGGCGACGAGCTGGCGGTGCACGGCGGCGCGGAGGTGCGCCACCGTTCCCGCTATGGCCTCACCCTCGCTCAGGTCCGATTGCACGCCCCGAACGGCAGGAAGTGAATACCAGATCCACTGTTTCGCAATCTGTCCGCCACGGACGATCATCGCTTCGCCCGGCAGCACCTTCCGCACCGACCGGAGCGGCGTCGCGGCACCGGGCGACCAAAGAAAGCTCATGTAGCGGTGCAGTGCGACGACGTCGAGGTCGCGCGCTTCGGGGACCAGCTTGAGCAATCCCTTGGTCTCGCTGGAGAACGCGAATCCTCGCGCGCCCTGGCTGTAGTAGAGCGGCTTCACCCCCATGCCATCGCGGGCCACGAACAGCGACCCGTCGCGCCCGTCCCACAGCGCGAAGGCGAAGATCCCGTTCAGCCGACGCAACATCTCCGTGCCGTCGGCAAGATACAGGGCCAGGAGGACTTCCGTATCAGAATGGCCGCGAAACGATACACCCCTGGATTGCAGCTCGTTCCTGAGCTCGCGGTAGTTGTAGATCTCGCCGTTGAAGACCAGCACAACGCGCCCGTCGGCGCTCTGCATGGGCTGTGCGCCGAGGGGCGAGAGATCGATGATCGCGAGACGTCTGTGCGCGAGTCCGACCTTCGCCTCGACGTCCACATATTCTCCCTCGCCATCCGGACCACGGTGCGCTATGAGACACGACGCCCCGCGCAGCGATGCCGGTGAGAACTCGCCGAAATATCCCGTAATGCCGCACATGCTACGCTGGTCCTCGCGAACGATTGGGGCGCCATGGCCACCGCCCATCACAACGCATCGAACGGGTAACGTCGGTGATCATCATCCCCTAATCGTACGTGTCAGCATCGTCGAGCGACCGGGCGGCCGCATCCTTTGACGCCAGGGTTGGCGTGCCGGCGACCGGCCAATGGATCCCGATCGTGGGGTCGCTCCAGAGAAGCGACCGCTCATGCTCCGCGTACCGGTATTCCGTGGTCTTATAGAGTACTTCCGCCACGTCGCTCAGCACCACGAACCCGTGCGCGAACCCCGCCGGCACCCAGAGTTGCCGCTTGTTTTCCGCGGACAGCGTCAGGCCAACCCATCTACCAAAGGTGGGTGACGGCCGGCGCATGTCCACGGCCACGTCGAAGATCTCGCCGGACAGAACTCGAACAAGCTTCCCCTGGGGCCGCTGGATCTGATAGTGCAACCCTCGCAGCACCCCCCGGCGCGAGCGGCTGTGGTTGTCCTGCACGAACGCATCCCTGACACCCGTGGCCGCCTCGAAATCCCGCGCATTGAAGCTCTCGTAAAAGAATCCGCGGTCGTCCGCGAAGACCTGCGGCTCGAGCACGAGGACGCCCGGAAGCTCGGTAGGGGTGACGGTCGGCGGCATTGTTGGCTACCGGATGAGTCCGCGGAGATAGCGTCCATAGTCGTTCTTCGACAACGACGAGGCCAACGCCTCGACCTGCGCACAATCGATCCATCCCAGTGCTAGCGCAATCTCTTCGGGGCACGCGACCATCAGGCCCTGCCGCTTTTGCAGCGTCGCGATGAAGCTCGCGGCTTCGAGAAGGCTGTCGTGCGTACCGGTGTCGAGCCACGCGTACCCGCGCCCCAGCGTCTCTACGTGCAGCAGCCCGCGCTCGAGGTAGATGCTGTTGACGTCGGTGATCTCCAGCTCGCCTCGAAGAGAGGGCTGAATGGTGTCCGCAATGTCGCACACCTGATGGTCGTAAAAATACAGGCCCGTGATCGCGTAGTTGGACTTGGGATGCCGCGGCTTCTCCGCGAGGCTGAGCGCTCGCCCCCGCTCGTCGAACTCGACGACGCCGTATCGTTCCGGATCCTGGACGTGATAGGCGAAGACCGTTGCCCCGGTCTCCATGGAGTGGGCGCTCTGAAGGACGCGGACGAAATCGTGGCCATAGAAGATGTTGTCGCCGAGGACCAACGCACTCGGATGGCCACTCACGAAGTCACGCCCGATGATGAATGCTTGCGCGAGGCCGTCTGGGCTCGGCTGCACGGCATACTGGATGCTCATGCCCCACTGGCTCCCGTCGCCAAGCAGCTCAGCGAATCGCGGCGTGTCCTGCGGCGTGGAGATGACGAGCACGTCCCGGACCCCCCCCAGCATCAGCGTCGAGAGGGGATAGTAGATCATCGGTTTGTCGTACACCGGCATCAGTTGCTTCGAGACCGCCAGCGTGACGGGATAGAGCCTCGTGCCGGAACCGCCGGCCAGGATGATTCCGCGGCGCTGTTGAGTGGTCATCACGTAATGAGAAAGGTCAGTTCTTCGATTACCTCGTCGACACACTGCGTCCACTCGGGGAGGTCCATGCGCAGTGCGCCGCGGAGCTTGGCGGTGTCCAAGCGGGAGCTTGCTGGGCGCCTCGCCGCCACAGGATAGTCGTTTGTGGAGATCGGCGCGACGGATGCGGCCGATGCCCTCAATCGAATGCCAGATTGATGCCCGCGCGCGATCGCGTATTGCGCATACGCATGCCAGCTGGTCTCCCCTCCAGCCGCCAGGTGATAAGTGCCGTACGGTACGCGGTCCCCGCGCAACGGCGCGAGTCGCTGGACGAAACGTTCGGTGACGCGCGCGATCAAGCGCGCCGACGTCGGCGCTCCGAACTGGTCCGCCACCACGCGCAGGCTGTCGCGCTCCGCCGCCAGCCGCAAGACAGTCTTCAGAAAGTTGCTTCCGTGCGCGCCGACGACCCAGCTGGTTCGCAGGATCACGTGCCGTGCGCATGCACTCACCACGGCCTGCTCCCCCGCGCGTTTGGTTCGCCCATACACCGACAGCGGATCCGTAGTGTCGTCCTCTCGATACGGTCTCGCGCTCCTTCCGTCGAACACGTAGTCCGTGGAATAGTGCACGAGACACGCGCCGCAGGCCTCCGCCTCTTCCGCCAACACCCCTGGCGAGATGGCATTGACGGTGAAGGCCAGCTCGGGTTCTGCTTCCGCCCGGTCCACCGCCGTATAGGCGGCTGCGTTGATGATCACCGTTGGCCGGTGCTGTCGGACGAGGGCACGTAACGACTCCGGATCCGACAGATCCGCGTTGGACCGATCGAGGGAGACGAGGGGTCCGAGAGCGGAAAGCAGGGAGCACACCTCCGATCCAACCTGCCCATTGGATCCGAAGACGAGCATGCGGGGCGCGGTGCTATCCACCGTAGTGATGGTCGACCCACGACCGGTAGGCGCCACTCGTCACCCCGTCCACCCACTGCTGATTGTCGAGGTACCACCGCACCGTCCTCCGAATGCCGCTGGCGAACGTCTCGCGCGGCCGCCACCCGAGCTCGCGCTCGATCTTCTGTGCGTCGATGGCGTACCGGCGGTCATGGCCAGGACGGTCGCGAACGAAGGTGATCTGCTCCGCGTACGACCCTCCATCGGTGCGAGGCCGCATCTCATCGAGCGTCCGGCAAATGGCTCGCACCACGTCGAGGTTCGTCTGCTCGTTCCATCCGCCGATGTTGTACGTCTCGCCTGGCGCGCCTGCCTCCGCCACACGCATCAGCGCGCGGCAATGATCCTCGACGTACAACCAGTCTCGAACCTGCAAACCGTCGCCGTAGATCGGAAGCGGCGTGCCGGCGAGTGCATTGTGGATCACCAGCGGGATGAGCTTCTCCGGAAAGTGAAAAGGCCCGTAGTTGTTGCTGCAGTTGGTCGTGAGCATCGGCAAGCCGTACGTGTGTCGCCAGGCGCGCACGAGATGATCGCTGGCGGCTTTGCTGGCGGCGTATGGTGAGTTGGGCTCGTAGGCATTCGTCTCGGCGAACGGGGCGTCCGCGGGGCCCAGTGTGCCATACACCTCATCGGTTGACACGTGCAGGAACCGAAAGGCGCGCCGGTCCTCGCCGGGCAGTTCGGCCCAATAGGCGCGCACGGCCTCGAGCAGGTTGAAGGTTCCCACGACGTTCGTCTGAATGAACGCTCCCGGGCCGGAGATCGACCTGTCGACGTGCGACTCGGCGGCGAAGTTGAAGACCACACGCGGACGGTGCTCGTGCAACAGGCGCTCAACTAGGTCCCGGTCGCCGATGTCGCCCTGCACGAAATGATGCCGTCCATCGTCCTCCAGCGCGGCGAGGTTGGAGAGGTTCCCGGCATACGTCAGCTTGTCCAAGGTGACGACCGGTTCCCCGTGATCGGCAAGCCAGAGATGGACGAAGTTGCTTCCGATGAACCCTGCACCGCCGGTGACGAGAATCATGCGAAATCCGTGGGATGAGCGGCTGGATGTGCGCAGTCGCGTCCTCTACGGCGACACGGGTAGCTCGGGATCAAGGCAACGTCCTCTCTGAGATGAAATGCAGCCTG
Organism: Gemmatimonadota bacterium; assembly: GCA_028287345.1. Taxonomy (GTDB): domain Bacteria; phylum Gemmatimonadota; class Gemmatimonadetes; order Gemmatimonadales; family Gemmatimonadaceae; genus AG11. The sequence continues at coordinate 14,820 of JAQBPV010000058.1, forward strand.
AGGGTCGGGGCGGACTCGCGGCGCACCGCCGATCGATCCGCAGCGCCACCGGGACCAGCGCGGGATCGCATCCGAGGTGAAGGAGACGTCGCGCCCTCACTCCGACGCGAACGTGACTACGCCGGATACTTGGTGAGCGCCACACCGGAGAGGACGATCTCCCCGTTCTGGTTCGTGCACTCAGTCTCGAGCTCCACCAACCGTTTGTCCGGCCGTAGCGAGGTGATCGTCACCTTTGCAGTAATCGTGTCGCCGATGTGTGCTGGCCTCGTAAAGCGAAGGGTCTGCGACAAATATATCGTGCCAAGCCCCGGCAATTCATTGCCCAAGACAGCGGAGATGAATGAAGCCAGTAGCATTCCGTGGGCGATCCGCTCTTGAAACATCGTCTTTGCGGCAAAGGACGCATCCAGATGAATGGGGTTCGCGTCCCCACTCACTTCCGCGAACGCCGCAATCCGCTGTTCGGTTATGAGCATCGACCTCGAACGTGACTGTCCAACGGCAAAGGCTTCGAACGATGCCATGAGAGGCGCCTATCGCGTGAAAGAAATCACCGCTCCCCGCGACGGCCACGGCGAGCAATCGGGAAAGATGACCCTACAGGAGAGCCCGATAGCCCCAATACGCCTCGCGCCCATGTTCATAGGCAATACGACTCGACAGTTTCGAGGAGCTCGCGCTCTCCGCATGCAGGACAAGGAGGCGAGGATCGTACCAGGTGACCCCGCCGGCGTCCCGTACCTGCCATGCGAGACACGCCTCCTCACCGAACAGGAACCACGGAAAGTAGAGCGTGCCGCATCGCTGAAAGAACGCGGGCAGCAGAACATAGCACGCCCCGACTCCCATGCTGATTTCCCCACTCCCACCCGCAGCTTGTCCGCGGCGCGCGCGCGCCGGCGATCGGCGGGCGAGCCACCGGATAGCGGTGCCCACGAGATAGTGGGAGAAATAAATGTCGAACTTCAGCCGGCGGAGCCAGTTGGTCCGGCGAAGGACGTGTGGGTTCTGGTGAACGCCGTCGGCCGTCAGCACATCCGGCGCGACCACGAGGACATCCGGGTCGTAGCGTCCAGACACGAGCTGACTCGCGAACGTGGGGGCAAACGTGAGGTCGTTGTTTCCGACCACGACCCAGTCCCGCTCCGTCGGAGAGATCGCCGCCAGTCCAAGATTCAGCCCTCCGAAATACCCGACGTTCTCCTCAAATCTGACGACGATCGTGCCGGCCTCCGCGGAGCAGACGGCCTGGAGCATCTCGTAGTCGTCACCTGCGGACGCACTGTCGACAACCACGCACCGCGTCTGGACACGGAGATCAGCCAACTGCTGAGCTCGTATGCTCTCCAGCCATAGCTTCACGAACGCTGCGCCGTTGTAGTTCACGCAAATGAAATAGAGAGTCGGCACGTCGCTCGCGGATGCCTGGGAGTCGAGGGAGGCGCGTGCGTCGCCGCTTGCGCCGACCGGTACCACGTCCGCCATCAGAGGTTCGGTGAGGGGAAAAGAACGCGCACATTGGCGCCGATCGGATACAATATTCCATCGCCGCCACTTTTGCGCGAACGCGAGGTCCGGCGTCACGATGGATGACGTGCTTCTCCTCTCGAAACAGGAGTAGATTTTGCCCGATGGCTCAAACGTCAAGCAGGCCCGTATCCTCTCGATGATGAACTTTGCTCTGACGGTGGCGGAGCAGTGCGTCCGGCAGGTCTACTTCCGATCCCGCGCGGCGCGCAGCTGGCGTGCGCGGCGCGCCCGGCCGATCGGTCCTCGGACGGTCATGGCGTCGCAGCTGATCGCCCGCCTCACACAGGTCGGGATCCGGGAGGGCGAGACGCTCATGGTGCATGCGGGCCTGAGCAAGATTCGGTTGGTCGACGACGTCCTGGGTGGCGGGGCACACGTCGAGGGCGGACCGGCCGTCGCCGCCAGCATCCTAAGCCTTTTGCGCTTGGCAGTCGGCGTCTCGGGCACCCTGCTGATGCCCACCTTTCCGAAATACGACGGCGAGCCTGAATACTTCTCGGAGCAGAATGACGGATCGCAGATCTGGCGGTTCGACCCGTCGAACACCCCGTCCAAGTCTGGACTGCTGAGCGAGATCTTCCGGAATCAGCCAGGAACGCTGCGGTCGCGCTTCCCCACTCAGACCGTTGCCGTCCAGGGTCCCAAGGCGGAGTGGTTCACCACCCGAAATCTGGAAGACGGTCGAGGGCTAGCCCACGGCCCGGACTCACCCTACGGACGCCTCGTGGTGGACCGTGGGCACGTCATTTCACTGGGCGTACCGCTCGTGGACTTTGCCACCATCATCCACGCCCCGGAGGATGCGCGTTTCGACGACTGGCCCATTCGTGACTTCTGGCGCCCGCGGCACTATGACGTTGTGCTGGACGATGGGGTGAGGCGAGAGCGCGTTTGGGAGCGCGTCCCTCGATTTTCATTCGGGTACGCGGAAGAGCGCGTACGCCGCGATCTTCGCCGTGCCGGCGTGCTGTCGGAGGGCGCTCTCGGCGACGTGCAGCTCCACCATCTCCGCGCCGACCGGCTGTATGCACTCTTCATGGGCCACGGTGCCTCGTCGTCGTACCCATACTACTGGCCGCAGATCAGCACACTATGAGCGGCTGAGGACGAGCACCTGCGCATCCAGCCCCCGAAGCGCGACCCCCGAGACGAAGCAGTATTGATCGTGCCCGGGCCCGCCCGCGAAGTTCAGGGTGCCGGGCATGAAGAGACGCCACGCCAGCCGCGACCTGCCCAGGTCCTTCTCGAAGCGCACTAAGGGCCGCACGCCGCCGGCCTCAACGAGCAAGAGCACAGCTTCCGGATGCGGCATGATGGCGCATCGCTCCGCTGTGACCCCGAACACGCCATCCGGCCCCCAACGCCGGCTGTAGTAAACTGGACCCTCTACATGCTTGAGGACGGTTCGATAGCCCGTCTTCGCGTCGACGTGGGCAATGACATTCGTCTCGAACTCCGCGTCGGTGCCATAGAGCCAACCATCCGGCACTGAAACCACAGAAACTGCTCTCCAATCTTCGGAGCCGGCGCCGATGACCTCAAAAGTCGCGAACTCGTCTCGAGTGAGGAGCATTCGACATTCTCCGGTGCGGTCTCCTGTCAGACAGACCATGGCTCGCCGGTACGGGTCCCACGACACGCCATGGACATGATAGATCGAGCCACGCTCGAAGACATGGGCGACCTCGGCGCGCGTCGCGCCGGCATCCCACCGATAGATGCTCATTGGGCCCCGATCGACGTTGTCCCAATACTCTCCGAACCACACGGTCCCACTCGGCGAAACGGCGATCCCTCCGCGAAGAACGCGACTGGGCCGCGGTAGGACGATCTCCGTCCATCCAGCCGGCGAGAGAATCCCTATCCGATTTCCGAACGTCACGAGCCATCGCGCGTCGCCCAACGACACCACGTTGTAGAACATCGTCCGCAGGAGTCGCTGCCCTAGTCGTGGGGACGAGGCAAGCCGAGTCCCGAGCGAGAGCGGCACCTCGCCAATGAGGGTGGGCGTCCCCCCAATGCCGTCCGCCGAATACAGGCGATTTCTTCGCGAGAGCAGAACGGACATACCCTCATGCCACTCCACGGCGTAGCCGCGCCATGCGCCGACCCGGCTGACGACGATCTCAGGAGTTGTCACGGACGGTACTCCCGTAGGGGCCGACCCGTCGACCGAAGAAGTCGCGAATCCCTTGCCACATCGCGCGGTAACTCTGTCGAGCACGAGGATCGAAGGCGCCCACGAGCACGACATGGACGAGGTGAAGCGCCGCGAGCTTCGCGATGAACCAGGGGAACAGAAGCCCGTGCCGCTGCGCCAAATAGAGAAAGTTTCTACTGATGTAGTATCTGCGGGCCGCATCGTGCTGCACGTATAGGCGGCGCAGGACGCGCGGCCCATCGAATGGATCTCCGACCCTGTGGTGCATCAGCGCATCCGAGACGCGAAATATGGAGTGTCCCGCGGCTCGCACGCGAAGGCAGAAGTCGAAGTCGACGGCGTCGATGAAGAGCCCTTCGTCGTACAAGCCCACCGAATCGAAAAGGCTCACGCGTACGAGATTGCCTGATGTGATCGCGGCGCTGACGGGCACGTCACTGGGATCGCCAGCGGCGGCGCGCGAGGCCAGTGTCGGCGCCAGACAGACGCGTTCGGGACCACGGGCCACCGCGCGCTCGTACGCCGCCATCATGGACTCGGCCACAACGCTGTCCTGGTCCATCGTCAAGAGCCATGCACAGCCGAGCTCACGGGCTCGCGCGACGCCGCGGTTGAGGGCGAAGCCCACGCCGCGATTGTTCGGCAGGCGCTCGACCGTGACGCCGGCATGCTGCTCGAGCAGCGCAAGCTCAGCAAGCGACTCGGCGCGGGAGCCGTTGTCGACGATGTGTACATGTCCAACCTGCCGACGGAGCGCTTCAACGCCCGCGGCGGTCTTGTGCAGACCGTTGTAGCTCACCACGACGGCGAGCACCTCTTCACGCCTCATCGGGGCAGTCGATCGGTGACGAAGGGACTGCCGCGCAACGCCGCCTGCAGCCGTGCCGCCGACAGCGGCCGGGGTGCCGTGCCGTGTACCGGCCGGCGTGCCAACACGACGACATGGTATGGCTCGAGTGGCTCGAGGGCGAGGATCTCGAGCCCGGCATGTTCTACCACGTCGGCGGCCAGACGTGAGTCGAACACGTGGTGATGGAGGTTCCGCAGCTCCGCATTGCGCTCCATGCGCTCTCTGAGCGTGATGGCATGCGCGCCCGGGTCTTTCGACACATCGTGCAAGGCGAGAACCTCGTCGAGATGCGTGAGGTCGTCCTCCTGCGTTCCGCGCTCGAGATCCTCCTGTAGGTGTGCCATGGTCGTCACCGGTCGCCGATGGTCGAAGGTGCCGTCCCGATGCGGCACCACGAGCACGAGATGCCCCCCCTGCTTCAGGAGGCGGCTCCATTCCTGGAGCGCCCGCAAGGGATTGGCGGTGTGCTCGAGCATATGCGACGACAGAAAAAAATCGTACTGCTCGCTCGCGATCATGTGCAGGTCGGCGCCTTCGGCGATGTACTGCGTTCCAGGCGCCTTACGAGCGTCGAAGACGAAGGAGTCCCCCTCCGCAATCGTCCCTTCCCATTCCGTCGTGCGCGCGAAGTTGCAGTTGTCGACGCGGCGTGCGGCGGGATACAGCGGCAGGAGCCCTCCACGCGCGAACATGGACGTCGGCCCTCCGATCTCCATACCCACGCCTCCCTCCACCACCGCTCGGCATGCGGCGTAGCTCCGGGCGTGTGGGGTGCGCAGACGCCGGAGGATCGCCCGGGCGACGGCCATCGCTCCCCCCGCCTTGAAGACTCCCGCGACCCGCTTCGCAATCACGGCGCGGCCTCCAGGCGTCCACCACCCAGGAGCCCCGCTTTCGGCGCGTCGGACAGATGGCGAAGGTGCGCGGCGCCGCCAAGAAGCAGAAGCAAATAAGGAAGCATGAGCACGTTCGGTCGCTGGTAGATCGAAACGCAGAAGACGACGAGGAGAGCCGTAGCCGCCTTGTTTCGGGAGATTGCCGTCGTCGAGACCAGCAAGAACGTGAGCAGGGCAACGGCACCGACCACGCCGTAGGAGTAGAAGATCAGCTTGTACGAAAAGGTGCCGGTGTAGATGAGCGGCGTGACGTCCTGGCCTGACCCGAATAGACGCGTCCAGAGGTCCGCGTTCCAGAAGCTCCGATAGAGCGTAGTGAAGTTGTCGTTGACTCGGGTGTCGCCGAACGACCGTCCGTTGTCCGATGCCAACCGTTGCAGGAAGAACGCCTGGATGACCGAGCTGTCGCGGAGGGCCGACGAGGACGCCAGCACAGCAGCGATCGCACCACTGGCCAGGAGCGTACGGAGCGGTTTTCGCAGCAGCAGATACAGGAGTGCGAGCGCGTAGAAGCCCAGCGAGAAGGACAGCAACCCTCCAATCAACAAAACCGCGTTTCGTTTGCTGCCCTTGATGCGACCTCCGTTCGCCGCAAACAGCAGCGCGGCAAAGGTCCCCACGGTTCCGGGCTCATCGAACATCCCGTGTAGCCTCGCGACCCAGCCGGGACCTACCGGAAAAAGTTGCGTGTAGAGAATGACGGATCCCCAATACTGCCGATAATAAGGCGGGGAGTCGCCGGTCAGGATTGCGTAGTCGTACCGGGAAGAGCTGAGCGTATGCCAGGGCAGTTCGACACCGATCGCCAGGAGCACGACGACGATGATTCCGGGCACGAGGGAGATGGCAAACGCCGACGAGAAGTAGTGGAACGCCTGGTGCTTGACCTCGTCATCGGACAGGATGAACAGGAGCAACACCAGCCAGCCCGACGAGAGCTCGAAGATTCCGCCGGCGCGATGCGCCCCGAAATAGAGGAAGAGCGATAGGAGGAACAGCGCGAGCAGCGCGTTCCGCGTCGTGATGGCTCCTCGCTTCGTGCCGAGGGCCTCAACGAAGGCGACGACCACCACGACCATCGAGGCCCGAAAATAGTTCGGGTTTTCCCAGGTGAAGTACGGGTTGAGCCAGAGGACGCACGACACCGCGAGCGCGACGGGCAACGCGCGCGCAGGCATGAGAGCGCACCGGAGCGACTGGCTCATGCGTGCGCTAGCCTGCACTGCTGACCCACCGTTCGCTCACGCCCGCGCGCCCGCGCGCGATGGACGCAGCATGGTGGACATCCGCTTCGCGGACGCCACGAGACGCCGGCTGAGCTCAGTGCGGTAGAGTCTCACGAAAAGGCGACCGTACCCGAAGTCCTCGAGACAACGGCAGAGCTCGTCAATTTCCGTCGCCCCGACAATGTGGCGGCCCTTCAGCAGGGTCCGACGGGGATGCGTGCGACGCATGACCTTGTTCACTCCTTCTCGTAGGGCTCGATCGCGCGACCAGAATTCGTTCCTGATCATCTCAAACCCATGATAGTTCATCAAGAGGCGAGGGATGATGTCCTTGCCGCTGGGATTGAACGTGTCGTTCTCGAGACGGGCAAGGACCAGGGGTTCGTCGACGTATGCCAGCGTCCCTCCCTGCACCTGCATCGCCCACATTTTCATCGCGTGCGGGAAGAAGCATCCCATCCATTCGTCCTTCACGGCGATCGCGTCCCACTGCCCTCGCTCGAAAATTACCGAGCTCATGAACGAAAACAGGGACGCGATCGAACGGCTGTGCCCCAGATACCACAACAATGAGGCGCGGTCATGGACAGGAAAGCGGAGCGGGTCGCGAGGCACCGACAGGATGGGATCGATTTGGAGCGGGGCGAGGTGCCGATCGCACTCCAAGCGATCATAGACGTAGAGCGTCGCGCGCGACTCGAGCTCCTTCACTGCGCGCGCCAACATCCCGGGCCGGACGACGTCGTCACTTCCGAGCAGCCAGGCATACGTGCCATGCGAGAGGTCGACCGCGCGGAAGAAATTGACGGCGAATCCATCGTTGGTGTCGGAACGAAAGTAGATCAGCCGAGGAATCCGCGTCCGATAGGATTCCACGACCTCCGACGTATTGTCGCTCGACGCGTTGTCGCTGACGACGACTTCGACGTCGGGATGCGCCTCGCGTGCGATGCTCTCCAGGGTTTCCCCGATGAATTCCGCCCGGTTGTAGGTCGGAATGCAGATCGACAACCTGGGAGCGAGCCGTGCGGGGGTCTGTCCAGTGACGTTCAAGCGCCGACGTACCCTCATTGATAGGTGAAGCCTGCCTGCAGCGCGTTGCGTGCGTGGTGTCCGCGCCGTGAAGATGCCCGTTCGCCCCCGAGCCGTGCAAGGCGCGGATAGTGATCGCTCGCGTGGCGCCTCGTCGCCTCGCGGCCTATATTGCTCGCAATTGGCCAGGCCAATCGATCCGAGGTGCGCTTCGCTCCGTATTTCGACCCTACATCTGTTGAGAGAACGCCTTGACCGTCGCCGATAACGATCAGCGAACTGCCCCGTCGGCGAGCACGGATAGCCCGGATGACGCGCCGGGGGACGGATCGAGCGAGTTGTCGGTCGTCGGAGCCCTCAACATCGTGCTTCAGAACGCCGCCCTGATCGTTCTGTGCAGCGCGGTGCTCTTCGTTGCGACAGTGATCGTACTGATCCTGCAGCCGGCAACGTACACCTCGGCGTCCTCATTCATGCCACAGACGCGCCGTTCGGCCCCCAGCCTGTCAGGCCTCGCGGCTCAATTTGGTCTGTCGTTGCCGGGAGAAGAACCCCGCCAGTCACCGGCATTCTACACGGAGCTCATCGGCACACGAGAGATATTGGGAGCGCTCGCTGATGCCCGATACTCCGATCCGACGCTCAATCGCGGGGACAGCGTGACCCTTGTCGACGTACTCGGGAAGGGCCCCCGTACGGCCGCGTTGCGCCGCGAGCTGGCGATTCGAAAGCTGCGCAAGCTGGTGACCACGAACATCTCCCTCAAGACCGGTGTCATCGAGGTGACCGTCGCCTCTCGCTATCCCGCCCTCGCGATGCAGGCGAACCGGAGGCTGCTGGACCTCGTCAACCAATTCAACCTCGAGAAGCGGCAGTCGCAAGCCGCCGGGGAGCGGCGCTTCGTCGAACGCCGGCTGCAGGATGTCCAGATCGACTTGCGATCTGCCGAAGACCGTCTCCAGGCGTTTCTGCAGCGCAACGCCATCTACAGGAACTCGCCGCAACTGAGCTTTGAGCACGATCGGCTCGAACGAGCGATCACCATGCAGCAACAGCTGTACACGTCCCTCGCGCAGTCGTTCGAACAGGCCAGGATCGACGAGATCCGTGACAGTCCCCTCGTCACCGTCATCGAGGAGCCCTCAATGCCGCTGGTCCCGGAGGGGAAGGGTCTCACGAAGGGCGGCGCTATCGCGCTGTTTGCCGGAGCGCTGCTCGGCCTCGCCATCGCGTTCGGACGCTACGCCATCCAGCATGGCCGAGCGGGAAGTCCGGATGAGCTCTCACGCTTTCGCACGCTTCTTCGGCGGATGGCGCGCCATCCGTGGCGCGCCCGGCGGATGCGCGCCGAGTCTTCGCCCCTCATCTAGATTTGCGGGGCGGGTGACGGGCCTACTCGAGCCCGATGCCTTCGTACGTACAGGCAATCCCCTTGGGCACGATCCGGCGCCCGTCAATCACGACGTGCCGCCGCGAGACGAGCGCTGGCAGCTCCGCGAACTCTGGCCAACGGGTGACGATGAGAAGTGCATCCGCCTGCGCGACTGCGTCAGCCAGCGTCTCGAGCACGATGAGGTCCGACCACCCGGTCTCGCGAATGAGATGACCCGACGCAATCGGGTCGAGGATGCTCACCTTCGCGCCCAGACTCCGCAGTTCCTGGATGATGGGAAGCGCCGGCGACTCGCGAATGTCGTCGGTGCCCGGCTTGAAAGCCACGCCGAGCACCGCGACCGGAACGCCCCGTAGGTCCGGGTAGTGCCTCTTGAGGCGGCGCACCATCTCCGCTGGTTGCCGGCGATTGACCTCAATGACTTCTGAGAGCAGGCGCATCGGCAACTGCCTCGCCTGACCGAATGCGATGAGGGCCTTCACATCCTTTGGAAAGCAGCTGCCGCCAAAGCCGCATCCCGGGCTCAGATATGAAAGGAGGCCGGGGGTGATCCGCGAGCCGTCGGGCAGGATCGGGGAAAGCCGCTTATCGAGGTGCAGGCCCTCCATTACCTCCATGGCGTCCACTCCCACCGCCGCGGACAGATTCGCGATCTCGTTCGCGAACGAGATCGTCGTCGCCAGAAAGGCATTGCTCGCGTACTTGATCATCTCCGCCGTGCGGTTTGACGTGCAAACCTTCGGAACGTCGAACTGCGCGTAAACGTCCATAAGCACGGATTGCGCGCGCTCGTCTATCCCGCCTACGACGATGCGGTCCGGATTCATGAAATCATCGATCGCCTCGCCTTCGCGCAGGAACTCCGGATTCATGCAGACGCCGAAATCGGGTCCCGCCCTCCGGCCAGATCCCTCCTCGAGGAGCGGGGTGACGACGTCGTCCGTGGTGCCGGGTACCACGGTGCTCTTCACGACCACGACGTGGTAGCGATCGAGCGCGGCCATGGCCGCGCCGATCTCGCGTGAGGCGCCCTGGATGTACGTCAGGTCGATGGATTCGCCGTCGAAGGGCGTCCCCACGGCGATGATCGTGATCTCCGAATCCCGGACGGCGGCGGCGAGGTCCGTCGTCGCCCGCAGACGGGACCCGATGTTTCTGCGAAGGAGCTCGGTCAGATCCTTCTCGACGATCGGTGCGTCTCCGCGCTCGATCCGCGCCACCTTCGCCGCGTCGATGTCGACGCAGATCACCTCATGCCCGAGGTCTGCGAGGCAGACGCCCGACACGAGGCCAACATACCCTGTTCCGATGATCGAGATACGCACGTCAGGCGTCTTCCGCGGTAGAATTGTCCCGGTACCAGATGAGCGTACGCTCCAACCCCGACGGCAGGTCTACCCTGGGATCGTATCCTAGCTCCGCCCGTGCCTTCGCTATCACCGGACACCGTCGGTTCGGGTTGTCCGTGAGGTAGGCGGCGTCTTCACTGTTGGCAAAAACGACCTCCCCTGTGTAGCCGAAGATGGAGCGTCCCAGCTCTACGCACCGGTGCGCGAGGTCGAGCATCGAGATCTCCGGTTCCTCGACGCCGATGTTGTACGCTTCACCGTTCCGGCCGCGGGTGAGAATCTTGACGTATCCCGCAATGGCGTCCGTGATGTAGCAGAAGGTGCGCTTCGGCGATCCGTTCGAGAGCATGGTGATGTTTCTTCCGGCCAGCATGTCGCGCGCGAAATCTGGGATGACGCGCCGGTCGGTGATCTTGAGTCCGGGACCATAATTGTTGAACGGTCGCGCTACGCGGACCGGGACGTCGTACTCACTCGCGAAGTTCACGCAGAGCGTCTCACCGAGCCGCTTCGACTCGTCGTAGCAGGCTCGCGGTCCCGTGCACGACACGTTCCCCCGATAGTGCTCCGGCGTCGGTATGGAGTCGGCCGGTGGATCGCCATAGATCTCGCTCGTCGAGAAGAACAGCATGCCCGTTATGGCTCTGCCACCGTCTCGTCGCGCGACGGCGTAGTCCAACAGCCGGCGCAATCCGTTGACGTTCGCGTCGATGGTCTGAATTGGGTACTTGCGGTAGTAGATGGGCGACGCGATCGATGCGGCGTGCACGATGTAGTCGAAATCGGGCATGTCGTCGGGCAGCGGTCGCGTGATGTCGTGCTCCACAAGGATGAACGGATCGGTTCGGCGAAGCTCGTCGAGCCACGGCTGCGCGCCACGGACGAAGTTCTCGTAGACGGTGAGCGCGATCTGGTTGGCAGTTGACGACTGCCGGTTCCAGTGGCAGACGGCGTGAACGAAGTAGTAGCCGAGAAACCCTCCACCTCCTGTGATGAGCAGGCGCTTGCCGGCCATCATCCCCAGCTCGTCTGCTACGTTGGCGCAGATATCGGAAAGGTCGCGCCGGACCACCTCGGCAGCGCTTGGCAGGGCCTGTCTCATCGCTTGGATGTCGTAGAAATGTCGTTGATACGGCCACGCTGCATGGCCACCTCGAGGTTGGCATCGAGCATCTTGGACGACTCCGCCCAGCTCCAGTGCTCGGCCACGTACTCGCGCCCAGCGACGCCCATCCGGGCGCGCAAGGCGTCATCGCTCAGCAGCACGTCGATCGCCTGGCCAAAGTCCACAGGATGGCGGTCGGTCAACAAACCAGTGATGCCGTCCTGTACTGTTTCACGAATGCCGCCCTCGGCGATTCCCACCACAGGGGTGCCACACGCCATTGCCTCCAGTGGGACAAAGCCGAGCGGCTCCAGATGGCTCGGAAAGGCGACCACTGCGGCCCGATTGTATGCGTTCACCAGCGCATCGTCATCGACCAGTTGCTCGAAGGACACCGTCACCCCGCGCCGGTCGGCCAGCTCCTGAAGATATGCTCTGTATCCCTTCGCACTGGAGTTGTGGATGAAGACGATCCGAGGCCGGCCCGTAGTCGTCGCAACGGCCTCGATGATCAGATCCTGCGCCTTCGCCGGATGGAGCTGTCCCACCGAGAGCACGAATGGCTCACCTCGCGGCAAGCCCAGCGGACGAAAGCAGTCGCTGTCGACGCCGAGCTTGCTATAGCGTGGATAGACGCCGTACGACCGGTAAATGTTCTCGGCCGAATAGCGAGAGTTTGCGCAGATCAACGTCGCGCCGCGTGCGTTCGCGCGATCGATCCCGACCTTGAACTGTATGACGGCCGACTTGAGCCGTCGGTGGGACGCATGCCTATGGAAATGTGGCTCGAGCGTCCGCGCCAGCGGCTCGTGACAGAAGTACAGCGACGGAATCTGCAACTGAGTCAAGACGGCGGGACTGTTGGTCAGCTTGCACTGCATCACGAAAGCGAGATCGTACCGGCCCGCATTGACCTGGTCCGCCACTTTGCGATAAGCATTTCTCGCCGGGAGTATGGTCGTCAGCACGCCGAGCCCGCCCTTGGGACTGGGCCCCTCCACCAAGATGCTGCGCTCGACCAGAGGACGGAGGTCCAGATAGTCCTCACTTGCCGGATCGATGTGGTAGAGATCCACCGAATGCGCCTTCGTCAGATGCTTCACGAATTCGAAGGCCGAACGCTTGCCTCCCCCGGACGGGAGATTGTGAATGAACGCGATTCTCAATGCACGCCTCGCACGTCTCCGAGAGGCCCGGGCGTTGGCGCGTGTGCCAGCCGGTCCAACTCTCCGTAGAATCGCCGGGGAAACATCCACGCTGCGCTTGCGAGAAAGCCCACGATCAAGCCGAGGATGACACCGGCGGCGCCCCACTGGCGCCCCATCACGTACTCGAGGGGCGCCGTGATCAACGCCTGGCACACTGCGAAGGTCGTCGCGGCGGTCACGCGGTTGCCAGCCATCAACGCCGACGAGTGGACGTCTGTCCAAAACCGGATCCCGACATACGCGACGAACTCCAGGATGAGAAGTGCCGAGGGAACGAGGTTCGAGTCGTGCAGCCACACGCGCATCACGAGCGGGACGGCAAAGACAGCGACCAGCGCACCAGGTACGCACACGGCCGTGCCGATCGTGGCCAGGCCCCATACGCGTTTCCGTAGTGCTGTCCAATCCTGAAGCTCCCAGTCTCGCGTCCACTCCGGCCAGACGACCGAGATCACGGTCGTGAATAGCACGATGCCCACGCCCGCCATCTTCATCATGATGGAATAGAGCACGATCTCCCGCGCCACAAGGATCTGGCTGATCACGAGAAAGTCGACGACGAGAATCAGATTCGACAGAAGGGCAAAGAGCCAGAATCGCGGCGCGAGCCGACTAATACGCTTAACCGCTCCGGAGTCCAGGGCGCCAACCCGGAGTTTGAGGAGACCCGTCATCCAAAGTGCAGCGATCCCCACCAGCGCCTGCGGTCCCAACGAAGCGCACACCACCCAGAATACGAGCTCCGCCGGTCCTCGTCCCGTGTGACCTAGCTTGGTCATGAACACGAGTGTAGTCACGGATCCACCGATGGAAAGAATGTAGACCCACCAAGCGCGAAATTCCGCGTACAGGACTTCGAGACTGATCTGGCCTAAGGCAGATACGAGGCTGAGCAATCCGCCCGCGAGCAAGGCGCGCGTGGCCCAGACTTGATCATGGTTCAGCTTGCGAAGCAGAAAGGAAGAGGCGGCGGGGGTGGTGAGCGTGAGAACGATGCCGCCAATCAGGAACAGCAGAGCGATCAGCACGCCGGCAGCCTGGCGCAGGGCAGCGTCCGGCTCGCCACGCGCTCGGCACTCCGAGATCAGGTTCTTGAGCGCGGGGCCGAGACCCATCGACGAGAGACTGAGCCACACGAGCGCGGCGCTGAGTATCTGGAAGACAGCGAACTGGCTCTCGCCAAGGAGCTGGAGCGCGATCCGGATCATCGCGAAAGACACGACCATCGCAAGCAGGCGTGACATCCACCCCAGCGCGACGAGGTAGCGACGAGCAATGGGCATGCGAGCCGCTACCCCTGCGCCACAGAGACGGACGCGCCGGCGAGATGAGACCGGATCGCTGCATCGAGGAGACGCTGCACGCGAAGCCCCTCACGAAAGGTGGGCCCCGTCTCACGCCCTTCTCGAATCCAATCGAGGAACCGGCTCGTCAGCCGCGACACCGGTTCGACGCGCGCATCCACGGAATCGTCCCAGGCGGAGGGTGACGGAGGCGTGACGTCGCTCATGCTGCCCGATGCCCTGTCCCCTTTCCGCAGCCGGAATCCGCGGACGACGTCTTTCGACTCGTTGACCAGCACAAGCGCACCCTCGCTCCCGTAAATTTCGATGCGATGACCGCTACCCAGCGGTGCTCCGGTCGAGAGTCGTATGGAGCCGAATGCGCCGGACGCGAAGGTCAGACCCAGATTGACGGCGGTGTCCCCGGGCCGGGACGAGGAGGGTGCCTTCGCCAACGTAGATGAGAGCCGCTCGATGGATCCCATCAACCACTCCACGTAGTACATCACGTGTGGCCCAAAGTGCTGCAGTGCGCCCCCCCCCTGATCGGGATCGGTCTTCCAGGTTTCGAGGCCGAGCCGGTTGTCGTGACTCTCGATCATCCAGGTGACGCTGAGCTCTCTCGGAACACCCACGAATCCGGCGTCGATCAGGGCTCGCGCCTGGCGGAAGACGTCCAGCTCTGGAAAGATGTAGTCGATGACGTTCGCTACGCCTGCGCCGCGCGCAAGCTCGGCAAGCCGTCGTGCGCCGTCGAGGTCCGGGGCGAGCAGCTTCTCGACAAACACGGGAATCGATCGGGAGAGCGCCTGCGCAACGATCTCCGGCTGCGCGCTCGGCGGCGTCGCGATCGCAACAGCGTCGATCCCGCCCGCGTCGAACATCGCGCCGACGTCCGTGTATGTCCGGGGAACGCCCAACAACGCTCCTGCCCTGGCCGCGGAGTCCGCAGATCTCGCACATATTGCCACGACGGCGCACCGAGCGTCTCGCCGAAATGCCGGAGCCAGCGCATATCGGCCGAAACCCGAGCCCACGATGGCGATTCGCGACGGTGCTGCGACGGCCGACGACGAACGCGTCACGCGTGCGTCGCTCCGCCCGCGTTCGCAAAGTCCGCCGGGCCTACGACGTCGACCACCTCGCCCGCATATCCGTGGGAGAGAAGGTAGTCGCGGATCTCGCGTGGGATGTGCCATGCCAGGTTCAGCACCACGGGTGAGGCATCGGCGAGCGCGAAGAGGTCGTCGTCCGACACGATGGGGATCCGCGTTCCTGGCACATAGGTCCCGACCTTGAGCGAGCCGGGCTTCTCATGGACCGCGATGAGGGTTCGCTCGTCCAAGCCGAGCAATTTGATGAGGATGGCTGCGCGCGCGGGAAATGCCTTTGCCCGCAGCCGTCCGTGTCGTGCCACCAGCGCATCGATCGCGGCGCTTCGCGCGGTGCGCCACCACTCCACGCTGGCCCGGAGCGTTCCGAAATCATCGCCGAATCGGCTCTCGCGCTCTCGAAGCTTCGCACGATCCGTCGCCGGCGAGGCGTCGCGCATTTCTCGATTGCCGAGAAAAACGCGAATGTTTCCCCCGTAGCGCGACGGAAACTCCACCTCCAGAAGCGACACGCCGAGTGATGCGGCGATGTGGGTGAATGACGAATAGCTGTACGTTCGCGGGTGCTCGTGGTAGAAGGTGTCGAATTGGTTGCCGTCCAGCACCGAGCCGAGATAATGATTCTCGATCACGATCACCGTGTCGGGCGACATCAGGAGCCGAAGCGCGCGAAGCAGCCCTCGCAAGTCCTCGATATGCGCGAAGACGTTGGTGAACGTGATGAAATCGGGTCGTCCATGCTGCGCCACGATGGCAGCCGCCGTATTCTCGGTAAAGAAGTCACAGTAGGTGGCGTGTCCCTTTTCCGTAGCGTCGCGGCATGCGTCTGTCGGTTCGATGCCGACGGTGATCGCGCCCTTGTCCCGGAAGAAATCGAGCAGACTGCCGTCGTTGCACCCGACGTCCAGCACCAGCTTCCCCTGCAGACTTCCGAAGCGCTGCTCGCAGGAATCCACGAGGCCGGACATCCCCTTCAGCACGTCGGCCGTGAACCGCGAACGATAGTGATAGGATGCCGGAAACAGATCCCGCTTGGGAACCTGAAAGCGTTGATGTGCGGTGTTGCACGCGGCGCAGAAGAGGATCTCGATTGGGTACTCACGACAGATGCGTGGGTCTCCTACCGGGACGAGATCGTCGCAAAGCGGGTGCAAACCAAGGTCGAGGACCGATGCGAGGACGCTCCCGCCGCACACTTCGCACGATATGACTTCATTCGCTCCGCCCGTCATGATCTTCCTCGCGAGTTCACGATGGTCATGCCCACACCTGCCAAGGCGCGCTCCCCGATTGCCACAACCGCTCGAGCAGCCACTTGTCCCGCAGCGTGTCCATACATTGCCAAAATCCGTCATGCCGATACGCGGACAGCTGGTGATCTGCGGCCAGCTTCTCGAGCGCCTCCACTTCGAGAATCGTCGAATCCCCCTCGAGGTAGTCGAAGACTCCTGGCTCGAATATCATGAAGCCGCCATTGATCCAACCTTCGCCAATCTGCGGCTTCTCGGTGAACTCAGCCACGCGATCTCCATCGAAGAGAATGCCGCCAAACCGAGCGGGAGGCCGCACCGCGGTGACGGTCGCGAGCCGTCCTTGCTCGCGATGAAAACGCAACACGTCTCGCAGATCGACATTGCAGACACCGTCTCCGTAGGTCACCATGAAGGTGCCGCTGTCGAGTAGTGGCTGGAGCCGCTTGATCCGACCACCGGTATTCGCCGATTTTCCCGTGTCGACCAAGTGCACCCGCCAGTCTTCTTGTTCGTCCTGCCGCCGTGTCAGTTCCCCGGACTTGAGGTCGACGGTCATGCTGCCGTTGAGCGTATGGTAGTCCACAAAGAATCGCTTGATCACGTCACCGCGATAGCCGAGGGCCACGACGAACTCGTTGAAACCGAAGTGGCTATAGTGCTTCATGATGTGCCAGAGAATCGGCTGCTCGCCCACGGCCACCATGGGCTTTGGCTTTACGTCGGTTTCCTCAGCGAGTCGCGAGCCTAGACCGCCAGCGAGCAATACGACCTTCATCGTTTCTGCCTCCTGAAATTTCGTCACATACGGGATCGCGGCTGGTGCGCGGGCGCGCACCGTGGGTGCGTGCGGCCCCACGCAGTTGCCCAATCAGTATCAGTTGGTTGGGTGAACGGCACACGGCCCAATCGCGGTCAGAGCCCTCGGCCGCCGTAAAGAGCCTGGCGGTCGAATTCCGCCTCGCGAATTTCCCGCGCTCGCCGGAGTTCCTCTAAGTCGACGGTCGGAGATTCTGCGCCGTCGCCATCCACCTCGAGCGCAGCCGACGACACTCCGTCACGGATGGGTGTGAACTCGCCGCTGTCCTGCACACCCGCATACTCTGGGACAAGGTTGAAAATCAGGCGCCGAAGCTTACCAGCGGACTGATTTTCGCGAGCAGCCTGAATCAATGACTCTATGTCCGCCACGCTGTGCGACGACGCTTCGGCGTCATGCGCGCGAAGGATCTTGGAATGAATCGTAGGACTCACTTCGGCACTCGTGAAGAACAATTCCTCAAAGAGCTTTTCACCCGGACGTGTTCCGGTGAATCGAACTTCGATGTCGTGGTGCGGCTCGAGTCCGGATAGCCGAATCAGATCTGTCGCGAGGTCGAACACCCGAACTGGCTCGCCCATGTCGAGAACGAAGACCTCTCCTTCATTTCCAAGCGCAGCCGCTTGCAAGACCAGCTGCACGGCCTCTGGAATGGTCATGAAATACCGCGTCATGTCTGGATGCGTAATCGTCACCGGTCCCCCTTCCGCGATCTGCCGCATGAAGGTCGGTACGACGCTCCCACGACTGCCGAGTACGTTGCCGAATCGTACCGACACGTACCGGGATCGGCCGTCGAGGGCACATTGATGGACCAAATGCTCTGCGATTCGCTTCGTGGCGCCCATCACGCTCGTGGGCCGAACCGCCTTGTCCGTAGAGATGAGTACGAAGTGCTCCACATGGTGCTGCATGCTGAGAGACACCACGTTCTGTGTCCCGAGCACGTTGTTCAGAACCGCCTCCGCCACGTTCGCCTCCATCAAGGGCACGTGTTTGTGCGCCGCGGCGTGAAAGAGAGAAAATGGCTTGTGTGCGGACAGGACGCGCGCCAAACGGCTATGATCCCGCACGTCCGCAATGATTGGATCGATCCGCACGTGCGGAAAAGAGCGCTCCAGCTCTTGAAGCAGCTCGAAGATCGAGTTCTCACCGCGGCCGAGGGCAACGATGCGCTCCGGCTCCAGCCGCGCAAGTTGACGACAAAGCTCGCTGCCGATCGAACCACCTGCGCCGGTAACCATGACCACCCGTCCGGTAACGAGCGACGCGACTTGCGCTGTGTCCGTTTTGATCGGCTCGCGTCGCAAAAGATCCTGAATTTCGATTTGCCGGAGGGCGTTGACCCGCTTCTCGCCCGACAGAATCTCGTACAGTCCTGGCACGGTTCGCGTGGTGAGCCCCGCCCCGGTGGCTTGGCGTAGTACATCGCGCAGCATGCGCCCAGGAGCCGAGGGCATCGCAATCACGACATCGGTAGCCGCGACCTCTTGAGCGACCCGCTCAAGTCCATCGAGCGGTCCAAGCACGGGGACGTTGTGCAGGCGAAGTCCATGCTTGTGCGGGTTGTCATCGAGTATGGCGACAGGAACGATCCCGAGCTGGGCATTCTCAATGAGCTCCCGCACGATCATGCCGCCCGCGGCGCCCGCCCCCACAACGATTGCCCGTCGTGCGTCGGAGCCGCGGGATCGCTTCTCGCGTCGCGGCAGGACGCGAACGGTGAGGCGGGGCAGCGCGATCGCCAGCGCGCATAGACAGGCGTCGAGCAGGATGACAGCGTACGATAGCCGGTCCGCCATCAGCCCGAGACGGGGAATCACCAATCCGCCGACGACGAGATCTACCCCGGCACAGGCCAACGCACCCCCAACAAGCAACTCGAGATCACTGACGCTTGCATAGCGCCACAGGCGGCGATACAGCCCAAGTGAGACGAGCAGGACGATCTTGACCGGAAAGGAAACTTCCAGGAATGCCCAGAATACCTCACGCAATGGCGCGCTCCAAACGCCCTCATACCGAGCAGCGAACGCGACAATGGCGCATCCTGGCATCAGAAGTACATCTGATGCAAAGAACGCCCGATTCCTCAGGCTCGGCAAACGGCTGACAAGAGAGCTCACGTGCCCTTGGTTGGAAGCGAGTACAAGACCATACCGATATCAGACTAAATGCCTCGCCAGGCCCGCCGCGAGAATGACGTTCGGCTACCCGGGCGCGCTGCCGCGCCTCGGGAGGTAACTGCGGCGGCGGAAAGTTACCCGGTACAATGGACCCGGCAAAGGCGATTTCCCAAGGTTCAGGCGAGCTTCGCTCTGCCTTCGGAGAGAATGCAATGCCGGTGCCGGGCTCTAGCCACGGGCCGCCCCGTCATACATCCGCCACCGCCGGTACTCCTCCAACCCGATTCCCCGCAACGGCCTCAACAGTAGCTCGTTGTCCTCCAATATCCAGCTTACCTCCCCACCCACCATCCCGTACGCCCGACCCCGCCGCACCGCCTCGTTCACGAACAGCGGAAAGATCGCCCGCGTCCGGAACTGCTTCTTGATCCCGAGCGCCATCACCCGCCCCGTCCGCAGCTTCGACTTGCCAAGCAATAGCCTGATCGCCCCGGTCGGAAACAACCGGCCGTTCCCGATCTCCTTCAGCACGGGATTGAAATCGGGCACAATGAGCATGAACCCGGCCGGCTCCCCCCCGACCTCCGCCATGAAGGCGAACTGCGGCAGCAAGAGCGGCTTCAGGTCCTTCGCCATGACGAGAAACTCGTCCTTCGTCATCGGCACAAAGCCCCAATTCTCCTCCCAGGCCGCGTTGTAGACCTCCCAGCACACCTCCAGCTCGGCGTCCCACCGCTTGAGATCGAGGTCGCGGAAGGTCACGCCGCTCCGCGCCAGCGCGCGCGTCGCCTGCGCCGCGAACCGCTCCGGTAGCGCGAAGGTCTCGTCCGCCATGGGGACGAAGTACGCCACCAGATCCTTCACCTTCGACTGCCCCGCGCGCTCGACCATCGCGCCATACGACGGAGGATTCCAGGGCGTCATGAAGGTGGGCTGGTGCTCGAACCCCTCGACCAGCAGCCCGCAATCGTAGTTGGTGCTCGGCATCACCGGGCCACGCATCACGTCGAGCCCGCGCGCCGCGAGCCATTGGCCGGCGGCGGCGAAGAGGCGGTCGACGACCACCTGATCGTCGACGCTCTCGAGAAATCCCCAGAAGCCCACCCGGTCGCCGTGATAGCGATTGTGCGCCCGATTCTCGATGGCCGCGATGCGGCCCACCACCCGGCCGTCGTGGACGGCGAGAAACAGCTCGCGATCGGCATCCCGGTAGAACGGCTTCTTGCGATCGAGGACGTCCAGCACGGACAGGCGCAGCGGCGGCACCCACTGCGGGTGCTCGCGCGCATTGTAGATGTGCCAGGGCAGATCCACGAACCGGCGCAGGTCGCGCCGAGTGGCGACGGGAATGATCTCGAGAGACACAGAGGGCATGGATTTGTGGCTACCGCCGGGACTGCGCAAAGGTAATACTCTGCTCCCATGATCGAGCCGCCGTCGCCCTCCCCGAACGAACGACTTCCCGAGGACTCGGGCGACGCAATGATCGGCCTGGCGTTGAGGATACTTGCGGCATATCTCGCCGTCACGGCCGTTCCCGTCATACGCTGGAGCCATGCCACCGGCTCCTGGTGGCCACTGGTCGCGCATCTGGCGGCGCTCTGCCTCGCCGTCGCGTGCGCCGTCGACACTCGTAGCACAACCCGCGCATTCCGCGATTGGACACCGCTGCTCCTCGGGCCCTTCCTCTACCTGGAGCTGCGATGGGTCGTTGCCGGCACGGGGCGCCCGCACCTCGATCACCTGGTCCGCGGATGGGAGGCGCAGCTCTTCGCGTCCGATCCCTCGAGGACGCTCGCGCTCGGCTGGCACTCCCTCGCGCTGAGCGAGCTGCTGCACCTCTGCTACGTCTCGTACTACGCGCTGGTCTACGTCCCCCCCGCCCTGCTGTGGCTGACGCGCCGCCGAGCGGCGTTCGCGTCGACAGTGCTCGCGCTGGTGGTGGTCTACGCGCTCTGCTTCGCCACGTACGCGCTCTTTCCCGTCGACGGGCCTCGGTTCCTCAACGGGCCTTCGTTGGCGCCTCCGGGTCCCGTGCGCGCCTTCGTCGTGCGCCTGCTCGAGTCGGGCTCCTCTCGAGGCACGGCCTTCCCCTCGTCGCACGTTGCGGCGTCGCTGGTCGCGGCGCTCT
>JAQBPV010000464.1 GCA_028287345.1 Gemmatimonadota bacterium
AAGGTCCGCTAAGTGCGTCCGGTACAGTACATTCACTGACCGGCCGTTGGCCCGATTGCCCCTGACAGCGCGCTCTCCTGTCATCTCCAATTGATCCCGCGATCGCCGCTCGCTCACGAACGGCACGATCATTTGGCACGGGGACACGATGCGAAGCAACCGCAGGAATCCGGTCGAGACAGTCGACGCCAGCCCAGAAGTCCGGCACGCTGAGGCGCTGCTCAAGACCGGCGCCCTTCAGAGCGCGATCTTCAACAGCGCCAACTTCTCGAGCATCGCCACCGACGCCAGCGGCGTCATTCAGATCTTCAACGTCGGCGCCGAGCGCATGCTCGGCTACATGGCCGACGAGGTCGTCAACAAGATCACGCCAGCCGACATCTCCGATCCACAGGAGGTGATCGCGCGGGCCAGCGCACTGAGCCAGGAGCTCGGAACACCGATCACGCCTGGCTTCGAAGCACTCGTCTTCAAGGCCTCACGCGGCATCGAGGACATCTACGAGCTGACCTACATTCGAAAGGACCGGTCGCGCTTTCCGGCTGTGGTGTCAGTGACTGCGCTGCGCGATGCGGAAGACGCGATCATCGGCTACCTGCTCATCGGCACCGACAACACCGCGCGTAAGCAGGCCGAGGAGGCGCTGCTCAAGGCGGGAGCGCTCCAGAGCGCGATCTTCAACAGCGCGAACTTCTCCAGCATTGCGACGGACGCGAAGGGCGTCATCCAGATCTTCAACGTGGGCGCCGAGCGGATGCTGGGCTACACGGCAACGGAGGTGATGAACAAGATCACTCCCGCCGACATCTCCGATCCGCAGGAAGTCATCGCCCGCGCACAGGCGCTGAGCGCTGAACTGGGGACGCCGATCACGCCGGGCTTCGAGGCGCTGGTCTTCAAGGCTTCGCGCGGCATCGAGGACATCTATGAGTTGACCTACATCAGAAAGGACGGCAGCCGCTTCGCCGCCGTCGTGTCGGTCACGGCCCTCCGTGACGCGCAGGACGCGATCATCGGCTACCTGCTCATCGGCACCGACAACACGGCGCGCAAGCAGGTCGAGGAAGAGCGCATGAAGCTCGATCAGCGCCTTCGCGACCAGCACTTCTATACGCGCTCGCTGCTCGAGTCGAACATCGACGCGGTGGTCACCACCGATCCGCGCGGTATCCTCACCGACATCAACAAGCAGATGGAGGCGCTCACGGGCTGCACGCGTGACGAGTTGATCGGCGCACCGTTCAAGAACTACTTCACCGATTCCGCACGCGCCGAAGCAGGCATCAACCGCGTGATGAACGAAGGCAAGGTCACCAACTACGAGCTCACCGCACGCGCTCGTGACGGCACACTCACTGTCGTGTCCTACAACGCGACGACCTTCCACGATCGCGATCGCCGGTTGCAGGGCGTATTCGCCTCGGCGCGCGACATGACGGAGCTCAAGCGTATCGAGCGCGCGCTGCAGCAGAAGAATCTCGAGCTCGAAGAAGCAAGCCGCATGAAGTCCGAGTTCCTCGCCAACATGTCGCACGAGCTCCGGACGCCGCTCAACGCGATCATCGGCTTCTCCGAGGTGCTCAGGGACGGCATGCTCGGCGACTTGACCGATCAGCAGCGTGGATTCATCGGCGATATCTACGGCAGCGGGAAGCATCTGCTCTCGCTCATCAACGACATCCTCGACCTTTCCAAGGTCGAAGCCGGCAAGATGACACTCGACCTCGAGTCGGTGAACGTGACGTCGATGTTCGCGAACAGCATGTCGATCACGAGAGAAAAGGCCGCATCTCGCCGCATCCGCGTGACCATGGATGCTGACAAGTCGCTTGGGTCCATTCAGGCAGACGCGCGCAAGGTGAAGCAGATCGTCTACAACCTGCTCTCCAACGCGGTCAAGTTCGCCGTCGAAGGCGGACAGGTGACTCTCGATGCCAGTCGCGTCAGGCGCTCCGAGGTGGGCGTGTTGTCCAGCACCAGCATCGGGCGGACCTTCGCACTCGCCCAGAGCGAGTTCGAGGACTTCCTCAAGATTTCCGTCACCGACAACGGAATCGGCATCTCTCCCGAAGGATTGGAGCGGCTGTTCGTTCCCTTCAGCCAGATCGACAGCGGGCTCGCGCGGAAGTTCGAGGGTACCGGGCTTGGCCTCGCCATGGTAAAGCTCCTCGCGGAGCTGCACGGCGGGGTCGTTTCGGTGGAGAGCTCGGTTGGAGTAGGCTCGTGCTTCACCGTGTGGCTCCCCTTTCGCCGCGCCGACGACGTCACGTCGACGCCGATCAAACCCGCGTTGGCCATCCCCGCGGCGCCGCTGATGGGCGCGCGCACCGCGCTCGTGGTGGAAGACGATGACAAGTCGGCGGAGCTCATTCGTGTTCAGCTCGAAGCGGAAGGGTTCAGCGTTCTGCATGCCGCGTCTGCCGAAGCCGCGCTCGCGCTGGCACAGGAGCAGCAACTCGCGCTGATCACGCTCGATATCATGCTGCCGAACATGGACGGGTGGGAGTTCCTCAACCGCATCAAGCAGATTCCGTCGCTCTGTCGCGTTCCCGTGGTGATCATCTCCATCGTCGCCGATCCAGGCAAGGGCTTCGCGCTCGGCGCGGCCGCTGTCATGCAGAAGCCGATCTCGCGGCAGGAGCTCTATCATTCGCTCGTTGGACTCGGTCTGTTTCCAGTCGCGCCAGACTCGACGCTTCGCATTCTCGTCGTCGACGACGACCCCAATGCCGTCGAGCTGGTCGCCGTGCAGATGAAGGAGTACGCCAGTACGGTGCTGCGTGCGTATGGAGGCCGCGAGGCCATCGACATCGCACAGCGGGAACTGCCGGACCTCATCGTGCTCGACCTCATGATGCCCGAGGTCACCGGATTCGATGTCGTCGCCGCGCTGCAGAACCGCGCGGAGACGGCACGCATCCCGGTACTCATCGTCACTGCCAAGCCGATCAGCGACGCCGATCGCACGCGGTTGAATGGGTACGTGCTCTCGATCATGGACAAGGCGACCTTCGATCCTGATCGGTTCATCGGCGAGGTGCGTCGCGCCACGGTCGCACCCCGGATTACGGCCTGACATGGCCACGGTACTCGTCGTCGAGGACAATCCGGCCAACATGACGTTGGCGAAGTTCCTGCTCGAGTCGGCCGGCCACAGCGTGCTCTGTGCCATCGACGCCGAAGCCGGACTCACGCTCGCCCGTGACGAGCAGCCGGATCTCATCCTCATGGACATCCAGCTGCCAGGCATGGATGGACTCGAGGCGACCGCCATCCTCAAGGGCGATGCCGTGACGCGCGCCATTCCCGTCATCGCGCTCACCGCGCTCGCCATGAAGGGCGACGAGCAACGCATCCGCGCGGCGGGCTGCGATGGATACGTCGCCAAGCCGCTGGCCTACCGCGAGTTCCTCGCCACCATCACCGCGCTGCTCCCTCGGCCGTGAAGACGTACCTCGACATCGTCGGCACACCCGCGCGCGTGCTCATCGTCGACGACGACCGCGCCAACCGCGCGTTGCTCCAGGTGCTTCTCCGGCCGGACGGATACGTGCTGTCCACCGCGACCAGTGGCGAACATGCCTTCGCCGCCATTGCCGAGCGACACCCCGATCTCATCCTGGTCGATGTCATGATGCCGGGCATGGACGGCTACGAGTTCACCGAGCGGCTCAAGAACGACCCGGAGACGAACACCATTCCGGTCATAATGATCACCGCGCTCGATGATCACGGCGCTCGCATGCTCGGCTTGACCGCCGGCGCGGAGGAGTTTCTCAGCAAGCCCTTCGACCGCGCTGAGCTGTGCGTACGCGTTCGGAACCTCCTTCGCCTCAAGGCGTTCAGCGACGCGTATGATCGCCACGGCCGGATGCTCGAGCACGAAGTCACCGCGCGCACCGCTGACCTGCTCGACGAACGGGACCGCGCGCAACGCTACGTGGAAGCGCTCCAACACGCCGAGGATCGCACGCAGTTTGCGCTGAAGAATGCAAGCGTCGGCACCTGGGAGATGGACTACGGCTCCAGTGTGGTGCGCCGGTCCGACATTCTCGAGGAGCAACATGGGGTTGCGCAGGGATCATTCGCTGGAACGTTCGCCGCATTCATCGAGTGCGTCCACCCGGACGATCGCCACACCGTGCGCGAGACGATGGACAGAGCCGCCCAGTCCGGCGGAGACTTCTCGCTCGAGTACCGAGCCATGCGTGCCGACCACACGGTGCGGTGGCTATGTGGCACGGGGCGCTTTCACCACGATGAGGAAACCAGAGCGGTGTTCGGCGTAGGCATCTCGCAGGACGTCACGTCGCGCCGGCTGCTCGAGGCGCAGTACCGGCAAGCACAGAAGATGGACGCCATTGGCCACCTCGCATCGGGCGTCGCGCACGACTTCAACAACCTCCTCGCCGTAATTCTTGGTTTTGCGGAACTCATCGCCCTCGACGTCGCCCACGCCGATAATCACGGAGTCGAGCTCGCCGAGATCATCAAGGCGGCCACGCGCGCAGCGGCGCTCACCAGGCACCTGCTGGCGTTCAGCCGCGAGCAGGTGTTCCACTCGGCGCCGCTGGACCTCAACGCGCTCATCACTGAGATGACCGGCATGCTCGGCATGCTGACGGGCAATGGCATCAAGGTCGTGCTCGACCTCGCGCCGACGATCTCGTCAGCGGTCGGCGACCGCGGGCAGCTCGAGCAGGTGGTGATGAACCTCGCCGTCACGCGCGAGATGCGATGCCCGATGGCGGCACGCTCACCATCGAGACGACGAACGTCGACCTCGAGAGCGCGGCATACTTCGGCGAGGCGATCGTGAAGGGCCAGTTCGTGATGATTTCCATTACCGACACAGGCACCGGCATGACGGAAGGGATTCAACGCCGGCTCTTTGAACCTTTTTTCACGACGAAGGAGAAGGGAAAGGGCACGGGGCTCGGTCTGTCGACGGCGTATGGCATCGTGAAGCAGAGCAACGGCCATATCGGCGTATCCAGCGAGGTGGGCCGCGGAACCACATTCAAGGTGTACCTGCCCCGATCTCCTGACGTCGTCGGTCAGAGGCGTCACACGCCGGAGACTGCCGTACCTGCACTGGGAGCGTACGAGACGGTGTTGCTCCGCCTTGCCCTCGATCGGCGGTAATGCAGACTCCAGCGCGCATCCTCATCGTCGACGACGAGCGGCAGAACAGGCAGCTGCTCGAAGTGCTGCTAGCGGCTGATGGCTTTCATACCGACACTGCCAACGGCGCGGCGGAAGCACTCGCCGTGGTCGCGCGCCAGCGCCCCGACTTGATTCTGCTCGACGTCATGATGCCGGGGATGGACGGCTATCAGCTGGTCGCGCTGCTCAAGGCCGATCCCGTTACCGCCACCATTCCCGTGGTTCTGCTCACCGCGCTCGACGACCGCAGCTCGCGCTCGCACGGCCTCACCGCCGGCGCGGCGGCGTTTCTCACCAAGCCGCTCGATCGAGCCACCCTCCGCGAGACAGTGATTCGCCTCATCGGCGCGCCGATCCTCCACGCTTCAGGGGACTCCTCCCGGCCGGAGGGCGCACCGTGACTCCCCTTGACGCGCGCATGACGAGCGAGGAGGTCGCACACGGCACCGTCCGGCTGGCTGATTTCATCGCCGCGAACACCGAACTCATTCTCGTCGAGTGGATCGCCTTCGCCGAATCATGTGCGCCGGCCGCAGCTGCGATGGACCGCGCGGCGCTCCGCGACCACGCGGTGGAAATGCTGCGCGAGATCGTCGCCGATCTCCGTACGCCGCAGTCCGCAGCCGAGCAGAAGACCAAGTCCGAAGGCAATGCCGACTCCACGCCTGAGGAGCCGGACACGGCGGCGGAAGGACACGGCGCCGGCCGAGCTGGCAGCGGCTTCTCCGTCGGCGAGATGGTCTCCGAGTACCGCGCCCTGCGCGCCTCCGTCATCCGGCTCTGGGTGCGCGCCAACGGCCGCCTCACCGCGGTGGACCTCGAGGATCTCATGCGCTTCAACGAAGCCATCGATCAAGCCTTGGCCGAGTCCATCTCGCGATACACGCAGGATCTCGACTACTCCAAGGAGATGTTCCTCGCGATCCTCGGCCACGATCTCCGCTCGCCACTCGGCGCCGTGATCATGGCGTCCCAATTCATGCTCGACACCGGTGAGCTGCCGGAACCACATCTCAGCCTCACCGGTCGCATCGCGCGCAGTGCACGGCGCATGAACGCCATGGTTGGTGACCTGCTCGACTTTACACGCAGCCGCCTCGGATCTGGAATTCCGATCTCGCGAAAGGAGATGAACCTGGGCAAGGAGGCGGCAAATGCCGTCGACGAGATAAGGGCCGCGAATCCGGGCAGCATCATCGAGCTGCACACCTCGGGCGACTTGCAGGGCAACTGGGACTGCGGGCGACTCAGCCAGGTCCTGGCGAACCTGCTGGGCAATGCCGTACAGCACGGATCGACGAAGTCGCTGATCAGAATTTCGGCCCTGGGCGAGCCAGCAGCCGTGGTGCTTCAGGTCCACAACCGGGGACCCGCCATCGCTGCCGGAGAGCTCAAGGCCCTCTTCAATCCCCTCAAGCGACTCAAGGCTGGTGAACCAGCCGTCAGCCCAACGAGCAGTTTAGGGCTCGGCCTCTACATCGCCGAGCGAATCGTCACTGCACACGGGGGCACCATGGTCGTCGAATCGTCTGACGACGCCGGAACCTTGTTTACCGTCCGACTGCCGCGCTGACGATGCTCGTTGCGCGGCAGCGTTCCAGGCGATACGCTCCAAACAATGGTACGCTACCGAACCATGACAATTGCCCGAGGAGCATCCGCCGCGCTGTACGCGGTCGGCGATTGGAACTGCCGTGTTCGACGGGTGTGTATCGAGTGGGTGTCGTGATTCGCATTTCTCGCGGGACGTGATGCGGACATACGCGCTGGGCGCTCTGGAGTTGACACGCCGCCTCGTCGCGAATGCCGCGGCGCAGAATGGCGCAACGGGAGTCAATGCCCGTGCGTCCCACATTGCGAGCGAGCGCGCCTGTCGCGACCTGTCGCGGAGCCTCGGTGTCGCCGGATTTACCGCGCTCCTCACGCGCGCGCTCTCGCAGGCGGAACTGGATCATCCGTTGCTCAAGGGAATTCACCTCGGGCACGGTAGCGAACCCGTGCTGAACGGTCTCGATGATCTCGTGGCACAGCATGGCGGGAGCAAGGTGGACGCTGGTCTCGAATCCATGCTCGCGACGATGTTCGGGTTGCTGGGCCGGTTGATTGGGGAGGACATGGTGCCGCGGCTCCTCGAGCGCGTGGCGCCGATTGAAACACATGACAAGGATCGTGGATGAACAAGAAACTACGGGCCAGGCCAGGCGCTGATTCGAGTCACGGCCCAGTTCGCAGCATCTCGACTGGCGTGCCCGGTCTCGACACCGTGCTCGGGGGAGGATTGCCGGAGCTGTCCTTCAACCTCATCGCGGGAAGCCCCGGCACGGGCAAGACCACGCTCGCCCAGCAGATCGTGTTCGCCAATGCGACGCCGGAGAAACCCGCACTCTATTTCACCGTGCTGGGCGAACCGACGTTGAAGATGCTCCGCTACCAGCAGGCGTTCAGCTTCTTCAATCCATCGCTCGTCGGCTCGGCCATTCAGTATCTCAACCTGAGTGAGGAAGCGCTCAGCGAAGACCTGTCGCTTGTATTGGACCGCATCGTGAGTGACGTGATGCGCGTCAAGCCCGGAATCGTCGTCGTCGATTCGTTTCGGAACTTCCTCGGCAACCCCCACGAGTTGGGCCTGGCCGCGGCGATGTCCATCAACAACTTCATCCAGCGGCTCGCGCTCCACCTCACCACGTGGGAAGTGACATCGTTCCTCATCGGGGAGTATGCCGAGCGGGAGCAACGCAATCCGGTCTTTACCGTGGCTGATGGCGTGTTCTGGCTGTCGCAGGTCACCGATCGCAATTCCGTCGTGCGGAAGCTGCAAGTCGTTAAAGCCCGCGGACGGGCGCCGATGCCGGGCCTGCACACGTTTCGCATCACGAATGACGGCATTCAGGTCTTCCCGCGCATTCCCGAGCAGCTCAGTCAGCAGCGCTCGATGTCCACGCATCGCCTCAGCACCGGCGTGCCAGGACTCGACGAGATGATGGGCGGGGGCATCCCCGCCGGCGATGCGGTGATGCTTGTCGGGCCGGCCGGGAGTGGCAAGACGACGTTCGCCACACAGTTCGCATCTGCGGCGCTGCAGGAGGGCGAGGCCGTTGTGATCGTCGTGTTCGAGGAGTACCCCGAGGAGTATCTCACTCGCGCCCAAGGGCGAAATCAGGATCTCCAGAAGGCGATCGAAGCCGGCAAGCTCGAGATCATCTACCTCCGGCCACTCGATCTCTCGGTCGACGAAACGCTCGCCGAGATCCAGGAGGCGGTGAACGCGCTGGGCGCGTCGCGTGTGGTGATCGACTCACTCTCCGGCTTCGAGGTCGCGCTTGCGCCGGCGTTCCGTGAAGACTTCCGGGAGTCGCTCTATCGGCTCGTCGGCGCGTTGACGGCAACGGGCGTCACAATCTTCATGACCTATGAGATCGCCGGCGGCTATCCCGACGTCCTCATCGCGAAGGAGAAAGTCTTCTTCGTCACGGACGACATCATCGTGCAGCACTTCGTCGAAATGGACAGTTCGCTCCGCAAGGTCCTCGCGATCCACAAGATGCGCGGGAGCGATCACAGTCATGATTTTCGCAGCTTCGAGATCACGTCAAACGGCGCCGTCGTGGGCGGACCCCTTCGCAACTATCACGGCATCACGACGGGAACGCCCAAACGCCAACCGCGGCCGCCGCTGCCGGCGTACGAAGGCCTGACGGAGAGGGAAGGGACCGTTCTCGACATGCTCGTGCGGCTCGGGAGTGCAACGCCGGACTTCCTCGCGGAGCGAATGGGCATCTTCGGAGACGAGTTGACACAAACGCTCGACCGCCTCGAGCGGCTCGGCTACGCGAAGCTGGCAAAGGAAGGGGGCGAGGCGTATCGAGCCGTGGCGCAACTTGGTGGCTAGTCGGTGTGGGGGGAGGGCATGAGCGCAGGGTCGGATGATGCGACGAACACGGAGGCTCCGCAGGGACTCGCCGCGCCGTCGTTCGAGCGACTCCTGCAGCGTGTGCCCGCCGCCTTCGCCATCACGAGTGGTCGCGAACATACGCTGATCTTCGCGAACGCGGCGTTTCGCACGCTGGTCGCACCGGCGAATGGCGAAACGCTGCTCGGACAACCTCTCGCTTCCGCCTTCGCGCCGCGCGATGCCGTTGCGCTCAGAGCCGTCCTCGATCGGGCCTTTCGCACCAGCGTGGTCGCACGCAATCGCCGCATCGAACCGATGGACGATGGTGCGCTTCCATTGATCTGCAGCGTGTGGCCCGAGCTCGCCGGCAACGGCGATGCGCAAGGACTCATCGTCGAGCTCCGCGCGGCCACCCAGGGCGAGCTCACGCTCGAGATTCAGCGGGAGGTAGCGGAGCGGCTGCTCCTCAGTGCATTGCGCGAGCAGGACAGCGCCGACGCCGCGAATGCCGCGCGGCGCAGGGCCAGCTTTCTCGCCGTCGAGAGCCGGCGTCTCGCCGAATCGCTCGACGAGGGCGAGACGCTCGCCGCCATGGAGCGCATGTCGCTGCCCTACGTCGGCGATTGGTGTTTCGTCGACACGCTCGACGACGACGGGATCATGCACCGCCTTGCCATCATCCATCCCGATCCCGCCAAGCAGATCATTCTCGAAGAGATCGAAGGCCGATGGACGCCGGAGCAGGACGACGAATTCGGATTGCCCGCGGCGCTCCGACACGCCAAGCCTGTCGTGCTGGCCGACTACGGCGATGAAGTGTTCGGCGCGTCGGCGCGTGACCCACATGTCGATGAAGCCGTGCGCCAGCTGGGTGTCGGGCCGCTCCTCACCGTGCCGCTCGTCGTTCGCGACCGGCTCATCGGCGCCGTCACCTTCGTGAGCGGCCGGCACGACAGGCCTTACACGCCGGAAGACATTCAGCTCGCGGAAGACCTGGCGAATCGAAGCGCCACGGCGCTCGACCGAGCGCGCGCCTATGGCGAGGCGATCGCGCTCAAGGTCAAGGCCGAATCGGCCAGCGAGGCGAAGAGCGCATTCCTCGGCATGATGAGCCACGAGTTGCGCACGCCGCTCAACGCCATCGGCGGCTATGTGGATCTCATCGACCTGGAGCTGCATGGGCCAGTGACTGATGCGCAGCGCGTCGATCTCGGGCGCATTCGCAGCAACCAACTCTACCTGATGGGCATCATCACGGACCTGCTGAACCTCACGCGTGTGGACAGCGGGAACGTCTATTACACCGTGGGCGACATCAACGTGGCCGAGATGCTTGCCGCGAGTATCGCCCTCGTCGAACCGCTTATCGCACAGCGCCACCTCATCTTCGAGGGCCTCACGTGCGAGCCGGAAATCGTGGCGCGCGGCGACAGGGAAAAGGTGATCCAGATCCTGGTGAACCTTCTCTCCAATGCCCTCAAGTTCACGCCAGCGGGCGGGCGGATCGGTATCCACTGCGAGCAGGAAGGACACACAATTCTCATCAGCGTGAAGGACACCGGCATCGGCATCCCCAATGACAAGCTCCAAGCTATCTTCGAGCCGTTTATCCAGGTGAAGGGGCGGACGCTCGGCCCGGAAGCAGGGGTGGGTCTCGGGCTGTCCATCAGCCGGGGTCTCGCTCGCGAAATGCGTGGCGACCTCAGCGTTGACAGTACGTTTGGCGCTGGTTCGTGCTTCACCCTCGCCCTGCCAGCTTCATCGCCCGCGTTGCGGCCGGCCGAATAGGCAGTCTGACAATCGAGGCCGCGCGGCCGCCCTTCAGATACCTTATAAGAGCCGGAGTCGAGACCCGCGAGGGGAATTCTTGACACCGTCCGGGCGGCGCGCGACCTTCAGAATCCCCCTGTTCCGTTCCCGCCCGTCCCGTCCACGCGTCGTCCCCGCATCTGTTTATGGCAGCTCCGGCCGCTTCCAGCGAACGTCTCGGTGATCTCCTCGTCCGCGAGGGGCTCATCACGCGTGAGCAATTGGAAAAGGCACTCCAGGAACAGCGCCAGAGCGGCACGCGGGTCGGCTACAACCTCGTCAAGCTCGGCTTCATCCAGGAAACCGAGCTCACGAAGATGCTCGCGCGGCAGTACAAGATGCCGGCGGTGGACCTCTCCAAGTTCGAGGTCGATCCTCGCATCGCGAAGCTGATCCCGGCCGACGTCGCGATCAAGAATCTCGTCCTCCCCCTCAAGCGCGACGGCCGCACGCTCACCGTCGCCATGGCGGACCCGACCAACCTCGGCGTCCTGGACGACCTCAAGTTCATCACGCGCTACGACATC
>JAQBPV010000481.1 GCA_028287345.1 Gemmatimonadota bacterium
CATGTCGCGCACGAGTGTCGTGATGGCTCCGGGCTGTGACGTCAGCAAATGCTGGCGATTCCTTCCACCGGGGAGTCGCTCATACCACGCGAGATGTCCGGTGAGGTTGCCGAACTCGCTGACGACCGCGTCCTCGATACCGTCTCCGCTGAGGTCGGCCCACGAGCCGAAAACGGGGCGCTGCAGATCGTCGACCTCCCAGTCGATGATCGGATTATGTCCCTCGCGCCACGAGGAGATGAGGGCCACGGCGCCGCGTGGAGCGTCGGACGGATTGAGCTGTCCCATGAAGACGGCTCGCATGGTATCGCCCGAGGTTTGGAGATTGGAGAGGGGCGACCGCAGCGGCAGAGTCGTGACTGTGCGTCCCTTGCCATCCAGAATGTTGAGCGAGCTTCGATTGAATGATGCGTCGCCGACGTAGATCCGCCTCTGCACTGAGTCGATGTGCAGGAGGGTCACGGAGGGGCTTGCGACGTGAAAGTCGGGAATGCGGACGCGAAAGCCGGGAATCCCGACGGCAACAGGCGGCATGACCGGCGCTCGCTGATGCGCTGGAGCTTCACGGAGATAGTACGCCGCGAGGCGATCCCACTCGGCACGCGTGATGGTCGCGGAATCCGGAAAGACTCCCGCCATGCGAATGAGCGCTCCGCCGCTTCCTTCTTCGAGCCTCTCTTCATCCGCAGGCGCGCCAATCCCGTGAATGCCGAGCCGGCCGGCCATTCTCGGCAGAACAAAGCGCTGCCAGGAGGCACTGTCGAGCAGCGCCGGCGCTGGAAGCATGTGACACGACTGGCAATAGCGCTCGGCCAACTGCTCTCCGGAACGACTTGATCCGGAGGGCAACGCATCCTTTCCGCGACATCCGCTCACGGCGAGGGCGAGCAGTACGAGCCCAAGGCGTGTGCTGCGTGCAAGACTCGTCATTCGTCTGCGGTCACGGGTAGAGGTTTGGCAGCGCAGACATACGTCGCGCGACGCGGGGCTGTCAACGATCGACGACGCGAATTCGTGTCGCACCTTTCGCGGTCGCTCACTGGCAGTCGCGAGAGGGGTCCCGTACTTTTTTCAAATGAACCAGCACTTGCCGATTTCCCGCGTCATCAACCTCATCCCGGATGAGTCGCAGCGGCTGTGGTCGATCGACCTCGCCGACGCCAAACGCTCGCTCCTCGAGGGCGACGTGGACGCCGTCCTCCAACTTGGCGGCTCCTTCGCGCTCTTCGTGCAGGAGGGCGAGCGCATCATACTGGCGCGCAGCCTCGATCGCCCGATGCGATATTTTCTCGCCAAGTCCACCGACGGGCCAGTGCTCATCATCGCCGAACGGATGAGCGAGATCGTCGCCGAGCTGACGCGGCGCGGCTGGGCGGCTCAGTTCCATCCGAGCTACACGCGCATGGTGCCGGCGCACCACACCACCACACTGCGTCTCGTGGGTTGCCCCGATCCAAACCCAGTGCACCTCCGCTTCTTCGATCCGCCGCGGGCGACGCTCGGCACGGATCTCGACGTCATCGGTCGCCAATACATCGAGGCCGTCTACGACGAGCTCCGCAAATGGCTCCACGCCCAGGATGCCTCGGCGCCCATTGGCGTGCCGTTCTCGGGCGGTATCGACAGCGGTGCCGTGCTCCTCTGCCTCTACAAGCTCCTGCTCAACGAGGGACAATCGCCCGCTCGGCTCAAGGCGTTCACGCTTTCCGTTGACGGCGAGGGCGACGACGTGCGTCAGGCACGCGAGTTTCTCAGCCGCGTCAACCTCGAGATGTTCGGCGAAGTGATCGACGTTCCGTCGAGCGCCGTGGATCCGCTGCGTGCCGTCGCGGTGATCGAGGACTACAAGCCGCTCGATGTCGACTGCGCGGCGGTGAACCTCGCGCTGCTCGCCGGCATTCGCGAACGCTATCCCGATTGGCGCCTGCTCGTCGACGGCGACGGAGGCGACGAGAACCTCAAGGACTATCCCATCGAGGCGAACAGCGAGCTCACGATCCGCAGCGTCGTGAACAACCGGATGCTCTATCAGGAAGGCTGGGGGGTGGAGTCGATCAAGCACTCGCTCACCTACTCCGGCGGATTCAGCCGCGGGTGCGTGCGCGGCTACGCGTGTGCGCAGGAGCACGGCTTCGTCGATTTCAGTCCGTACACCCGGCCGTCCGTCATCGCGGTGGCCGAGGCGATTCCATTCGCCGCGCTCACGGAAGGCTCGCACGAGCGGTTGTATGCGCTGAAGGGCGACATCGTGTCGCGCGGCATTCGCGCCGTGCTCGGTCTCGAGATGCCAGTATTTCCCAAGCGCCGCTTTCAACACGGGTCAGTCTCGGCCGAACAGATCGCGCAGCTGTTTCCGGAGAACGAAGCGCGCTATCGGAGCCACTTTCAGACACTGCACGCCACACTCGGGTGAGCGTGCAGGCTGCCGACCGGAGGATTCGAAGCCTCCGGCCGCCGAAGTTGAACGCGGATCCCTACTCGGCGCACGGATTCCTGATCGAAGACGAGCGCCGGCCCGACGGACGCACCGAACGCGCACTCACCGTCTTCCTGACCGGCGCCGAGTGCCCATTCACGTGCTCGTTCTGCGACCTGTGGCGGTATACGATCGATGGTCCCACGCCGCCTGGTGCGTTGACGAAGCAGCTGTCGCGCGTGCGGGCGTCGCTAGATGGCGCGACGGCAGACAGGATCAAGCTCTACAACGCCAGCAACTTCTTCGACCTTCGCGCTGTTCCCGCAGAGGACGTCGTGGGCATGGCGTCGCTCACGTCGTCATTTGCCGGTGTCACTGTGGAGTCGCATGCGAGCACGATCGGCGAGCGCACGCTCGCGTTCGCGCGCTCGATTTCCGGCAGGCTCGAAATTGCGATGGGGCTGGAGACCATCGAACCAGTTGCGGCTGCGCAGCTGAACAAGCGGCTCGACCTGGGTCGCTTTGATACGGCCGCTCGCTTTCTCACGGACAATGGCATCGACCTGCGCGTCTTCGTGCTGCTCGGGGCACCGTACGTCCCTGCGGCCGAGTCGGTCGCGTGGACGGTGCGCACAGTAGAGTATGCGGTGTCGCGCGGTGCGTCCGTCGTCGCGATCATCCCAGTGCGCGGCGGCAATGGCGAGATGGAGCGTCTTCAGGGGCTAGGGCAGTTTACGCCGCCTACGCTTTCGCAGCTGGAAGCGGCGCTCGATGGCTGTTTACAGTTCGGCGATGCCGTCGTCACGGCTGATCTGTGGGATGCGGAGTCATTGTCGCGATGCGGCGTGTGCGGGCCGCGGCGACTTGCTCGGCTGGGACGCTTGAACGTGAGCGGTGTAGCCGAGCCCAACGTGTCGTGCCACGTGTGTGGCGCGGCGTGAGTGAGTCGTGCGAAGTCGCCATCGTCGGCAGTGGGTTCGCTGGATCGCTGCTGGCGCGCGTGCTCGCCAAGCTCGGCTACGACGTCGTGCTTCTCGAGCGGGGAACGCATCCGCGGTTCGCGATCGGTGAGTCGTCGACACCGCTGGCCAACCTGTCGCTCGAACGGCTTGGCATCCGATACGGCATGGCTGACTGCTATCGACTCGCGACGCACGGCCGTTGGCGCACCCACCATCCTGAGCTTCGCTGCGGGTTGAAGCGGGGCTTCACGTACTACCGCCATCATCCCGGCGAGCCGTTCGCCGATCGCGGCCTGGACTCGGAGCGGCTGCTCGTCGCGGCGAGTCCGAACGACGACATCTCCGACACGCACTGGCTGCGCGCCGACGTCGACCACCACTTCGTGAGTGAGGCCGTCGCTGCTGGAGTGGACTACCGGGATCGAGTGGAGGTCTCTGGCTCGTCCTTCGGCGCCGACGGGGTCGGTCTCACGGGCACACGTAGTGGTGAGTCGTTCGCGTTGCGGGCGAAATTCGTCATCGATGCGTCCGGTCCAGGCGGCTTTCTCGCTCGACAGCTCGCGATTCCCTCGGGACTCGACGAGACGGAAACGCGCGCTGCGATCGTATTCAGCCACTTCGCGGGCGCTCGACTCATGAGCGACGTAATGGAGGGCCTACTCGAGGGACCGTACCCCGACGATTGGGCCGCGGTCCATCACCTGATCGACGAAGGGTGGATGTATTCGCTCCGCTTCGACGACGGCGTGACGAGTGCGGGCTTCCAGCTCACGCCGCGCGGCATGGAA
>JAQBPV010000483.1 GCA_028287345.1 Gemmatimonadota bacterium
GCCATCAGCAAGGATGAGGAGTACGTCTTCGAGGGATACTCGGTGGGCGCCGTGGACTACATGGCGAAGCCGTTCCAGCCGGACATTCTCCGCTCGAAGGTCAACGTCTTCGTGGACCTGTACCAGAAGCAGCGTCAGCTCGCCACACAGCAGCAGATGCTGGCCGAGGGACAGCGTCGCGAGCTCGAGCTGCGGCACACGAACGAGATCTACGAATCCGAGGCACGCTTCTCCGAGATCGTCGGCTCGGCCATGGACGCCATCGTCGCCTTCGACGCCGACGGACGCATCACGCTCTTCAACACGAGCGCCGAGGCGATGTTCGGCACGCCGTCCGAGGAGGCGATGAAGAGCGATGTGCGGGTGTTCTTCCCGGAGCCCATCCAGCAGGACATCCTCGACGACATCTGCGCGCGCACGGACCAGAAGGCGCGTGACACCGACGACACACACCGCACCGCCGAGCACGTGATGTCGTTCGCAGCGCTGCGTAAGAATGGCGAGGAGTTTCCCGTCGAGCTCACGGCAAGCTGTCTCGATTCACGCGGCAAGCGGACGTACACGTTGATCGTGCGCGACATCTCCGAGCGCAAGCGTGCCGAGTTGGAGCTCAAGGCGCAGGCGGAGACGCTCGCGCGGGCGATGACGGAGCTCAAGGGACTCAACGACGAGCTGGCGGAGCGGCAGATGGAGCTCGAGCGCGCGATGGCGGCACGCAGCCGCTTCTACGCATCGATGAGCCACGAGCTGCGCACACCGATCAACGCGGTACTCGGCTATAGCACGCTGTTGCTCGAGAATATCTATGGTCCGCTGAACGAGAAGCAGACCGAAGGCATCACGCGCACGCACAAGGCGGCGAAGCATCTGCTGGAGCTCGTGAACGACGTGCTGGACCTGTCGAAGATCGAGGCCGGCAAGATCGACCTGCGACTGCAGCCGGTCACTTTTCCCGCGCTCATCGAGGATCTCTTCGTCACGGTGCGTCCGCTCGCGGACCAGTATGGCTCGTCGCTCTCCATCGAGCACTCTGGTGAGCAGGTGAAAGTGGTGAGCGATCCGCGCCGCCTGCGGCAGATCCTGCTCAACCTGCTCTCCAACGCCATCAAGTTCGGCCGCGGCAGGCCGATTCGCGTGCGCTCGATGCCGCGCGAGGATGGAGGTCTCGTGCTCGAGGTGATCGATCAGGGCGAAGGCATCGCGCAGCAGGATCGCGACAAGATCTTCGACGAGTTCGTGCAGCTCGGCAAGACGCAACTCACCGAAGGCACAGGCCTCGGATTGCCGATCTCACGCCGACTCGCCGAGATGCTGCAGGGGCAGTTGGAGATCGAGTCCGAGGTTGGAGAGGGAAGCACGTTCCGACTCACACTGCCGCAGACGGCGGACAATCATCCGTTGAGAAATACGCGCGCCGTCGAACTGGACGCAATGAATCCGACGACAGAAGGCAAGCTCGAGGAGACTGAAAAGTCTGAGAGCGTGCTCTGAGATTGTGCGCTAGAAGCGTCCGCCCCAAGAGCGCGTCGTAAGGGCGCCTCACGAGGACGTCCTCAGAGCACGCCGTTAGTCGCTAGAACTCGAAGCCTGCTGATATACTAAGGTGATTGTTGCCGAGTGTGCCGGCGGCGTATTTCGTTTCGATGCGCCGGAACTCCGCGCCAAGGAATAGTGGTCCGCCTGGCTTGATGATCGTGTAGCCCGAACACGCCTGATTGCGCAGCCGCCCGCCCGCGAGCACATCGCTCTCCTCAGGCTTGTCGATGCCACAGCCGGCGCCAAGTCGCACCATGGCGTTCGCCTCGACGTTGATCTGCGCCCATCCGCCGCGATCGTCGAGTGGCTTGTTCAACCGGCCGATATTCTGCCCGATGCCCCCGCCTCCGAGACCGCGCAGCCCGCGACCGGTGTAAGCCTCACCGCGCACGTCCAGCCGAGACACCATCAGTCGTACATCGCACGCCATGGCGTGCGTGTTCTCCGTGTTGCCTCCCGGCACCGCGAGGAACGCGAGATGTCCGCCGCAGCCCACTTCACTCGGGCGATCCGCCTCGCCGAAGCGTGCGCGCAGACGCGCCTCGAGCGCCGGCCGCTGCGAGCGCTCCGCCGCGTCGACGTCGGTGTCGAAGAGGCCGACCGCATCGCCCGTGGTGTTCGCGAGCACTGCGCCCTGAAGTGCGAAGCGCACCGATCCCCTGCTCTCGACTGTGCCGCGAATCTGCGGCAGCCAGAGCCAGAGATTGCCGGCGGCCGCGAACTCCGGCGTCCCGATCGCCGCGGGACTGACCGGATTGAGTCCAGCGATGAGTGGCGTCTCCTGTCCGATCATCAACTCGCCGTTGGTCCATCGCACGGCGCCGCGCGCCGTGCGAAGGCGCAGCAGCGGAAACGTGCGTCCGCCGCTGCTCGGCTGTTGTCCGCCAAAGAAGTCGACATCGAGGTCGCCGACGAACTGTCCGCCGAGCACGTCGCGCGACGTGAGTACGATGCCGAGCGTCGTCTGGCGGATGGCGAGTCCAACGCCTTCGACGGGCAGCGCCTGTGCGGAGTCGGGCCGCACGAACTGTGGATCGTCGACGTTGTTCACGCGCCGGTCATTCGAGAAACCGTGCACGACCACGCGTCCCGTGATCTCGAGCTGCATGCGACTACGCGTTGCGACACCAGACGATGCCTGATCGGCGATCTGTTGCTGAAGCACCGCGATGGCTTCCTCGGCGCGGCGGAGACGGGCAGCGACGGAGTCTGCCGCGACGCGCGCGGAGTCGGCCGGTGTGATGGGTGCGCGTTGCTGCGCGTGCAGCGGGGCGGCGATCGTCGCGCTGGCAATGAGCGCGGCGAGGAAGGTGCTTGACGCTTTGGCGCGCGGAGGGACACTGTTCAAGCGCGCTGCCGCGTGGTGTGCGGTCATGAGTCTATTTGCAGGGAGAGAAGGATGCGGGCAACGTTCGTGATGCGCTGTTCGGCGCTGATGCTCGTGGTGTGCGCGCGTGCGCTAGTCGCGCAGGGCGCCGTGTCCGGCCAGATCAACCTTCTCGAGCGTGTCGGTGAGCAGTCCGAGGACCTCGCCGACGCCATCGTCTGGCTGGAGCCGACCGGCTCGACGCGTGCGCGCACCACACCGTTGACGACGACGATCCAGCTGGAGAAGCGACAATTTTCTCCGCGCGTTCGCGCCGTGACGGAGGGAAGCAAGGTGGAGTTTCCCAACATGGACTCGTTCAGCCACAACGTGTTTTCCAAGGCGCCCGATGGCGCGTTCGACACCGGCGTCTATCCTCGCGGCCGCACGAAAGACCAGACGTTCAAGGAAGCTGGCATATTTCCCATCTATTGCAACATCCACCCGCGCATGACGGGCTACGTCATGGTATTGAAGACGCCGTTGTTCACGCAGGCGGGGCAGGACGGACGATTCTCGGTGACCGACGTGCCGCCGGGCACGTATGTTCTCCACGCGTGGCACGATCGCGCCGCGCAGGAAAAGACGCAGACCATCACGGTGACGTCAGCGGGAATGGGGATTGGCCGCGTGGAACTGGACGCACGTGGATTCCGGTTCGTGCAGCACAAGAACAAGTTCGGACAGGAATACACGAACGCGAGCGGCGATCGATATTGAAATTCGTGTAAAGCTCGACATCCGCGCGACACCACTCACCACCAACGAATGCCGCGCTTCGGTCTTTCGACAAAGATCTTCCTTGGTACGGCGGCGGTGGTCACCGCACTGTTGATCGTCACGCTCGCCGTGTCGTCGTCGTCGATGCACGAGTCGGCGCTCGCCGCCATCGACCGCGGACTCGGCGAGACCAATGCGCGCATCGCCGAACAACTCCAGGCGCGACAGGCGACGCTCGCGGGCAAGTTGAGCGCCCTCTCGGAGAATCGCGATGCGGTGGACGTCATCGCGCGCGACACCGTGGGCAGCAACGCACTCGACCAGGCACAGGTGCTCGTCGAGGCCACCGGCGCGCGCTGGGTGCAGATCGTCGACTCCACGGGCATCCGCCTGGCGCGAAGCGACCAGCCCACCGCACCGCGCGACACGATGTCGAGCTCACCGCTCATTGCCGGCGCGCTCGAGGGACGCACGATGACCGGCTTCGGCGTCGCAGGCGACAGCGCGCTCATTCAGCTCGTCGCGGTGCCGCTACTGCGCGACCTCAATCGCTCGCGCAGCGTGGTGGGCGTGATCATGGCAGCGCAGGAGGTCGGCGATTCGCTCGCGAAGGCAATTGGCGAAGCGACTGGCAGCCAGGTCGCATTCTATGCACTCGACAAGAATTCAGCGCCGCGCCTTGCCGGAACGACGGTGCTCGCCGCTGACCGCCGGCTGCTTCAACAGGAGATCGCCGACCGCGTGATGAAGGAGGACTCCGCGAGCAACAGGCGTGGAGCGGACAGCTCGAAGAAGAGCTCAGCGCTCGGCGTCGCCGGCCAGCGCACGGACCTCTCGCTGGGAGGCCAGCAATACGTGGGGCAGGGTACGTCGCTCCTGAGTACATCAGGCGCGCCTGTCGGAGGATTTCTCGCGCTGCGCTCGCTCGACGCGGAGCTCGCGAGCTTCTATTCGCTGCGCAGGACGCTGTTGCTCACGGGCGCGCTCGGGCTCGTGTTCGCCTTCCTGCTGTCTGGTGCGATCACGCGACAGATCGTTCGACCGGTAAAGGCATTGGTGAGCGCCACGCGCCGCGCCGCCGATGGCGACTACGCGGCTGAAATCCCGGCGCATGGCGACGACGAGATCGGCACGCTCGCCGAAGCGGTGCGACGTCTGCTCGGCGATCTGCGCGACAAGCAGGCATTGGTCGACTTCCTCGGCGGCGGTCGTGCGCTTTCCACGGCCACGGTCGTCCGGAGCGGTGCAGCGAACGGCGAAGATGCCACCACGCTGATGTCTGGTGCGACGCCGGCCGTGAGTGGCGTGCTCGAACCGGGACAGGCGCTCGGCGCGCGCTACGACATCAAGGCGATGCTCGGTGCCGGCGGAATGGGAATGGTCTATCGTGCCGTCGATCGCGAACTGCAGGAGATGATCGCGATCAAGACGCTGAAGCCGGAGCTCATCGCGGCCGACGAGACGGCGCTGGAGCGATTCAAGAGCGAGATCCGACTCGCACGAAAGATCTCACATCGCAACGTCGTGCGAACACACGATCTCGGTGAATCGCGCGGGCTCTACTTCATCACGATGGAGTTCGTCGAAGGAACGTCACTCAAGGATCTCATCCGTGCACGCGGGCGGTTGCCGGTGCAGGTCATGCTGCCGATCGCGAAGCAGCTCTGCCGCGCGCTCGAAGTCGCGCATGAAGCGGGCGTGATTCATCGCGACATCAAGCCGCACAACATGGTCGTCGAGCGAGACGGGACACTGAAGGTGATGGACTTCGGCATCGCGCGATTGGCGACGCGTGCACCGACACAGGGGTTGACGGCAGCAGGCATGGTGATCGGCACGCCCGAGTATATGGCGCCCGAGCAGCTACTCGGCGACGAGCTCGATGTGAGGGCGGACATCTACTCGGCGGGCGTGGTGTTGTACGAATGCCTGACGGGCCGTGTGCCCTTCGATGCGCCGACGCCGATTGCGCTCATCGCGCGAGTGCTGGAGGAGACACCGGTTGCGCCGCACACGTTGCATGGCGATATACCTGTTGCCATCAGTGCCCTGGTGATGCGCGCGATGGCGCGTGATCGCGACGCGAGGCCCGCGACGGCAGAGGCACTTCATGGTGCGTTGGAACAGCTCGGTTGAGTTAGTGACGATGGTCACAGGCGAACGCTGCTGCCTCGACAGGGTATATTGAACCATGCGATTGCTCTGTATCGGCCGACATCCATTCCTGAGTGAGCACCTGTGCCGATTCTTCAGTGATCTCGGCTCTGATTGCGAGCCCGTCGTGGGTATCGCCAATGCGCTGGCGGTTGCCGGTACGTTCGAGCCGCACCTCGTCATCGCCGAGGGCGACCTGCTCAGCCCTGCCGTGCTCGATGCATGGTCGCGTGAGAACGTGCTCGCGGGTGTGCCGGTGCTCGCGGTGAGCCTCACGCGACGCCCGGATGAGAGCATCCGCGCCGATCTCTGTGGGCTCGCTGGTGTGATCTACCTGCCGACACTCGATCGTGCGAGCGTGATCGCGCTGCTCGATGGAGCGCGTCGGCCGCGCGGGGTGGATGCACCGCAGGACGCGATGATTGGCGTCTCGCGGCAGCCTGCCTCGCTGCACTGATCCCTCGGATAACCGCACGTGGTCGCACGCCCCAGTGGATCCATGAACGCGGTTGGCCGCGAGTCACCGACTCGCGGACTCGCGATACAGGCACAGCCGATCGAGCGTGATGCGGCGCATCTGCTCGACGCACTCGAAGCAGGCGTGCTCATTCTCTCGCGCGACCTGCGCGTGGAGTACGCGAATGCGCGGTGGTCGATCTGGCTGGGGTCGTCGATCAGTGCTGGTGTCGCGTTCATCTCATTGGTGCGCGAGAATGGTGCGTTCGTCCAGGACGAGCTGCGCGCCGCCTTGGCGGACGGTGAGACGCGCAACCTGCACCTGAATCTCATCGGTGGACGGGACAACGCGCCGCGTCATGTCAGTTGCTGTGTGCGCGTGGCCGGCGACGGCCTGGTGATCGAGGCACACGCCGATGCGGACGACGAGCACGCCGCGATGCACGACACGGCTCGGCGGCTGGGCGAAGTCACCGACATGGTCGAAGTGCTTCGCACGCTGTGCGACATCGCCATACAGCAATGCGGTGCGAGTGCGGCGGCGGTGCTGCGGGTGGTCGATCATCAGGGTGAAGTCGTCGCAGCGGCGGGCGATCTCCTGCCGGCGCTGGGGCACTGCTTTCCCCTCGAAGGATCCTTGCTCGAGAAGGCGATCAGCGAGCAGGTGATCGTCAGCGAGAATCACTTCCGCGATTCCGGTCGTCCCCTCATGCGCGCGGTGCCGGAGTTGTCATTGGGTCCCGTCATTCTCGCGCCGTTGCATGCGCACGGTGAGACGCTCGGCGTTCTTGCCGTGGCGCGTGGCGTGAGTGCAAAGCCGTTCCGTGCGCGGGAGATCGACCGGCTGCGGATGCTCGCCGATCATGCCGCGCTCGCGGTGCACAAGTCGATGCTCCTCATGCAAGCGCAGAGCGCCGACCGCGCGAAGGGTCGCTTCCTCGCCACGATGAGCCACGAGCTCCGCACGCCACTCACGGCGCTCGCCGGCTACAACGAGCTGCTGTGCGACCAGGTCATCGGTCCGGTCAGCGATCCACAGCTCGACATCCTCGAGCGCATGCGCTCGGTGACGATGCACCTGTCGGCGATGATCGAGGAGATTCTCTCCTTCACCAATCTCGAGGAAGGGCGAGAGCTCGTGCGCCCCAGCGAGTTCCTCGTTGCGGACCTGGTGCGTGCCTCGATCGCCGTTGTGCAGCCAATGGCCGACCAGAAGAAGCTGACATTGGAGGTGGTGCTGCCGAAGACGCCGGTGCGCATCACGAGTGACATCGACAAGTCGCGGCAGATCCTCGTCAACCTGCTCGGCAATGCGCTGAAGTTCACGGATGCTGGCGGTGTGCGCGTCGTCGTCCGCAAGACCGGGGACGACGTTCGCATCGATGTAACGGACACCGGAATCGGCATTGCGGAAGAGGAGCTGGCGCGACTGTTTCGCCCCTTCGCGCAAGTCGATACCG
Source organism: Gemmatimonadota bacterium (assembly GCA_028287345.1). Classification (GTDB taxonomy): domain Bacteria; phylum Gemmatimonadota; class Gemmatimonadetes; order Gemmatimonadales; family Gemmatimonadaceae; genus AG11. Next base: position 7,693 of record JAQBPV010000483.1, read on the forward strand.
GCCTAACGAGGCGCCACGGCGGCACCGGTCTTGGGCTTTACATTTCGCGGCGTCTCGTCACCCTGCTGGGCGGGCACATCGAGGTAAATAGCCAACAGGGTGCGGGATCGACGTTCAGCGTCATATTTCCGGTGGCTTGGGAAGCCCGCAGTTAGGGGGTTTCATCGGCGCTCCGAGCAGATCGACCTAGCGCGCGCCTCGAGCTAAAGTTTTTCGCGCCAACAGCCGCTACTACTAGACCAAAGTAGCAGCCGCGCCGTGCGGCCTAACCCACCCCAGCGTTTTCGCTGGCCTGGCGAGAGGTCGACCCCCACCGCTATTCGCATTGCTGATTCCGTCCGAAGGCTCCAAGGTTCCCGCGAATCAACTCGCCGGGCCCGCAGATGCGCATCGGTCGCGTGGGCAGCGGTCGGTCTTGGGCGTGATTACGGAAATGGCGGATGCGCTCTTCCTCGCTCCGGACGTCGCGGCCGTCACCCGGATTGCGGCGAGCGAACTGAGCGCCGCGTTCGGCGCTGCATTCGTGGTGATGACAAGGGAGGAAGGCGTCTATCATCACACTGCCGATGCGAAGCAGCGGGACGAGCGTGCGTTCGAGCGGCTGGTCGCGAACATTCACGCCCCGGATGAGACGATCGACGGACGACCGATGCGTCTCATCGCCGACGCCGTGGACGCGGAGCTGGGTGTCAAATCGCTCGTGGTCGCGCCGTTTCAGTTCAGCGAGAGTGCCACCGGTACCATCATCCTTGGGCTGTCTGACCGCGACATCCTCTCCGAGGATGAGCGCGAGCTGTTGACGGCCGCGGTGAGCCTGATCAGCCACGCGCATCAACATGCCCGCATGGAAGAGCGGAAGCGCGCCGCACAGCAGGCACTGACCTACATCGAGCGCGCGAGCCGACTACTCGGGCACGGCACCGACCACGCGCAGTTGTTGCATGAGTTGGCCAAGATGGCGCTGCCTCGGCTCGGCGACTACGCGATCATCGACATCGTCGGCGCCGACGGAAACGCGGTTCACATGGGCCTTGCCCACGTCAACGCGCACATGGAAGAGGTGCTCCGCGCCTATCGCAGACGATACCCGATGTCGCTCGCGAACCGTCGATCACCCCTGCGTCGCGCAATAACGACGAAGGAACCTATCGTCGTCAATTCCGTGTCCCGCGGCGTCCTCGCGGACCTCGCTGCGTCGCCCACTCAGCTGCAAGAGCTCGAGCAGATCAACCCCACCGCATTCATCGTCGTGCCGCTGCTGCGGTTCGGTGAAGTGCTCGGCACGATGTCGTTTTCCTTCACGAACCCCGAGCGGCGGTTTAGCGCGCCCGACGTCGCGCTCGCCACGGCACTCGGCGATCGCGTCAGCTCCGTTCTCCACAGCATGTCGCTCGTCGAGACATCGGACCACGCGCGCGCCGCAGCCGAAGAGGCGACAGCGCAGCTCCAGGTGCACGTCGACGCCCTGGCCGCATCCAACGACATGCTGCAGGACCAGGCGATGGAGCTGGAGCAGCAGACGGAAGAAGCGCAGACGCTGGCCGAGGAGCTGGAGGCAACGCTCGATCAGCTGCAACACAGCGAGGTGCGCTTCCGCGCGCTCGTGGATGCAAGCGCGCAGGCGGTGTGGCGGAGCGACGTCCATGGCATCGTGACGGAGGCGTCGGAGTCGTGGGAACGGCTTACCGGTTCGCAAATGCATCCCACCGGTACGGCGGCTCGCACGAGCTCCGTGCATCCGGACGACCGCGAGCGCACCACGGCTGCGTGGCAGCACGCGATCGCGACGAAGACGCCACTCGAGATCGAGCATCGCATCCGCCTGAAGGACGGCAGCTACCGATGGTTCCTCGGTCGCGCGGTTCCGTTGCACGACGAGACGGGCCTCGAGGTGCGCGAGTGGGTCGGCATGCACACCGATATTCACGACCAGCACGTCACGGCGGCAGAGCAGCGCTTCCTGCTCGACGTCGGCGCGACGCTCCAGCGCGAGTCCGATCCGGATCGCATGGTTCAGAGAGTCCTGGCTCAACTCGTCGACCATCTCGGCGGATTTCACGCGCGGTTGATCGAGATCGACGCCGATGCCAGGACGGCGACGATACACGACGCGCACGTGGCGTACTCGGCGGAGCAACCTCCCATCGAGCGCGCGCCGCAGGTCCGCACGCATCGCCTGGCTGATGTCACCACGGATGCAGAGTCTCAATTGCGCGGCGAGCCCTTCGTCCTGGTGGACGCCAGGACCGACCCACGTACCGCGGCGTCGTATGAGAGCATATTCGAGCCGCATCGCACACGAGCGGTGATGAGCATGCCGCTCATGCGGGGAGGCAAGTGGATCGCATCGCTGACCATCGCGTCGGACGTTCCACGAGCCTGGGCAGCGAACGAGATATCACTCCTGCGCAGAGTGGGTGACAGCCTGTGGCCGGCGTTCGAGGCAGCTCGTGCGTTCGTCGATCTGAACCGCGCGCGTCGCGAGGCCGAACAGCGTGCCATCGAGAGCGAGGCACTGAGTGCCGAGCTGGCGAAGACCAACGCCGAACTCGCGAGCAGCGAATCACGTCTCGCCGGCGTCGTCGGCTCAGCGATGGACGCGATCATCTCCGTCGACAGCGACGGACGCATCAACCTCTTCAGCGCGGCGGCAGAGCGAATCTTCGGCGTGCGCATGTACGACGCCATCGGCGAGCCACTGAGTCGCTTCGTGCAGCCCGCAGGGCCGGCCATCGACGATCGGGGGGTACTCGCTTCCCAGCCAGGTTACGTGCGCTCGCCCGAGCACGTCGTTGGCCGTCGCGCCGACGGCGCCGCATTTCCCGCGGAGGCGACGATCTCACAGGTGGGAGGAGACGCAGGTCACTTCACGACCGTCGTGCTGCGTGACGTCACCGAACGGCGCGCGCTCGAAGTGCAACTCGTCCAGTCGCAAAAGATGGAAGCTGTGGGCCGTCTCGCCGGCGGAGTCGCACACGACTTCAACAACATCCTCACCGTCATCCGAAGCTGCGCCGACTTCCTGCGCGAATCGCTGCCGGAGACGGACGACCGGCGAGTGGACGTCGACGAGGTGCTCGAGGCCACGGATCGCGCGACCGCACTCACCCGGCAACTGCTCACGTTCAGCCGAAAGCAGGTCGTTCTCGCGCGAGTGCTCGACCTCAACATGATCGTGCGTGGCATCGAGCCGATGCTCCGTCGATTGATCGGCGAGGACATCGAGCTCGCGGTGATGCTGCAGGGCAAGCGTCTCGCCGTCCGTGCCGATCCAGGTCAGCTGGAGCAGATCGTCATCAACCTCGCCGTCAATGCGCGCGATGCGATGAGCAAGGGAGGCGTGCTCGGTATCGAGACGGACATCATCACGATCAGCGAGCACGACGTCCGTCGCATGGCGTTCGATCCCGCGACCGCCATGCAGGTCACGCGTGCGGGTGAGTACGCGGTCGTTCGCGTCACCGACACCGGAGCGGGCATCGATCCAGAGGTGATGAAGCATGTCTTCGAGCCCTTCTTCACGACGAAGGCAGAAGGACATGGAACCGGACTCGGCCTCGCCACCGTTCACGGTATCGCGACGCAGGCGGGTGGGCTCGTGCGCGTGCGCAGTGTCGCACACGAGGGCGCGACGTTCGAAGTGCTGCTGCCGCTGCTGAGAAACGAAGATTCGGGCGAACATCTCCCGGTGATCCCGTTCGAGCATACGCGTGCCTCCGGGAGGATTCTCCTCGTGGAAGACGAGGTGGCCGTACGCCGATCCGTCCGTCGCATTCTCGAGCGCGAGGGCTACACCGTCCTCGAGGCGCGTCACGGGGCAGATGCACTCCTGGTGTGGCACGAGCACGACGCGGCAATCGACCTCCTGATCACCGACCTGCGCATGCCGGAGCTGGGCGGACGCGAGCTCATGGCCGCCCTCCACGCCATCAAGCCCGACCTCCCGGTCATCGCGATGTCGGGATATCCACCCGATGTCGGCACGGCGCCTCTGGAGATCTGGAACACCAGTGGCCACACGCGATTCCTCGCCAAACCGTTCAGCACGGAGGTGCTGCTGAGCGCCGTGGAGCATCTGCTGCACCCAGCCTAGCGCACACCGCTGTCCGTAGGCTGGGATGCGCCGTTAAATTGCGTCGCATGAGCACCTTCCCTCCGACGACGACCGTCTTCAACGACGGCTATATCGCCGAGATGTACGAGGCATACCGCCGTGATCCTTCGTCGGTGGACGAGTCGTGGCGACAGTACTTCCGCACGGCCGAGTCCCTCGCCGGCATCGTCTCAGGCGCGCCGATCGACGAGCGCATGCTGCGAAAAGCCGCCGCGGCGGCAGCGCTCGTCGAGGCCATTCGCGAATATGGGCACCTGGCCGTGCAGCTCGACCCGCTCGGCACTTCGCCTCCGGGCGCGCCCGAGCTGACTCCCGAATTTCACGGCATCACCGAAGACGAACTGGCCCATGTGCCCGCGTCGGCACTCGGAAACTTCGAGGGCACTGCCGCCGACGTCGTCCAACGCATGCGCGACGTCTATTGCAGCACGATCGGCCTCGAGTTCA
>JAQBPV010000514.1 GCA_028287345.1 Gemmatimonadota bacterium
GTCGGGATGTTGCTCGTGCTCGGCGCCTTCACTTTCCGCTCGTAACGAGATGCGCGAGTTTCTACTTTCGGTCGGCTACGACCGCTGGATCCTTCCGGCGCTTCTCGTCATTCCGCTCATCGGCGCGGTGCTCGTCCTCCTCGGTGGACGTCAGGCTGAAGGCGAGGATGAGGTGGTGTCCGGCGCGGCGAGGCGCTCGAGCATGCTGGCGACGATCGTCTTCGCCATCGAGTTCGTGGTGTCAGCTGGACTCTGGTGGGCGTTCGATCCGGCGGTGTCCGGATGGCAGCAGCGGTTCGACATGGCGTGGATTCCGTCATGGGGCGCACGCTTCACCATCGGTCTCGACGGCATCGCCCTGATGATGGTGTTGCTGACGACGCTCATCATGCTGCTCGCGTCCATCGGCAGCTGGACGTCGGTGCGCCAGAAGACGTCGTCGTACTACGCGCTCCTCCTCGTGCTCACGACGGGAATGCTCGGCGTCTTCATGGCGCTCGATCTCTTCCTGTTCTACGTGATGTGGGAGATGATGCTCGTGCCGATGTACTTCATCATCGGCATCTGGGGCGGCGAACGACGTATCTACGCGAGCTTGAAGTTCTTCATCTATACGATGATCGGCTCGCTGCTCATGCTGGTCGGCATCATCTATCTCGGCCTCGCGGCGCGGAATACGGTGACCTTCGTCCCGGACTTCTCGTACGACGCGATCATGGCGACTGTGCAGCTGACGCCGACCGCCGCTCTCTGGATTTTTGGCGCCTTCTTCCTCGCGTTCGCGGTGAAGGTGCCGATGTTCCCGTTCCACACCTGGCTGCCCGACGCGCACGTCGAGGCGCCGACGGCCGGCTCCGTCGTGCTGGCGGCGATCATGCTGAAGCTCGGCACGTTCGGCTTCCTTCGTCTCGCCGTGCCGCTCTTTCCCACGGCAGCCATGAATCCGACGGTGCGAGGCATCGTCCTCGCGCTCGCAGTGGTCGGTATCGTATACGGCGCACTCGTGTCGCTCGTGCAGCCCGATTTCAAGAAGCTGGTCGCGTACAGCTCGGTCAGTCACCTTGGCTTCGTCATGCTCGGCATCTTCGCGCTCACCGTGCAGAGCGTGCAGGGTGCGCTGATGGTCATGATCAGCCACGGTATCTCCACCGGCGCCCTGTTCTTCCTGATCGGCATGATCTACGAGCGGCGGCACACGCGCATGATCGACGCGTATGGCGGCATCGCGCGCACCGTCCCGCTCTTCTCCACGGTTCTGGTGCTCGTTTCCTTCAGCTCCATCGGTGTGCCGGGCACGAACGGTTTCATCGGCGAGTTCCTCGTGCTCCTCGGATCGTATCGCTCCTATCCCGTCCTCGCGGTCATCGCGACGACGAGTGTCATCATCGCGGCCGCGTACCTTCTCTGGGCTGTGCAACGCATCCTCTTCAATCCGCTCGACAAGCCGGAGAACGAGCACATTCCGGATATCAATCGCCGAGAGCTGCTGCTGCTTGCTCCGCTGCTGGCGGGCATCGTGTGGCTCGGCGTCTATCCGGCGCCGGTGTTGCGCCGGATGCAGCCCGCGGCTGAGCAGTTCGTCCGCATCGTCGAGACGCGCGCAGCCATGCCGACGGCATCGGCGGAGGGAGTGCGCTGATGCAGCATGTGTTCAATCTCGCCATTCCCTCGCAGCTGAGCGCCGCGCTGCTGCCCGACCTGATCCTGATGGTCGGCGCCATGGCGCTGCTGCTGTGGGCCGTGTGGCGCAAGGAATCGGCGGCGCACCAACGCAGCGTCGGCATCCTGTCCATCGGTCTGTGCGTTGCGACGCTCGTCGCGGTGCTCACGCTCATGGGGCAGCGCAGCCTCGCCACGGACGGTCCCATCGCAGTGGACAACTTCCGCTGGATGGCCGACATCGTCATCCTGCTCGGCACCATCGGGGCGCTCGCCCTCGGCATCGACGACAACGATCGCGTCGGTACCACGACCGCCGAGACGCACGTGCTGATCTTGCTGGCATCGAGCGGCATGATGTTGCTCGTCGCCGCGCGTGACCTGATGATCGTGTTCCTCGGCATCGAGCTGATGTCGATCTCGGTGTACGCGCTGGCTGGCCTCAATCGCCGCAGCGAGCGGAGTGCGGAAGGCGCCCTCAAGTACTTCCTGCTCGGCGCGTTCTCCACCGCGTTCCTGCTCTATGGAATCGCCTTGGTGTATGGCGCCACCGGCGCCACGGGATTGCACGCCATCGGCATTCGCATCATCGAGAACAACCTTTCGGGCAGTCCGCTGTTGATCATCGGCATCGCGATGCTGCTGGTCGGCTTCGGCTTCAAGGTGTCGACGGTGCCATTCCACATGTGGGCACCGGACGTCTACGACGGCTCGCCGAACCCGATCACGGCGTACATGGCCGCAACGGTGAAGACGGCGGCGTTCGCGGCGTTCCTGCGCGTGTGGCTCGAGGCGTTCGGCAGCGAGTACGTCAGCTGGCATCGTGCGGTGGTCGGTCTTGCCATCGCGACGATGGTTGTCGGTAACGCCGTTGGACTGCTGCAGCGCAACCTCAAGCGACTCCTCGCGTATTCGTCCATCGCGCACGCCGGCTTCATTCTCGTCGCCATCGCGGCGGGAACAACGCAGGGCGCCTCGGCGATGTTGTTCTACCTGCTGGCGTATACGCTCGGGACCTTTGGCGCCTTCGCGATCATCATCGTGCTCTCGCGCGGCGACGCGCCGTTGACCACCGACGACGTGAGCGGGCTCTGGACGGTGCGTCCGTGGTTGGCGCTGGGCATGTCTGTCTACATGTTCGCGCTGCTCGGCTTTCCCGTCTTCGGCGGCATGGGCTTCTTCGCGAAGTGGTACATCCTCAAGGCGGCGCTGCAGGCGCCCGAGCCGCAGACACTGCTCGCCGTCGTGCTCGTGCTCACGACGGTGATCTCGGCGGGGTACTACCTGTACGTCATCATGGTAATGTTCATGCGACCGCGTCGCGATGACGCGCCTGTCCCGGGCAACACGCCGGCACTCACGCGATTCGTCATGGTCGCGACGGCCGCCGTGATCCTCATTCTCGGAGTGGCGCCGGACCTGGCAGTGCGATTCGCCATCGTCGGTACGCCTCGACTGAGTGTGCCTGACGTAGTAGCGAAGGGCGCGCCGCTGCCGCCAGCTCGATAGACTTCGCGAGCAGGTTCAATAGCTCTGGTGATCAGTCGTCAGGTGCTCAGCGGGCAGCCCCAGCGAGCAGCCTTCAGGGGGTGTGGCGTACTTGGTGAAATGCACCTCATTCGCCACACCCCCTGAACTCTGATTGCTGGGGCTGACACCTGAGCACCCGACCTCTGACACCAGCTCGTATGGTCGAAGCTGGCTCGAGCACCAGACGGCTTTTCTTTCCCATTGCATGCCAATCTCCGCCGGAATCTTTCGTCAGAACGATGTTCGCGGCATCGTCGGCGCCGACCTCACCGAAGAGGCCGCGCGTGCGATCGGTGGCGCGTATGCGGCGCTCATGCGCGAGCGCGGCGTCACCGGTACTGTGGCCGTCGCCAGGGACAACCGTCCCAGCGGCGACAAGTTGCGCGATGCACTCGTCGATGGATTCACGAGCGCCGGTGTGAACGTCGTCGACATCGGCGTGGTACCGACGCCCGTGCTCTACTGGAGTCTCTACAACCTGGACGTCGTTGGCGGCATTCAGATCACCGGCTCGCACAACCCGCCCGAGTACAACGGGTTCAAGCTCTCGTTCGGCAAGGAGTCGCTGCACGGCCACGACCTCCAGCACCTGCTCGAGCTGATTCGCTCGAACGCGGCGCCAGTGGGCAAGGGCGAGGTTCGCTTCGAGAACGTGATCGATCGCTACGTCACCGACGTCGTCGAGCATGCGGGCCATCTCGCGCGCCCGATGAAGATCGTCTACGACTGCGGCAACGGCGCGGCCGCACTCGTCGCGCCGCAGCTGATGCGCGCGCTCGGCGTCGATGCGACGGGACTCTTTTGCGAGAGCGACGGCACCTTCCCGAACCATCACCCCGATCCGACGGTCCCCGAGAATCTCGAGGATCTCATCCAGGCGGTGCAGCGCGAAGGTGCGGAGCTCGGCGTTGCCTTCGACGGCGACGGAGACCGCATCGGCCTCGTCGACGACCAGGGCCGCATCATCTGGGGCGATCACCTGCTCATTCTGTATGCGCGCGACGTCCTCGAGCGAACGGGCAAGGGCCAGCCGATCATCTTCGACGTGAAGTGCAGCCAGGCACTCACCGACGAGATCGCGCGCGCCGGCGGTGTGCCCGTGATGTGGAAGACCGGCCATTCGCTCATCAAGGACAAGATGAAGGAGACATCCGCGCCCATCGCAGGCGAGATGTCGGGTCACATGTTCTTCGGCGAAGGCTACTACGGTTACGACGACGCACTCTACGGAGCAGCGCGGCTGCTCCGCATCCTTGCCGATTCGGGAAAGACCGTCCG
>JAQBPV010000515.1 GCA_028287345.1 Gemmatimonadota bacterium
GAGGTGAACGTCCGGCAGTACACGCCGGAGGGCACGATCGCGGCGCTTCAGAAGCACCTGCCGCGCATCAAGCAACTCGGCGTCGACATGCTGTGGGTCATGCCCGTCCAACCCATCGGCAAGAAGAATCGCAAGGGCGTGCTCGGCAGCTATTACGCGGTCGCCGACTACAGGGCCATCAACCCCGAGTTCGGCACGAGCGCCGACTTCAAGTCGTTCGTCGACGCGGCGCATGCGCAGGGGCTCAAGGTGCTCCTCGATTGGGTGCCCAACCACACGGCGTTCGACCACACGTGGATCACTGCGCACAAGGACTTCTATGTCACGAGGTCCGACGGCACGATCATCAACGCGCGCGACAACGAGGGCCATGACACCGACTGGACCGATGTCGCCGAGTTGAACTATGACAACCCGGAAATGCGGAAGGCGATGATCGCCGACATGCGCTACTGGCTCGACTCCATGAGCATCGACGGCTTTCGCGCCGACGTCGCCGGCGGAGTACCGACGGACTTCTGGGTCGACGCGAAGCGCGAGCTGCAGAAGTCGAAGCCGGACCTGTTCCTGCTCGCTGAGTCAGAGGATCCGAAGATCCACGCCGCGTTCGACATGACGTACGGGTGGGAGTTCCACCACCTGCTCAACGAGATCGCGCAGGGCAAGAAGACCACAGCGGTCTTGAATCCCTACTTCGCGAAGCAGGACACGACGTTCGGCAAGTCGGCGTATCGGATGTACTTCACGAGCAACCACGACGAGAACAGCTGGAACGGCTCCGAGTTCGAGCGCATGGGTGCGAACCACCTGCCGTCGTACATCCTCAGCGCGACGGTCGAGAACTCGATGCCGATGCTGTACACGGGCCAGGAGGTGAGCTTGAAGAAGCGTCTGCGCTTCTTCGAGAAGGACACTATCGACTGGAACGGGCCCTCGCTCGCGAGCTTCTATAAGTCAGTGTTCGCGCTCAAGCACAGTCAGCCCGCGCTCGCGAATGGCCAGTGGGGCGGGGTGCAGACTCCGCTCTCGACCACTGGCGGCGATCGCGTGTATGCGTTCACGCGCACCCAGGGCGCGAACACGGTGCTGACGGCGGTCAACTTCGGCGACGCACCGGTGAAGGCGGCGTATCAGGGCCTCGCGCAGCCGGGCGAATACACGGACTGGTTCGCGAAGTCAAAGACAACACTCGCGGCCAGCGGCAGCGTGGATATTCCGGCGCACGGATATCGAGTGCTGGTGCGGTAAACTTTCAATACTTGAGAAGCGGAACAGCCACGGGCGCACGCGGGTTGCCGCGGAAAAACTGCCGGATTTTCACGGATACTACACTTGGCTGTGCGTTATCCGCGTCGATCCGGCTCTTGTCCGTGTAAATCCGTGTGAGCTGTTGCTGTTGCGAATGCCGGCAATTCCCTTTCGGCCGACTCCGGCAACAAAGCGCTAGAATCACGGAATTGAAGAATCACGGAATCTGTCCGTCGCGCTGAGCCAGAGGCTCGCGTCGAATCTACGTCAGATGGCTCCGTTCGACGATGGCGTCACTCGCATGGAGCGATTCCGTGATTCCGTGATTCCGTGATTCCAGCCAGTTGTTCTGCTCTTCAGGCTTTCTCGACGAAGCCGATCCGGTCCTTACATCCCAGCCCGCGCACGCTGAAACTGCACCACGAGATCCGTCGTGCTCCACAACTGCACATCCGAGCCCGACCCATATCGAATCGGCACCACCTTGCCGTTCCGCACCTCGTAGCTCCACAGCTCACTGTGGAAGCCCGACGACTCGACGTTCTTGAGCACATCGGTCGCCGCACGACGCAGTTCGCTCACGTACGACGCCGAACCAGCGCCCGCATCCGCCATCCGATTCATCACGCCGATGAGGAACAGATTGTTCTCTCGCCCCCACACGACGCGCGGGCTGTGATACCGGTCGCGATCGAAATCGCGCCAGACCGCCGGCGACGCATAGGCATCGTTCGCCACCACTGGACCGACGCCGTCCACCAGCAAGCCGACCGGATACTGCCGCGCGAAGAGCCGCACATCGCGCAACACCGCCGCTCGCGCCGACGCATCGGGCGTGCGATGTGCGCCCTCGTTGTCGCCGAGGAAGAGTCGCGTCGCCACGTCGCTGTTGGCGACGGGAATCGGACGACCGCTTCCATCGAGCGCAATCGCGAGGAACGTGAGCCCGCTCGTATCAGCGTGCGAGCGAGATAGCGCACCCGTCCAATAGGCGCGATCCGCATCAGTCATCGCCGCCAGGCGCGCTGCGACTTTCTGTCGCACCTCGGCCGCCGTGAGCGACACCTCGAAGTGATGACTCGCCGAGCGCCACGTCTCCACCGCCTTGCTGATCGTCTGCGGCTCGCGGACGTAGCGGCCGAGCGGCGCGCCGGCGGAAGCGTCGACCGGCAGCTTGAGGGCGCGGAGCGCATCGAGAATGATTCCCACCGACTCGAGCGCATGGGGTGCCCATACGACGTTGACGTCCATCGCGTATCGCCCGCCCGCGTAACCCACGTTGCTGTCGCGCCAGCTCTGCGACGCCCACCGGCCCGAATCGCGCGGCGCAAAGGAGATGAGGTTCGACGCCAGCGGATTCGCCGCGTACGGCGCCGTCGCGCGCGCCACGAGCGCGATCTCGCGGGTGAGGCGCGTGAGTCGATTCTCGCCGCCGTCGCTCTTGTCGAGCAGGAACGCGCGCTTGCGAGCGGCGCTCACGCGATTGTCGCTCAACCAGCGCGCCACGATGATCGGGAACTGGTACTCCGCGTCGATCATGTGGTAGTTCTCGCGCGTGCGACGGACGTCACGCAGCACTCTCCGTGCGCTGGACAGCAGTGTGTCAGGCGCCGCGGGCCGCCCCGCGCGCACCCATGCATCCACGAGCGACGCATACTCGCTCGCTGCCTCGCGCACGGCCTGTCCACCCATCGCCTCCTCGTGGCTCACATGCCCCTCGGGCGACAGCTTCCGCAACACGCTGGCGATGACGAACTCGTTCATCTCGTCACGCCACACTGGCCGCATCATCAGCGCGGTCATCAGCATGTCTCGGCCGAAATAGGTGGCGTACGTCGGCAGGCCAGCCATCAGCTTCTCGTGCGAGACGAGCAATTCGAGTCCGCGCACCTGCCGCTCGAGGCGCCGCCCGCGTAGCGCGAACGCCGACGACGCGTCCGTCGCGCCGCCCGTTGCCCGCGACCGATTGACGAACGCGAGGAACTCCGGCGTGAAGATCTCTGCGCGCGTGAGCGGCGTCAGTGCCTTGCCGCTCGTCGTGATACGCACCGTGAATGGCACGTCGGCGCCCGACTTCGCGCGAAGTGCGACCGAATCGCCTTGCACAATCACCGCGACACGCTGCGGATCAGTGCGCAGCTCCATCACCAACGTGTCCAGTCCATCGAGCGCGGGTTGAGAAACGCGCACGACCTCCGTCGTGCCTTCTCGACTCGAAGCGACCGTCGGCCGCAGGCGCGCACGCAGCGCATCGACAGAGGGCGCATGCAGCATCGCGAGCTGGCTCCTGCGCTCCGCATCGCTCAAGCTGCCGAACGCCGCGAGCATCCGATCGAGCTCCGGCAGCTTGAACGGCGCTTCGGCGAATGCCGACTTCTGCTTCCCCGCATACTGGAGATCACGCTCCACGCGCATGGAGCCGAGGAGGAACCAGCCGATGTCGATGCGCGGGTTGTAGGCGATGAGGTCGTGCTCGACCGTGCGCGTGCGGCCCGTCGCAGAGATGCGTGCCCCATCCCCGTTCCATTGGAGGTTGGCGGCCCTGCCGCCTTCGCTCCGCGCGGTGAAGCCAAGGCTTTCGTCCTCGGCGTCAGCCCACAGGTGCACGACGCGATCGGCGCGCGCATCGAGATAGATCTGTACGGTGTTGCCGCGCGCATCGCGAAAGAGGCGCGTCTGGTAGCCAAGGTAGGCCGCGCTGTCGTCGAGTCCGCGCTCGGGAAAGCTCAGCACCGGGAGCGTCCTGGTGGGTGCGGCGAGTTGAGCGAACAGCGCGAGGGCGATCAGGCTCATGGTCGTCCTTCTGAGTTAGCGTTTCTGCCGCCGCTTGGGCGCAGCGGTGCGCGTGGCCACCGATCCGTGCTCCACGAGCGTGGTGCGGATGCGGACGTCCATCATCGCGTCGGAGTTGTGCTCGATCATGCCGATGAGAATGTGCGCCGTCCGCTCGCCCACCTCGATGCCGGAGTGACGCAGGTGCGTGACGTTCGGATGCAGGAACGACGGCGCCTGTCCGTCGCTGATCGCGAGCAGCGAGACGTCCTCGGGAATGCGGACACCGCGGCGGGAGAGCAGGTGATGGGTGTGTACCAGCAGCTCGTCCGTCATCGTGAAGATCGCCGTCAAGTCTGGATGTGCGGCGAACGCATTGTCGAGTTGCTCCTCGAGCTCGTCGATGATGGTGACGCGGAGAATCTGCGTCTCCGCCAGTGGGATCACGTGCTCGGTGTGCGCGCGCCGAAAGCCCTTGAGCCGCTGTGTGCTGATGCGCTGGCGCTGGTCGCCGAAGATGCCGATGACGCGCGTGTGGCCACGATGGATGAGGTAGGATGCCGCCTCGCGCCCGGCCTCCTCGTCGTCGATGGTGATGGTCGTGTACTTCACCGTGTCGATCGTCTTGTCGAGCAGCACGACGGGAATGTCGACCTCGTGGAGGACGTCGAGGTGCTGGAGATTCGACGTCTCGGACGAGAGGACGAGAAGGACACCGTCGGCCGAGAGGTGCGTGCAGTACTCGACCAGCCGGCGCTCCTGGACGATGGAATTGTCCGATTGGAAGACGATCAGCGAGTAATCGTTCTGCTGGACGACGCGATTGATGCCGGTGATCATCGAGGGGACGAAGAACATGTTCATCTCGGGGACGATCAGCGCGATGAGCCGGGAATGCTTGGCGCGGAGGTAGCGCGCGCGGTAGTTGGGGATGTAGCTGAGTGCCTGGGCGACCTCGCGGACGCGGTTCTTCGTCTCGCCGCTGATGTCCGGATGGTCGGCCAACGCCCGGGAGACGGTGGCCATGGAGAGGCCCACCTTCTTGGCAATGTCCTTCAGGGTGACCCGATTACCAGCCATGGGGTCCTCGTACGAGTATGCGGGAAGTGGTGCGCTTCGCAATAATTGCGCAAACGGTTGCACAATGTATTACGAGAGGACGTACTTGTCCCGCTGATGTTTTGGCGCTAGTAAAGGAGACTGCGAAACACCTTTGTTTGCGCTTTTGTCGAACAGAGTTACAATCGGCACGAGGTTTTTGCACGAATATTTGCAGTGACGCGACGATTCCTACCACGTCGCGGCCGTAGCCGTACCATTTTCGGTTGCGCGCGCCGACGCACGGCAACCGTCCCTGTAGCCGATACTCGTCCCCATTTTGGAGGCAGTCGAATGGCAGTCACTCGATGTGCGCTCGCCGCAGTACTGGGCAGCATCTTGATTGCAGGACCGCTGGTCGCGCAGGGCGCAACGGGCATCGTCACGGGACGCGTGCTCGACTCGGCGTCGCGGCAACCCCTTTCCGCCGTGAGCGTTCGCATCGTCGGAACGGCGAATGGCGCGCTCACCAGGAACGATGGGACCTATACGATCAGCGCAGTCACGGCCGGTCTCCATCAGGTGCGGGCGAGCCGTATTGGTTTCGCCCCGCAGACGCGGGATGCCACCGTCCCGGCGGGAGGCACGATCACTGTCGAATTCGGGATCGCGCCGCAGGCCGCCGTGCTGAGTGACATCGTCGTCACTGGATACGGCACCCAGCGCCGCGAGTCCATCACTGGTTCGGTGGCGACCGTGAACACCGACGAGGCCAACGTCGGCGTCGTCACGAACGCCACGCAGATGCTCCAGGGACGCGTGGCCGGCGTCGAGATAAGCACGAACAATGGTGAACCGGGAGCCGGTGTGCAGATCCGCATCCGCGGCGGCACCTCGATCCAGGCGAGCAACGATCCGCTGTACGTGGTGGACGGCGTGCCGCTGCAGAATGAGGGCGGCGTTGCGGGCGCGGCGACGCCAGGCGTGAACGCGGCGCTCGGCCGCAACCCGCTGAACACGATCAACCCGAACGACATCGAGTCGATGACGGTGCTCAAGGACGCGGCGGCGACCGCGATCTATGGCAGCCGCGGGGCCAACGGCGTCGTCCTCATCCAGACCAAGCGCGGCTCGCGCGGCGTGTCCGGGCTCGACTACGACACGTATGTCGCCGCGGCAAGTCCGGCAAGGCACCTCGATTTCCTGACGGGCGACCAGTACCGGACCTTCGTGACGGCGCAGATTGCGGCCAACAATCTCCCCGCGAGCTCGGCTTCCCTGAACGGAACGGCAAATACTGATTGGGAGCGTGCGCTCGAGCGCACCGGGTACTCGAACAGCCATAACGTGGCGTTCTCCGGCGGCTCGCAGCAGACGCACTATCGCGCCTCGTTGAACTACTTCGATCAGCAGGGCGTGGTGATCGAGAATGGACTCAAGCGTTACCAGGGACGCTTGAATGCGCAGCACGCGGCACTGGAGGGACGCCTCAATCTGGACCTCAACCTCACGGCGTCGCGCGTCAACAACACCTATCTCGCCATGGAGAATGGTGGCGGATTTACCGGTGGCGTGTTCACCAACATGGCGATCTTCAATCCCACGCACCCCATCACGGTGCTGGATACCGCCACGCAGCAGTCGGTCTACTACGAAATCGGTGCGGGAGCGCAGTCCGTGCGAAACCCCGTCGCCCTCGCCAACCAGATCACCGACCAGGCACCTGAGAACCGGGTGCTCGGGAACCTGACCGGAACACTGAGTCTGCTCACGGGACTCACCGCGACGACGACGCTTGGCGCCGACTTTACGAACTCGGTGCGCGAGACGTACGTGCCGCGCGCCAGCCCGCTCGGCGCTTCGATCAAGGGCCTCGCGCGACAGGCGCAACGGAGCCTGCAGAACCTCAACTTCCAGCAACTGCTCACCGCGACGCCAAGGATCGGCGGCCGGCAGGAGCTCGAGATCGTTGGCGGGTACGAGTACAGCTCGTTCGTCAACAATGGCTTCGAAGCCATCACGCAGGGCTTCATCACGGACGCGTTCACATTCAACAACCTCGGCGCAGGAAACGCGGCGACCTCGCCGGTGCCCATCTCGTACATTCAGGAGAGCAAGCTGGTTTCGTTCTTCTCGCGCGCGAACTACGGCTTTGCCGACAAATACTTCCTCACCGGCGTCGTTCGTCGTGACGGCTCTTCTCGTCTGGCCGAGGGACACAAGTGGTCGGTGTTTCCCGCGGTGTCGGGCTCGTGGCGCATCAGCAACGAGGACTTCATGCGCGGCGGGAGGTTCTCCACCCTCGCGGTGCGCGCAGGGTGGGGACGTCAGGGAAACCAGGCGGTCCAGCCCTATGCGACGCAGCTGCTGTTGAGAACCGATGCCGGCGCGAAGTATCCGTTCGGTGGCGTTCTCGTCACCGGCCTTTCCGCCTCGCAGGTCGAGAATCCTGACCTCAAGTGGGAGACGTCCGAACAGACGAACTTCGGGATCGACTGGGGCATCAAGAGCGACCGGATCACGGGCGTCATCGATATCTATCAGAAGACGACGAAGGATCTCCTGCTCACCGTTCCGGTGCCACAGCCGGCCGTTGTTTCGACGCAGATCCAGAACGTCGGATCGGTGCGGAACCGTGGCTTCGAGGCGTCGATCGATGCGCGGCTGCTCGAGCAGGGCGCGCGCACGTTCTCGTCGGGAGTCGTGCTCTCCGTGGAGCGCAACGAGGTCATCAGTCTGGGCGACGCCCCATTCATCATCACGGGTGGCGTCTTCGGGCAGGGTCAATCCGGCCGCAATTCGCAACGGCTGATCCCCGGCCAACCACTGGGGACGTTCTGGGGCCCGAAATTCCTCCGCGTCAACGCCACGGGCCAGCAGGTGTTCAGCTGCAAGTCGACGAGCACCGGCTGCACGAATGGAGAGACCTTCGCCCCCACTGGCGACGACGAGCAGATCATCGGAAACGCTAACCCGAAGTTCAGCCTGGGTTTGCGCAGCAACGGCGCACAGGGAAAGTTCGACGTGAGCTGGCTGTGGCGCGGAGAGTTCGGCAAGGATGTCTTCAACAACACCGCGCTGGTGTACGGAACGAAGGGCAACGCGCTGTCCGATCGCAACTTCCTCGTTTCCGCCCTCGCCGACCCAACCGGGATCAAAGAGCCGGCTATCTACTCGTCCCGCTGGATCGAGAACGGCCGGTCCGTGCGCCTCCAGAACGCGACGGCTGGATACACCTTCACGCTGCCTGGTATGCTCGGTGCCGGGCGTACCACGCGCGTGTATGTCTCGGGCGACAACCTGCTGCTCTTCACTCCGTACTCGGGCTACGATCCGGAGGTGTTCGTTGACGCCGGCATCGCCACGCGCGGAATCGACTACCTCACCTATCCACGCGCTCGCACGTTCACACTTGGCGCGCACGTCCAGTTCTGACCGGTCCGGATCGCACTGATCATTCGCCTAACCAAACAGGTAATGACGCTGA
Source organism: Gemmatimonadota bacterium (assembly GCA_028287345.1). Classification (GTDB taxonomy): domain Bacteria; phylum Gemmatimonadota; class Gemmatimonadetes; order Gemmatimonadales; family Gemmatimonadaceae; genus AG11. Next base: position 8,546 of record JAQBPV010000515.1, read on the forward strand.
TGACTATTAGACTTCCGAGATCGATCCGCCGGGTCACGACGAGCGCGCTGCTCTTCGTACCTGCGTCGATGATCTTCTACGGCTGCACCAATCTCACAGAGGTGCCGAAGGACGCCCTCACGCCGGTGAACGCGTTCCATACGCCGACAGAAGTGCTGTCCGGCGTTGCCTCGGTTTACGCGGGCTTGCGTGGAGCGACGCAGGATTATTTCAACGTCACCGAGGTCACGACGGACGAAATCATCGTTCCGACGCGAGGCCAGGACTGGTACGACAATGGTCGTTGGCTCGAGATCTTCAAGCACGGCTACAACCCGAACAGCGGTTCCGCGCTCGCCGATATCAACGGCGTCTGGAACACGCAGTTCAGCGGCATTGCCCGCGCGAACCTGATGATCGACGTGATCACCAAGGCGGGCGGCCCCACGGCTCCGCAGACGCTGGCCGAACTGCGTACGCTTCGCGCCTGGTACTACTACATGCTGATGGACTTCTTCGGCGGCGTGCCGCTCGTAACGAGCACGGAAGTCGGAGCCAATCCACGGGTGTCGCGTGACTCACTGTTCCGGTTCATTGAATCGGAGCTCATCGCAACACGCGCAGCGCTGCCGGCCACGCGACCCGCTGATCAGAATGGTCGTCTCACCAGCGGCGCGGCAGACGCGATTCTGGCGAGCCTCTACCTCAATGCACAGGTCTACAGCGGCACCGTCACGGCTGCCGGACTGACCAAGGGAACGGCGCGCTGGCAGGATGCGATCACCGTTGCGGATCGCGTCATCAACTCGGGGCAATACGTGCTCGAGCCCAACTGGACCAAGAACTTCTCCCCGGACAATCACGATTCGAAGGAGAATATCTTCTATATCGCCCACTCGTCGACCGAGGTGGGGCTGGGCGAGAGCTTCCCGATGCGCACGCTCCACTACAATCAGCTCGCCCTCGGCGGCGGACCGTGGAACGGCTTTTCCTCCGTCTCCGATACGTACCGGGCATTCGATCCAGCCGACAAGCGGCGCGCGATGTTTCTCGTCGGCCCGCAGAACAGCTTCGATACGGGGCTGCCAGCAAAGGATCGTCAGGGAAACCCGCTGTTCTTCACGGACACGATCGGCAACGAGACGGCGGCCGCTGAGAACGAAGGGGTGCGCTTCAACAAGTTCACGCCGTTGATCACTGCGCCAGACGGCAACTCGTTCCCGAACAACTATCCCTTCTTCCGCCTGGCCGAGATGTACCTCATCAAGGCTGAGGCATTGAATGAGCTCGGGCAGAGCGATGCCGCCGTCGCCCAAGTCAATCTCGTCCGTGCCCGGCAGTTCAGCCCGGCCAAGCCGCTTGCGACCGGCCAATCCCAAAGCGCCGTGCGTACCGCGATCTTCAGCGAGCGCTTGTTCGAGTTCGCCACTGAAGGCAAGCGCCGGCAGGACATGATCCGCGCGGGAACGTTCAACGCCGCGCGCCGTTTCAAGCCGGCAGATGCAGCCTACAAGATCCTGTTCCCGATCCCGCAGACTCAGCTCGCGTCCAACCCGTTGCTGACGCAGAATCCCGGCTACTGAGTCAACTTCGTAGCACCTGTTCGCACGATAGCCTGTCCGATCTGGGCAGGCTATCGTGCGTCATACCCCGCTTTCCGGGCCGCATGCTCCCGCTTTCCGTATTCCGGTCGTGGCGCCTCGTTCCGGCGCTTTGCTTCTTCGGCGGTATGCTGTCCTGCTCCAACACGCACGAGAGCGCAGACGTCCCTTTGGTGAGCGCGGCAGCTCCCGGTAGCGAGCTGTTTTCGCAGCTCCCCGCCAGTGTCACCGGCGTGCGATTCGAAAACACGCTGACGGAGACGCAAGAGCTCAACGTCTTCACGTATCGCAACTACTACAACGGCGGTGGCGTGGCCATCGCCGACCTCAATGGAGACGGCGTACCGGAGATCATCCTGGCGTCGAACTCGGGCGGTCCCCGCGTCTACCTGAACAAGGGCAACTTCCACTTCCGCGACATCACTGATGCAGCCGGCGTGAAGACGCGGAAGGGGAGCTGGAGCACGGGAGTCGCCATTGCCGACGTGAACGGCGACGGGCGACTGGACATCTACATCTGCCACGCGGGGCCCGGAACGCCGGCCCAACGCGCGAACGAGCTCTGGATCAATCAGGGATTGAACGCCGACAGCATTCCGACGTTCAAGGAGATGGCGTCGGACTACGGTGTGACGGATGGTGGCTATTCGACCCAGGCCGTCTTCGTGGACTACGATCGCGACGGAGACCTCGACCTGTTCCTGATCCGTAACTCGCCGCGCGAGGTCAGCAGCTTCGGGCTGCGCAACATGCGCAACGTGGCCGATGTGAATGGCGGCGCAAGATTATATCGCAACGACGGCGGGCATTTCACGGACGTGAGCGCGGCCGCTGGGATTCACAGCCCCGAGGCTGCCTTCGGACTCGGCGTCGTCGTCGCCGACGTGAACAACGACGGATGGCCGGACATCTACGTCGCGAATGATTTCTTCGAGCGCGACTATCTCTACATCAATGCGAAGAACGGCACCTTTACCGACTCGCACGACCAGCAGATGGCGGTGGGGAGCTACTTCTCGATGGGGCTCGACATCGCCGACGTCGACAACGACGGATGGCCCGACGTCTACACGACGGACATGCTGCCGGAGGGCGAGTACCGCCTCAAGATGACGGCGCAGTTCGAGGGGTGGGATGCGTACCAGACGAAAGTGAAGAATGGGTACGGCCACCAGTCGATGCGCAACATGCTGCAGCGGAACAACCGCGACGGAACGTTCACCGACATTGCGTGGATGGCGGGCGTCGCACGAACGGACTGGAGCTGGAGTACGCTCATCGCCGACCTGGACCTCGATGGCAACAAGGACATCTTCGTGGCGAATGGCCTCGCCAAGGACATCACGTCGCAGGACTTCATCGCCTATCTCGCCAACGACGAAACGATGAAGTCCGTCACGAGCGGTGGCAAAACGAAGGCGGATTTCCTGAAGCTGACGAAGGCGATGAGCACGACGCGGCTCTCCAACTACGCGTTCCACAATACCGGCAACATGCAGTTCGCGAATGAAGCCGTCGCTTGGGGGCTTTCCACGCCTTCCATCTCGAGTGGCGCGGCCTACGGCGATCTGGACGGAGACGGCGCGCCCGATCTCGTGGTGAACAACGTCAATCAGGAAGCGTTCATCTACCGAAACAACGCGCGGGCACTGCGCCCCGAGAATCATTTCCTCCGGGTAAAGCTGGAAGGAGAACAGAAGAATCGTTTCGGCGTCGGCGCGCGAGCGACCGTGTTCGCGGGAGGAAGCACGTTCATGCAGGAGGAGTCTCCGACGCGCGGGTTCCAGTCGAGCGTGGACTACGTGCTCGACTTCGGCATCGGGAAGTCAGGCGTCATCGACTCGCTGCGCGTCGTGTGGCCAGATGGACGTGTGAGCGTGCAACAGCACACTCCCGCCAATCAGCTCGTGACGGTGCGTCAGTCGCAAGCGACGCTGCCCGGTGCGACGTCAACGCCAAAAGCAGTCACTACACTGTTCGCCGATGTCACTGCCCAGGCAGCGCTCGGCTTCAAGCACCAGGAGAACGAGTTCGTCGATTTCGAGCGCGAGCGCCTCATGCCGAAACTCGTGTCTACCGAGGGACCGATGATGGCCGTGGCCGACGTGAATGGCGACGGGCTGGACGACATCTTCATCGGTGGCGCGAAGGGCCAGGTCAGCCAGTTGCTCATGCAGCAACCCAACGGAAAGTTCGTGCGCACGAACCCGGGAGTGTTCGAGCCAGATTCGATTTCCGAGGACCTCGGCGCCGTGTTCTTCGATGCCAACAGGGATGGCCACCTCGATCTGTACGTGGTGAGCGGCGGCAACGAATACTCGGAGGGTGCCTCCGCGCTGCAGGATCGCCTGTACCTCGGCGATGGTCGCGGTCACTTCCACAAGGCGCCAGCAGGCAGCCTTCCGGCGGAAAGCTCCAGTGGCTCACGGGTAGTGGCGGCGGATTACGACGGCGATGGAGCGATCGACCTGTTTGTTGGAGGGCGCGTTGCGCCTTGGCGCTACGGCACCGACCCGCAGAGCATGTTGTTGAAGAACGACGGAAAGGGCCACTTCACCGACGTCACGGCCAAGCTGGCGCCGGAACTGGAGCACGTCGGCATGGTCACTGATGCCGTGTGGCGCGACGTCGATGGCGACGGACGTCTGGATCTCGTCGTCGTCGGCGAGTGGATGCCGATCACCATCTTCAGGAACACCGGTGGAGGCAAGCTGAAGAAGTTGGAGGTCCGCG
>JAQBPV010000528.1 GCA_028287345.1 Gemmatimonadota bacterium
CGCGCCGATGAGCGGAATGACGAGAAGCGCCGGAAGGATCCAGCGGTCGTAGCCGACCGAAAGTAGAAACTCGCGCATCTCGTTACGAGCGGAAAGTGAAGGCGCCGAGCACGAGCAACATCCCGACGACGAGGACCCATGCGTACGTGCCCACCTGCCCTGATTGCAGCTGCGAGCCGATCCAGCCAACCGCGCGCGGGAGCAGGCCGCCCATCGGCACCTTGCCAGGCGCGCTGTCCTGGTCCTTGCTCTGGATGAAAAGACGCGTGAAGCCGTCGATCAGCCCGACGTCGATGCCGCGCCACAGCAGGTTGCGAGACGTTGCCACGACCGGCTCGACGATGACCTCGTCGTACACTTCGTCGACGTAGTACTTGTTGGCGAGCACCTTTTCGAAACCGTGCTCGGGGAGCGCTTCGTTGGCAGGTACGAGCGTGGCGGGCTTCAACCGCGCGAAGGCCAGTGCGATACCGGCGACGGCGATGACGACAGCGACGCCGATGAGCGCCCATTCAGCGCCGTGTGAAATCTCCTGCGCTACGCCGCCCTGCATGCGAAGATCGCTCGCACCCACGACTGGCTCCAGCCAGCGCTCGAGCGCGCCGATAGGTCCGATCGGCAACAGCTTCGGGAGATTGAACCATCCGCCGAAGACGCTCAACGCGCCAAGGATGACGAGTGGTCCTGTCATCACCCACGGTGCTTCCGTCAGGTGCTCTCGCTCCTTCTCACCCGTGCGATTCGGACCGTGGAAGGTGTAGAGCATCATGCGCGTCATGTAGACCGCCGTCATGAATGCCGCAGCGAGACCGAGCGCATAGCAGACGAGCATCACGAACGGACCCGGGATGCCGAGGAAGTTCACCGTCTCGAACAGCGTTCCGTGATGACGGTTGTGTACCGCGGCGAGAATCTCGTCCTTCGAGAAGAAGCCGGCGAAGGGCGGAATGCCGGCGATCGCCAGCGTCGACGCCCACATCAGCGCCCACGTGATGGGCATGTACTTCTTCAGGCCGCCCATGTTGCGCATGTCCTGCGCGTCCTCGTGGTTGCCCGTGTGGTGATACGCCTTGTGCATCGCGTAGATCACCGAGCCGGAACCAAGGAACAGAAGCGCCTTGAAGAAGGCGTGCGTCATCAGGTGGAACACGCCGGCGACGTACGCGCCGCTGCCGACGCCCATGAACATGTAGCCGAGCTGCGAGACGGTCGAATACGCGAGGACCTTCTTGATGTCCCACTGCTTGAGACCGATCGTCGCGGCGAAGAAGGCCGTCAGCGCGCCGATGACGACAACCGTGAGACTCGCCGCCGGTGCCAGCGAGAACAGCACATTGCTGCGGGCGATGAGATACACGCCCGCCGTCACCATCGTCGCCGCATGGATGAGCGCGGAGACAGGCGTCGGACCGGCCATGGCGTCCGGCAGCCAGACGTAGAGCGGAATCTGAGCGCTCTTGCCGGCGCAACCGAGAAAGAGGAACAGGCAGATCACCGTCACCAGCGTGCCGCCCGCCGTGAAGTTCGACAGGGCCGCCGCGTTCACTCCCACGAAATCCAGCGCGCCAAGGTTCGCGAACAGCATGAACATCGCGACGAGGAAGCCGAAGTCGCCGATGCGGTTGACGATGAACGCCTTCTTGCCGGCGTCCGCGTTCGCCTTCTCGCTGAACCAGAATCCGATGAGCAGATAGGAGCACAGACCAACGCCTTCCCACCCGACGAACATCAGCGGATAGCTCGAGCCGAGCACCAGCAGGAGCATGAAGAAGACGAACAGGTTGAGGTACGCGAAGAATCGCGGATACCCCGGGTCGTCCTGCATGTAGCCGACGCTGAAGAGGTGAATCAGCGTACCCACGCCGGTGATGATGAGCACCATCACCATCGACAGCTGGTCGAGCTGGAACGCAGCGTCGATCTGAAGATCCCCCACCGGCATCCAGGAGAAGTACCTCTGGATGAACGGCGTGTGGATCTCGCCTGCACCGCGCATCGCCATGAATATCGCGACGGCGAGGAGGAACGATGCCGCGAGAACGCCCGGGCCAATGATGCTGGCCAGCGACGCGAACCGGTGCCGCACGACGTGCGTATCGTGCTCCTCCGCGTCATGCCCATGATCGTGCGCGTGTACTTCGGCGTGTACGACGTGACCGTGATCGTCGCCATGGCTCGCGCTCGGATCGTTCGGGCCGAACTTGACCACGCTCGACACCGCGAGCAGGCCATTCGCCACGAATCCGAGAAGCGGCAGGATCGGGAGCAGCCACAGATAGTCTGCCGCTGTTCCACTCAGGGCGTGAGCACCCGCCGTTGCTGCATGCTGGAGGAGCATCAGCCCTTGAGGAGATTGATGTTCGAAAGATTGACCGTCTGGCGATGGCGGAACAGCGCGATGATGATCGCGAGCCCCACGGCAGCTTCCGCCGCCGCCACCGTCATGACGAAGAAGACGAAGATTTGTCCGGCCACGCCGTACACCTGCGCGAACGCCACGAACGTCAGGTTCACGGCGTTGAGCATCAGCTCGACGCACATGAAGACGATGATCGCGTTGCGGCGCGTCAACACACCAACGACGCCGATGGTGAACAGCACAGCGCTGAAGAACAGCGACTCAGCGAGCATGGGCACGCTCCTTTCGCTTGCCGAGCACCACGGCGCCAACGACCGCTGCGAGCAGCAGCACGCTCGTGACTTCGAATGCCAGCAGGTAATCGCGGAACAGTACGCCGGCGAATGGCGCGATAGCGCCATCCTTCGCCACCTGGGCGGCGATCGTTCCCTCGGGCAGCGTCAACGCCTCGGGCAGGCGCGCCCGCGTCACCGCGAACACCTGCGCCATGAGCGCAAGGCCAACCGCTCCCGCCAACAGCTTCCACCAGAGCCCGCGCGCGTCGGCCAACTCGGACGGATGACCGAGGTTGAGCAACATGATCACGAACAGGAACACGACCATGATGGCGCCGGCATACACCAGCACCTGCATCGTGCCGATGAACTGCGCGTCGAGCAGCACGTACATCGCCGCCAGGCAGAACATCGTGCACACGAGCCACATCGCCGCGGACACGGGGCTCTTGCGCGTCACGAACGCCACCGCCGAGATGATCGAGATCAGCCCGAAGAAGTAGAAATGAAAAACGTAGAAGAGCGGGAGCTCGTTGTGCGTCATTACTCCCCCTTCGGATCGGCTGGATCCCACATCTCGCAGACCGGATGCGTCTGCGCCATCAGGCGCTCGAGATCATAGACGAAGCCTTCGCGGCTGTATTCAGCGTTCTCGTAGTGCCGGCCGACGTGAATCGCCTCTTCCGGGCAGACTTCCTGGCAGTAGCCGCAGAAGATGCAGCGGAACTCGTCGATCTCGAACACGAGCGGATAGCGATTGCCCTGTTCGTCCTCGCCTGGCACGAGCTTGATGCAGTTGGCTGGACAGATGGACGGGCAGAGTCCGCAGGCAACGCACTTGGCCTTGCCGTCTTCCGTCGTCAGCATGCGATGCGTGCCGCGCCAGCGCTTGGAGATCGACTCCTTCTCCTCCGGATACTGCGTGGTGACCTTTTCCTCGAAGATGTGCCGCAGCGTGCGCTTCATTCCACCAAGGGTGGCGCGCAGGTAGCTCACTTCCTCGATCGGTCGCGTGACAACCTTGACACCGATGGACATCAGT
>JAQBPV010000091.1 GCA_028287345.1 Gemmatimonadota bacterium
AAGCTGTTCGTGAAGCTTCCGGTACCGTCGAAGACGAGCAATCCCTGATTCACCAGCGGCGCGTTGACCGTCGTGTTCACCATCGACTGCGTCTGGCCGGACGCATTCGTGATCGTGCCAGGCCCGTTGAGGATCGAGTTGTTCAGTGCCAGCGACGTCACGCTGTTGTTGAAGCCAGTGGCGAAGTTCGCGGTCACACCGGCAAGTGCGAGCGTCCCCGCGCCGTTGATCTGACCGGAGGTCAGATTGAGCGTCCCGCCGTTCACCGTCCACGTGCGGCCCGTGCCGATCGTGACGGTGCCGGTGTTCGTGAAGCTCGCCCCCGCGCCTGACTGATTCAACGTCCAGTCGGCGGCGATCACATTGATCGTGCCACTGTTCGTGTGCGCCGCACTCGCCTTGTTCAGCGCGAGCGGCTGCAGGAACGTGATCGTCCCCTGATTGTCGAGCACGGCGTTGATCGTCCGCGAGCCAGCCGTTCCGACGCTCGAGGTAATCGTGCCGCCCGGTGCGTTGGTCAGCGTGCCGTTCGTCACCGTCAGGATGTCCGTGTAACTCGAGACAACCGTCGTCAGGTCGATCGTGCCGTTGTTCGTGAACCCGTTGCTGATCGTCAGGTTCGACACGCCCGTGTTGCCGCTCCCCTGAAGTCGCAACGTAGAGCCAACTGATGTCGTGAGTGTGCCGAGGATGCTGCCGGTGCCGTCCCACACGATGGTCCCCTGATTCGAGACCGCTGCATTCAGGTTGGCGTTCCTTGGATTCAACGTCCCTTGATTGACCAGCGTCGCACCAACCGTGACGGTGGCGGTGATCGGTGTCACCACGCCGTTGCTGCCGACGATCATGTTGCCGCCAATGATGAGCGGCTGGCCGGACACCGCCAGCGTCTGCGTCCCGCTCGTGCCGCCGATGGTCAGCGCCGCGCCGCCGTTGAACGGAACGTCCTGCGTGACGGTGTACGTACCCGACAGCGTGATCGCCACCGAGTCGTTCGCCTGCGGTACTCGACCCAGGCTCCAGTTGGACGCCACACTCCAGAGACCACCGTTGACGTTCGTCCACGTCATCGTCGTGCCAGCGGCGATGTTGAAGAGCGCGCTCGTTGCGCTCGTCAAACCCGAGGCGCTCGCGACGAGTGTGTAGCCCGTCGCCGCTGTGGTGAGACTCAGGTTGGTGAACGTCGCCACGCCGGCCACGGCGGCGACGGTCGTCGTGCCGGTGAGCGTTGCATTGCCCGGGTTCGCGCCGATCACGACCGACACGTTGCCCGTAAACGACGTGGCCGTGTTGCCGAACGCGTCGCGCGCCGTCACCACCACGGCTGGCGTAATCGGCGAGCCCGCACTGGCAGTCGATGGCTGTGACGTGAAGGCAAGATCGACGGCAGTCGCGGGAACGACAGTCAGCGGCGACGACGACGACGTGACGTTTCCGAACGTCGCAACGAGGCCATAGCCACTGCCGGCCTTGTTGATCGACACGCCGGGGAAGCTCGCAATGCCTGATACGGCGGCAACCGTCGTCGTGCCGTTGAGCGTTCCACCGGCCGGATTTGCGCTGAGGGCGAGGGTAATGTTGCCGTTGAACGACGTGAGAACGGTGCCCTGCGCATTCCGCGCCTGCACGACCGGCGTGAATGTCGCTCCGGCGGTCACGGCGCTGGGAACTGATGAGAAGACGAGCGCCGTTGGTGCCACGCCCGGAGTGACGTCGAACGCTGTGCTCGTTGCGCTCGACAGTCCCGACGACGTCGCCATCAGCGTGTAGCCGACGGCGGGAACGTTCATCATCAGGGTGGAGAATGACGCGACGCCAGCAACTGCGCTCACGGACGTGGTGCCACGGATTATGTCGTCACCCGGGTTGGCCGCGATGGCGATGTCGATGGTTCCCGTGAACGTGGTGTCGGTGTTGCCGAACGGATCGCGCGCGGTCACGACAACGGCCGGCGTAATGATCGCACCCGCAGCCACGCTGCTCGGCTGCGTCGTGAACGCGACGCTCGTCGCCGCGGCGGGACGCACCGAGAAGGTGAAAGGACTCGAGCTCACGGTGCCGGACGAGGCGACGAACGTGTAACCCGCGCCCGACTTGTCGACCGACACGACGAACGTCGCAACACCACCGACGGCAGCAACTGTCGGCGGGCCGGTCAACGTTCCTCCGGACGGGTTCGTGCCGAACGCCAGGGTAACGTTGCCGGTGAACGACGTCACGAGCTGCCCCTGCGCGTCGCGCGCCTGCACGACGAACGAGTTGGCGACACCGGCCGTCACCACCGATGGCGCGGACGAGAAGGAAAGCGTCGTCACCGTACCGCCGGCGGCAGTCGCCGTCGCGGAAATCGTCAGTGGGGTGAGTGCACCACTCGATGCGGTGATCGTCTGCGAACCGGCCGGGGCTCCCAGCGTCCACGTCGTCGAAGCCTGACCGAGCGCGTTCGTCACGACACTCGGCGTCGCCACTGAGCCGCCGCCCGAGGCGACCGCAAAGGTGACGGTCTGGCCGGCGATCGGATTTCCGAACACATCGGTGACACTCACGACGACCGGTTGCGGCAGCGTCGCGCCTGCCGCGCCCGTCTGACCTCCGCCGCTGACGACAGTGATCGCGGACGCAGGCGCGGTCGTTATGTCGAACGGCGACGTCGTGGCGCTCGTGAGCGATCCGCTCGACGCCACCAGTGTGAACCCGGTTCCCGTCTTGTTCAGCGTGAGGCCCGCAAAGGTCGCGACGCCGGCGACGGCATTGACCGTCGTCGTTCCACTCAGCGTTGCACCGGCGGTGTTGGTGCCGAGTGCGATCGAGATGGCGCCGGTGAATGACGTCGCCGTGATGCCGTTTGCGCTCTGCGCGGTGATGACGACGTTGCTGATCGGCTGTCCCGCCGCCGCCGTCGTCGGCTGCTGTGTGACGACGAGCGCTGTCGGCGTAACGGCGGTTGCGGTCGCCGTGAACGTCGCGCCGGCGGCAATGCCGCTTGCCGTTGCCGTCAGTATCTGTGCTCCGGCCGCGGGTCCGAGCGTCCAGCTGGTCTGCGCGTTTCCGTTGGCGTCTGTGAGCACGCTGGTCGATGTCACCGAGCCGCCGTTAGCGGCAATGAAACTCACCGGAACGCCGCTCACGCCAAGACCGTCGGTGGCCGTCACGCGAACCACGACCGGCGTGGGCAGCAACGTGCCGGCGGGCGCCGACTGACCGGATCCCGACACGGGCGCGATGGCGCTGAGCGCGGGTTGCACGGTGAGTGTACCGACGTCGGACGGGCCGGTGAGCAGCGTCCCCGTGATCTGCGCCGTCCCACGCCCAACGAGCGTGCTACCGCTGCCTGATGCGGCGGAGGGAAGAACGGCGAGTCCCGTGTTGGACGACGAGAAGACGACCGGTGTGCCAGGTAGGAGGTTGTTCGCGGCGTCGAACGCCTGCGCCGTGAACTGGAAGGTCCCGCCCGCGGTGACGGTCTGGCTCTTGGGGCTGATGACGATCTTTGTGGCGTTGGCGCCGGGCCCGGAATAGCTCACCGGAATGACTACCGGCGGAGGCGGATCCTGCCCGAACAGCGTCGGCATGACGTCGACCGGCGCGCTGCCGTTGAACACAGTGACGTTCGATGCGTTGATGTACTGAAGACTGATCGTCAGCCGCTCGCCTGTCGCCGGGACATTCGGCAGCAGTCGCACGTTCAGGCTCACCGCCACCGAGTCCGCGGTCGGCGGGAAGGCAATCAACGTGTCGAGCGCAATGGTGTTGTCGGAGTGCCGAACGGTGACGCGCACCGACGTGAACGGCACGATGTTGGGACCGGTCGAGCGCGAGAGCGCCTCGGGAAAGACGGTCTTGAACGACAGTCCGCGCGCGTAGGGACCGGTTGCTTCGGTGCTCTTGTCCGGCGCCGTGATCTCGCGACCGCAGTTGATTGCGCTCGCGAGCAGGGCGGCCATGACCGCAAATGTCAGTCTGAGACGTGGGCGCATGCGGTACGGTGGTCTTCCGTTGGCGAGAGGAATTCCGGGCCGTTCATCGTTTGGGAAACAAATGTGTCACCACAATTCGCCCCGGGATAGGGGCCCGGAGCCCCTAAAACCTTACGGGAGTGGGCGATGTCGAACTGCCCTATGAATCGGTTGACACTCGTATCCGGCGCATTCGCGGTACTACTGAAGCGCTGAGCAGGGACTCACGGCACGATCTTCGGTTTCGGCTCGATGCGAACCACCCACAGCCCGTTGTTGTCGTCGTTCACATACGCCAACCCGTCCTTCGGATTGACGACGACGCCCCACGTCATCGCGGAATTCTTGATCTTCCCATCCATGTCGGCCGTGTTGAGATGGCCGATCTCGCGGCCCTGCGCGCGCAGGTCGCCGCGCAACTCACCCGAGATGTCGAACACTCGGTAGCCCGCATTGTACGCGCCCATGTAGAGCGTGTCGCCGAGCACCCACACGTTGTGCACGCCGCCGTATTCCGGCTCGTACCACGCCACCGACTTCGGCTTCGTGATGTCGCTGACGTCGATCACCTGCAGTCGCCCGTACGCTCGACCCGCGGCTGCATCCTTGGTGCCCTTGGGATAGCTCGCCGGGAATACCTCGTCGGCGATGAAGACGTAGTTCTTATGGCGCCACGCGGTGTGCGTCCCGCGAATGAAGCCCGGACCGCCGTCGACCTCGACCTGCTTGTACAGCGCATTCAGGTCGTACTTGAACTGCGACACCAGCTGCGGATTCGACGGCGAGCCACCCTTCATACCATTGCCAACGTCGAGCACCACCATGCCGTCGTTCCAATAGGATGCGTACAACAGGCCGTCGCGAAGATCGATGTCGTGCAGCGAGCGTCCGGCATCGGGACGACCTTCGGTCTTCCACCGCGCCACTTCCTTCGGATGGTACGGATCGTTCACGTCGAGAATGTGCAGCGCGCCCGTGCCGTCGTTCGTGAGATAGAGGAAGGTGCCGAACTTGTCCTGCTTGTTCACGAAGATCGAATGCACGCCACCGGTGACGCCGTCGGTGAACTCCGCGATCACCTTCGGATGCGCGGGATCGTCGATCGAGCAGATGACGATGCCGTTCTTGCGATCGCTCGCGCCCTCGCGTGTGAAAACGAGAAACTTCCCATCGGGGAAGGTCATCACGTCGTTGACGCGACGCGTATTCGTGATCACCGAGTCGGTGACGGTGGGATTGGACGGATCGCTGATGTCGATCGCGTAGAGCACATCACCGCCCGAGCCCGAGCCGAGGTATGCGTGCTTGCCGTCCTGGTGCAGCCACACCTCTTCGGTGCTGAATCGCGAGCGCGGTAGCCGACCGACGAGTGTGAGCGGACGTCTGACGTCGCGCTCGGCGAGACTGACGGTGGCATCGATGCTTCTGGTGCCGAACGACGCCGTGACCGTGTACTCACCTGCCTCGTAACCCACGAACGCGCCGTCCTCTTCCATCAGCCCATGTCCGGGCGAGAAGCTCCACGTCGGCGTCAGTTCGGCGATCGGCTTGCCTCCAGCGTCCTTCGCCTGGACAGAGAAACGAATCACGTCACCCGCGCGGCCTTCCACACTGCTCGGCGACAGCGAAAGCGACGCAATGCTGCCCGCAACGACTTGCACCGGAAGCTGCTTCCTCACGCTGCCGACGCTCGCGGCGATGGTGGCCGAGCCGGCGCTCACCGCCGTAGCCAGGCCAGCGGCGTTGATCGAGACGACGCCTGGATTGCTGCTCTTCCACGTCACGCGATCGGAGCGCTTGTCTCCAGCCGTGGAAAATGCTCGCGCCGTGAGGCGAAGTCGTTGTCCCGCGACGAGCTTCGCCGTGGTCGGTGCGATCTCGAGCGACGCCACCGCTCCGGGCAGCGCGCGGATCTCGACGACCTCGAACTTCGGCTTGGCGCCGGCGAGTGTGGCGGTGACCGTGACGGGCAGGATGCTCGTCGAGCCCGCCGTCACCAGTCCGAGGGAGTCGACGCGTCCCTCGAAGCGCGCCATCGAGCCGAGCCGGTACCGGAAGGTCACGCCGGGGATGACGTTGTTTTGCGCGTCGCGCGCTTCGGCGTGGAGGCGAAGGGTGTCGCCGGCCGTCATGCTACGACTAGCGGGCGACACGACGATCCGGGCGATTTCCTGCGCCGCCGCGGTGCCCTGCGGCTGCTGGAGGGCGAGAAGGGCGAGAAGAACTCTCATTAGGCTCGATGGTTGTGATTGAAACAATCCTGTCCCCCGCCGCGGACGGTGTAAAGGCGGTGCCCTGCCCCATTTCAGCGGATTTCGCCCCGCCCTAAACGAATTTTCGGAACGTGGTGTCTAATGGGCCAGGCCGATGCCCGGGCGCTCCGATAACGCTCAGTCTGTTCATCGTTTCCTAATGAAGCGCTGTATTGCGGCTTGTATACATCACCCGTAAGGTGTGATGCGTCTGTCCCGCTGCCGCATGGCGGGATTCCCACCTCGTTCTTGGACTCCGGAAAATGCAACAGCTTCGCAAGCGCTGGATTCCGATTCTGATCGCCCTGATAGTCATCGGCGGTCCGATCGCCTGGTACAAGTGGCCGTCGACGGCGAACGCTGCGGAAGCAACGCTGACCGCCCCGGTAAAGCAGGGCAACTTCAAGGTCGTCGTCACGACCACCGGCGAGTTGCGTGCACGCAAGTTCGTGCAGGTCACGGGACCGACCGGCGCACAATCGGTGAACGTGTACCAGACGAAGATCGCCTCCATCGTGCCAGAAGGTTCGCTGGTGAAGGAAGGAGACGTTATCGCGGAGCTCGACAAGGCGCCGGCAGCCACGAAGCTCGCGGACGTCACGCTCAACCTCCAGAAGGCGCAGGCCGAGTTCACGACAGCGCAGCTCGACTCCACGCTCAACCTGGCGCAGTCGCGTGAAGACGTCCGCACCGCCGAGTATTTCCTCGAGGAGAAAAAGCTGGCGAAGGAGCAGGCGAAGTACGAAGCGCCGACGATCAAGCGGCAAGCCGAGATCGACTACGAGAAGGCGCAGCGCGCGTGGGAGCAGTCGAAGCGCAACCTCTCCACGAAGACGAAGCAGGCCGTCGCCAAGATGTCGTCCGTGGGCGCGGACCTCGGTCGCCAGCAGAACCAGCTCAAGAACATCCAGACGGTGATGGAGAGCTTCACGGTGAAGGCACCAGCGCCGGGCATGGTGATCTACGTCCGCGAGTGGAACGGGAAGAAGAAGGGGGTCGGCTCGCAGTGGACGGCGTGGGATCCCACGGTCGCCACCCTGCCCGACCTGACGTCCATGGAGTCGCAGACGTACGTCAACGAGGTCGACGTCCGGAAGATCTCGCTCGGCCAGAAGGTCCAGATCTCCCTCGACGCCGACCCGACGAAGAAGCTGTCGGGCACGGTCACGCACATCGCGAACGTCGGCGAGCAGAAGCCGAACCAGGACTCCAAGGTCTTCGAGGTGAAGATCGAGATCGCCAAGGCGGACACGACGCTGCGGCCGGGCATGACGACGGCGAACGCGATCGAGACGTCGAGTACGGCGAACGTGCTCTCGATTCCGCTCGAGACGGTGGTGAACGAGGGCGGCTTCCAGTACGTCTACAAGAAGGACGGCAGCCGCACGGTGAAGCAGATGATCGAGACGGGCGCGATGAACGACAACG
>JAQBPV010000041.1 GCA_028287345.1 Gemmatimonadota bacterium
CTCATACGCGAGGCGGTTGGCGCGGGCTTCTACAACATCGACATCGACACATCGACGCTCGTGGACATCAGCAAGCCCACGCTCGCCGAACAGCAGCGCCTCAACTACGAAGTCGGCATCGACCTTCTCGGCGAAGTTCGCCGTGTGCAGCCCAAGGGCGTCACGATCTCCGTTGGTGGCGAGATCGGCGAAGTCGGTACCGAAAACTCGACCGTCGAGGAACTGCGTGCCTACATGGATGGCTTCATCGCGACGAAGCCGAAGGGCATGGAGGGGCTGTCGAAGATCAGCGTACAGAGTGGCACGTCGCACGGTGGCACCGTGCTCCCCGACGGCTCCATCGCCGAAGTGAAACTCGACCTCGACACATTGGAGAAGCTGGGCAAGGTGGCGCGCGATGAATACGGATGCGCCGGCGCGGTGCAGCACGGCGCATCGACGCTGCCCGACACGTCGTTCCACAACTTTCCGCGGCGCGAAACCGCCGAGATCCATCTGGCGACGAACTTTCAGACCATGATGTTCGACCACCTTCCGTCGTCGCTTCGCGCCGAGATGTACGAGTGGCTGCGCGAGAATGCGAAGGACGAGCGCAAGGCGACGGATTCCGACGAGCAGTTCTTCTACAAGACGCGGAAAAAGGCGATCGGTCCATTCAAGCGACAGGTGTGGGATCTTTCGGCTGATGCCAAGGCGACGATGGCGGCCAAGTACGACGAGAAGTTCGGGTTCCTGTTCGAGCAGCTCGCCATCGGCAACACGGCGGAGATCACGAAGAAATACGTGAGGCCCGTCGAGCAGCATCGGCCGATGCCGGCCGACGCGACGCCGGCGCACGCCGCTGCACCGGATGATGCGGACCTCTCGGATTGAATGAATCCGATCTCGGCGCCGGAGGAGGTGAGCGCGCTCTGGCTGCACACGCTGCAGCGCGCCGTGGGTCGGGCCTCGCATGACGTGAAGGACGCGCTCAATGGCGTGTCGGTGAATCTGGAGGTGATTCGGTCGCGCGCGACGCGACCAGAGGTGCCCGCGTCGGCCGTGCTGCAGTTCAGCGAGGCGGCGGCGCAGCAGCTGGATCGACTGACTAACTTGATCGAGGCCGTACTGGCGGTTTCGCGGCCCGAGCGTGCGCCGGCCGACGTCGCGGTCACGCTACGCAGGATCACGACGCTTTGTTCTGCCTCATCATCGTCGACCGACGCGCTCGTGCGGATCGTCGACGACGGATCGGTTGGTGCGACGATGACCCGCGTTCGCGGCGACGTGGTGCGGCTCGCGCTGCTCGCCACGCTGCTCGATATCGTCGGCGGCACTGAACGCGGGAAGCAGGCATCGGAAGTCACGTGCGCGCTCAGCGGCGACGACGACGCGATTCAAGTCATGATCGCGACGACCGATCGCCGCACGATGCTCCCTGAGGGCATCGCCGAAGTCGTACGCTCGGCCGGGGTTCGCTGGACGGAAGGAGAACAGGACTTATCACTGGCGTTTCCGCGCGCATGAAGCGTCACGCGGTCGGAGCGCACCACGAGGTACGATGAAGCACGCGAAGATCCTCATCGCGGACGACGAAGCCGCGATTACCACCGGTCTCAGCGCCATTCTGGAAGACGCCGGTTATGCTGTAGACGTCGTCAGCGACGGCCAGAAGGCGCTCGAAGCGCTCATCGCCGAGCGCTATGGCGTCGTCTTGGCCGACCTGAAGATGCCCAAGCTCGACGGGTTGACGCTGCTCGGTGAGCTGCAGCAGCGAAAGATCCCCACGGAGTGCATCATCATCACCGGCCAGGCGACGGTGGACTCCGCGGTGCAGGCGATGCAGCAGGGCGCGTACGACTACATCGAGAAGCCGCTCAACGCCGAGAAGCTCAATCGTCTCAAGGCGCTCATTCCGAAGGCGCTCGACAAGTATCAGGTGCAGCAGACCAACCGCGAGCTCGCGTCCAAGCTCGAGGGACTGACACACTACGCCGAGCTCACCGGACAGAGCGAGTCGATGCGCTCCGTCTATCAGGTCATCGAGGCCGTCGCGCCGAGCACGGCCAGCGTGTTGATCCTCGGCGAGAGTGGCACGGGCAAGGAGCTCGTCGCCCGCGCGCTGCACAGCAAGAGCGACCGCGCCAAGGGTCCATTCTTCGCGCTCAACTGCGCCGCGCTGCCCAAGGAGATCCTCGAGAACGAGCTGTTCGGCCATGAGAAGGGCGCGTTCACCGGCTCGATCAGCGAGAAGCCCGGCGCATTCGAGATGTCGAGCGGCGGCACCATCTTCCTCGACGAGATGGCCGAGATGTCGCCGGATATCCAGGTGAAGCTCCTGCGCGCCATCGAGACAAAGCAGGTCCGGCGCCTTGGAGGCAAGAAGGAGATCAGCGTCGACATCCGGATCCTTGCGGCGACGAACAAGAATCTCCAGAAGGCCATCGCCGACGGGGAGCTCCGCGAGGATCTCTACTATCGTCTCGCCGTCGTCGAGATCGACCTGCCGCCGCTGCGCGAGCGCGCCGACGACATCCAGCTGCTCGCCAACGAATTTCTCGGACGCTTTGCGCAGCAGAACGGCAAGACGCTGACTGGGTTCGACGACGCGGCGTGGGAGTGGGTGATGAGCTACCACTGGCCCGGCAACGTGCGCGAGTTGAAGAACGCGGTGGAGCGCGCGGTGATCATGTCGCGTGGCACTACCATCGGCCCAACCGACATCATCCCGCGCCACCTGCGGAACGGCGGCGGCATGCCGGCAGCGCTCACGATTCCGATGGGCGCCACGGCGGCCGAGGCGCGCCAGCAGCTCGTGCTGCGGACGTTCGCGTCCACGCAAGGTGACGCGGAGCGAACGGCCAAGGTGTTGGGGCTGTCGGAACGCGAAGTGCGAGGAGAACTGCTGAGCATCGTCACTGGCGAGGCGGTTGCAGATACGGAAGCGGCGCCAAGGGCCGACGCGAAGTCTCAACCAGCGGCGGCACCTGTTCGTCCGGCGAAGAAAAAAGAGTCGGCTCCGCCTCCGCGGCCGCCGGCCAAGAAACCAATGGCCAAGAAGGGGCGCTGAGCCTCGGTCCCACAGGAGCGCACATGCATCACGACCATCGCGATGAACCCTATGTCGTCATCGAGAAGCACAGCGGCGACGTCGGCAGCCTCCTGCTCGGCGTCCTGATCGGCGCAGGAGTCGCGCTGCTGTTCGCACCACGCTCCGGCCCGGAGACGCGGCGCGCCATCGGCCGTCGTGCGCGCCAGGCCACCGACAAGGTGAAGGGCGTCGCCGAAGAGGTGACTGGTCAGGTCGTGGAGACGTACGAGGGCGCCAAGGCGCGCGTCGAGGAGCAGATCGAGGCGGCGCGCACGGCCATCGAGACGAAAAAGCGCCAGGTGTCGCGCGCCATGGAGGCGGGCCGCGAGGCGGCGCATGAGGCACGTGCGGAGCTCGAGGCACGACTCGCCGAGACGAAGGCGGCGTACAATGCCGGAGGCGACGTCGCGCGCAGCCGTCGCCGGCCGGCTTCCTCGGCTGTCACGGACGACGCAACCGTCTGACGCTTGAGCGCTCCGCTCGTCGAACGGTCGCTGGAGGAGAGCCGTTCTCACTCACGCTCGCCGTTCATCAGCTTCGGCTGGACACTTCGCGACTATGCGAAGCGCGTGTGGGACAATTCGGGTGAGGACAACGTCCTCTTTCTCGCGGGCGGGATCGCATTCAACATCCTGCTCGCGGTCGTCCCGTTCGTGTTGCTGCTCGTCTGGTTCCTGACCTTCCTGCTCAACAAGTCGTCGGCGAACGCGAACGAAGTCGTCACGCACTATCTCGAGCGGCTGCTGCCCTCGCACCAGGGCGCGGACTCGCCGACGCACAAGCTGCTCGTCGACGTGCTCTCCTCACACGCCCAGCTCCCCATCTGGAGCTCGATCGGATTCGTCTGGTTTTCGACGCGCCTGTTCGGCTCCATGCGCACGGTGCTCGCGAGCGTGTTCGACATCGAGAACGAGCGGAGCATCATCGGCGGGAAGATCTTCGACATCAAGATGACCATTCTTTCCACGGTGCTGATCACGGCGAACACGCTGATCAGCACCTACGTGCTCATCGCCACGAACAGGAGTGTGGGAATCCTCGTGGAGCTTGGTATTCGGAAGGACGTGATGGGTCAGGCGAAGGCGTGGGGCACCCACATCGTGGCGGCCGTGATTCTCGCGACGATGTTCTTCTCACTGTACAAGTTCCTGCCCATTCGGCGAGTGCGCACGAAGACGGCGTGGGTGGCCGCGGGGTTCACGACCGTGATGTTCGAAGGCGCGAAGTTCATCTTCACGTTGTACGTGAGCTCGTTCAACCCCAGCTCGCTCTATACAGGAACGATCGCGGCGCTCGTCGTCATCGTGTTCTGGGTCTACTATGCAGCGCTGATCTTCATCCTGGGCGGCGAGGTGGGTCAGGTCTACGAGCTGCGACGGACTCGCAAGCGCCAACGCGAGGTTTTCCTCGATTAGCTGTAGCGTTCGCCGGTAATCTGGCGGACTCCGCGGGGTATGGCGCGAAGGTTGCCCTAGAGCCCGGCGAACGCGCCACCCACGGAGGCTTTCCCTATGCGCAAGTTGCTACTCGGCGCCGTCATACTCTCGCTGCCGCTCTCGGCGTGCAAGAAGACCGGCGACAATCAGTACGAAGTAAAGACCCCGACGGTCGGACTGGATACTCACACCGTCACGACGCCCAGCGTCGATGTCGGCACGAAGACGGACACGATCTCGACGCCCGTCGTCGGCGTGAAGAAGGACACGATCGTCATCGACAAGCCGGTCGTCGGCACGAAGAAGACGGAAGTGAAGGTTCCCACGGTCACGGTGAAGAAGCCGTAACTGAGGAGACAGGAAGACAGGACGCACCGGAACGGCACACCGAACTACTTTGGGTGTGCCTTTTCCGTTCCTGTCCTTCTGTCATCCTGTCTCCCTGTCATTCTGAAATGCTCGACATTCGCTCCGACACAGTGACCAAACCCAGCGCCGCCATGCGGCAGGCCATGGCGGCCGCCGAGGTTGGCGACGACGTCCTCGATGGCGATCCGACGGTGAGTCGTCTCGAGGCGCGCGTCGCGCACATGCTCGGCAAGGAGGCGGGCCTGTTCTTTCCCACGGGCTCGATGGCCAACATGACGGGGCTCGCCGTCCACGCGGCGCTGGGATCGGAAGCGCTGCTCGACGAGGACGCACACATCATCCACGGCGAGATGGCGGGAGCGGCGGCACTGCTCGGAGTGCAGGTGCGGTTGGTGCGCGTCGGAGAGGGTCGCACCGTCATGAATGCCGACGATCTGCGCCGCGCGATCCGTGCGCCGTCCAAGCACGATCCGGCGATCAGCGTGATCTGTCTCGAAAACACGCACAACGGCGCCGGCGGCAAGGTGACGAGCGTGGAAGACATGCGCGCAATGCGTGAAGTCGCGAGGGAGCACGAGATCCCCGTGCACATGGATGGCGCCCGACTGTGGAATGCCAGCGCGACAACAGGGACGTCGCTCGCGGACTTCGGCGACTGTGCGGATACAGTGATGCTGAGTTTTTCGAAGGGACTCGGATGTCCCGTCGGCGCGATTCTCGTCGGCAGCGCGGCGGGGATGAAGCGGGCGCACGCGGTGCGGAAGCGGTTCGGCGGCGGCATGCGCCAGTCTGGAATCCTCGCCGCGGCTGTGCTGTACGCGCTGGACGCGAACCTCGACCGGCTCCCTCAGGACCATGCCAATGCCCGGCTCTTCGCCGATGCGGTCGCCGGCGCGAATGGCGCGTCGGTCGTGCCGCCCGACTCGAACATCGTCATGATCGATCTCGCCGACGGCGTCTCGAGCGCGGCGGTGGTGGCGCGTGCGGAGCAGGGTGGCGTCCGCATCAGCGAATGGAATCCGACGCGCGTTCGGGCCGTAGCCCATCTCGACGTCAACGCCGCGGACATGGCACGTGCGGCCGAGGTGGTGCGTGGGGCCATCGAGGAGTGCGCGGCGGAAGCTGTGCGGTGAGTTGTCTGGGCTGTGGCGCCGGTGTAAATTTCGCGTGTCCCAGGTCCCGAAGGGCGGCAGCCTTCTAACTCCGTCAGGACCCCGAAGGTAGCAGCGGCATGAGGTGTCTGACGTCGCTTCGTCAGGCCTGGGACAATCGGCGCGAGAGAGCACCCTTCGGGTAGGCTCCTCGCGCCTTTCTTTTGCGGCATCCTGCCGGGCCACACCTTAAATTACGGTGCAATGGCTCTCGCCCTCGCTAGAAAATACCGGCCCAAGACGTTTGCCGACGTGGCGGTGCAATCGCACGTCGCGGCGACGCTCAAGGGTGCCATCGCGCGCAACCGTGTGGCGCACGGCTATCTGCTGTGCGGTCCTCGCGGCGTCGGAAAGACTACTCTCGCGCGCGTGCTCGCCATGGCGCTCAACTGCGAGCGACGCGGTGACCCCGAGCTCGGCGGCGAGCCCTGTGGCCAATGCGCGAGTTGCACGCGCATCTGGTCCGGGTCGTCGAGCCTCGACGTCGTCGAGATCGACGCAGCATCGAATCGCGGTGTCGACGACGCGCGCGAACTGCGTGAGCGTGCGATGTACGCACCCTCGGGCGACGACGGCTACAAGGTCTACATCGTGGACGAGGCGCACATGCTCACGCGCGAAGCGTGGAACGTGCTGCTCAAGATCCTCGAGGAGCCGCCCCCGCGCGTCGTGTTCGTGTTCGCCACAACGGAGCCGCAGAAGATCGCCCAGGCCGCCGCGCCGGTGTTGAGCCGTCTCCAGCGCTTCGACTTCAAGCGCATCGGACCGGCCGACATTCGCCAGCGGCTCGAGCGTGTGCTCGCCGACGAGGGCGTCACGGCGCATCCCGACGCCCTCGCGATGATCGCCCGCGCCGCGGACGGCTCCATGCGCGATGCACTGTCGCTCACCGATCAGGTGCTCTCCATGGGCGATGGCAACGTCGCGCCCGAGCAGGTGCGCGACGCGCTCGGCCTCGTGCCCGAGGATGAATTCATCGGCCTGCTCGACATTCTCGCCGAGCGGCGCGCTGGCGACGTGTTCGCCTTTGTGGGCAAGCTGGCCGATGCCGGCATCGACTTCGGCCAATTTCTCACTGGCTTCGCGGACATCGTGCGCGCGCAGCTCGCCGTCACACTCGGCGGCACGTCCACGGACACGAGTGAGCGCGTCCACGAAGCGCTCGTCGCGCGAAAGGAGACATTTCTCGCGGGCGACCTGCTGCGGATGCTCTCCGCGCTCACGGAGCTCGAGCCGCGTTTCCGGAAGAGCGGTCAACAGCAGCTGCTTCTGGAGGCTTTGCTCGTTCGATTCGCGCTGCTCGACCGCACGGTCTCGCTCGAGGCGATGCTGCGTGGCATGAGCGGTGGTGGCGGCAGCACGGAGATCGACGACGAGCCTGCAGCCCGACGGGCAGCGCCGCCGCCGATGCGTGCTGTCGAGGAAAAGCCCGTAGCTCCGCCGCGAGCGTCCGATGCGCCGATCACGGATTGGCGCGCCATCGTGCGCGATGCGGACCGCAGTCCGCCGGCGAAGGCGCCAGCAGCGGCACCGGCTCCCGTTGCTCCGCCTCGCGCGGCGCCCGCAGCCGCGGCAGCACCGACGAGCCCCGCCGTTCCCGACGTAAGCCACATTTCCGAGCGATGGGATGACGTCGTGGCGCGCGTGCGCGCGATGGGGAAGAGTGTCGCGGCCACCGCGCTGGAGTACGCAGCACCGGTGGCTGTCACGGCCAAGGGCGACGTCACCATCGCGCTCGACGAGGCCAGCCCGATCTACGAGCAGGCGCTCGAGAAGGAGAAGGGCGGGATCGGGCAGCTCCTGCGTGAATTCTTCCCGGGCGTCCAACGCGTCACCGTGCGTGCGGCGACTCCCTCTGGCGCGCCGCCCGCTCGTCTCACGGACGAGATGGTTCGCGCCGAACGATTGACGGCGATGCGTCGCCGTGACCCCGTGCTCGATCGGGCGATCGATACGCTCGATCTCGACCTCGCCGACTAAGCCGCTACGCTCGCATTCGTCGCTTGCCACGGCACAGCGACGCGGCGTAGCTTTGATTCTCTCACCGGGTAGCGAATTAGATGGCTGACTTCATGAAGCTCCTGGCGCAAGCGCAGGAAATGCAGGGCAAGTTCCAGACTCTACAGGCCGACCTTCAGAAGGAAAGTGTCACGGCGTCTGCCGGAGGCGGCATGGTGACGGTAGAGGCGAACGGGCAGGGGACGGTCCGTTCGATCAAGATCGATCCAAGTGTCGTGAACGCGACGGACGTCGAGATGCTCGAGGATCTCGTGCTCGTCGCCGTCACCGAGGCCCAGAAGAAGGCGCAGGAAATCCAGCAGCGCGAGATGGGCAAGCTCACCGGTGGCATGTCGCTGCCGTTCAAGCTGCCCTTTTAGCACTGCGCGATGTCGGCGATTGATGATCTCACCGGAGAGCTGGCCAGGCTGCCCGGCATTGGGCGCAAGACGGCGCTCCGGCTTACGTATCACCTGCTCAAGCAGCCAAAGGAGCAGAGCCGACGGCTCGCGGACGCGCTGCGCACGTTGTCGGACAAGGTGCGGGCGTGCTCCCGGTGCTTCAATCTGACGGAGGAGGAGTTGTGCGTCATCTGCCGCGATCCGCGGCGGGATCCGGCGCTCATCTGTGTGGTGGAGGAAGCGGCGGACATCGGCGCCATCGAGCGCGCGGGCGAGTATCGTGGGCACTTTCACGTGCTCGGCGGCCGGTTGTCACCCCTCGACGGTGTGACGCCCGATGATCTCACCATTCCGCAGCTCGTAAGTCGCGTCGAACGAACGGAAAGTGGAGTACGAGAGGTGATCCTGGCGACGAATCCAAGTCTGGAGGGCGAAGCGACCGCACTGTACGTGCAGCGACAGTTGGCCACGTTTCCGCTCAGCGTCACGCGCATTGCGCGCGGACTGCCGGTCGGTGGCGATCTGGAATACGCCGATGGTGTGACCATCGCGCAGGCATTGTCGGCGCGGAGGGCCATGTGAGCGAACGAACCAGGCTCGCTGGTATCGGATTTCTCGGTGGGCTGGCCGCTGGGCTCGTCGTCTGGGGTGTACAGGTGGAACGCAGTCGCCGCGATCTGTTCAACCGGTCTCCCGTCCGGCGCCTCGCGGCGCTGGGGCACCTCGGCGGGCAACCGGGTGCGGAGACGGCAAGACTGCTCAAGGATTATGTGAGGTGGGAAGCGCGTCCCGCGCTACGAAAGCGTGGCCAGCACCTGCTGCGCCGCATGGAAGCTTACCTCGACTAGGCAGACCCATCATGCCCGCAGGCAGCGCGAGCTGGTCGTTCACCGAAGGCGACTTCGCCGCCATCACGGAGTCGCTCAACCGCTTTCTCTACGAGAGCAACGCGCGCTGTGCGCTGCTCGTCGATCGCAGTGGACAGCTGGTGGCGACCGTTGGCGAGCAGCCGAAGTTCGATCCCACCGCGTTCGCTACGCTTACGGCCGCCGACTTCAGCGCGAACGACCAGTTGGCGAAACTGATCGGTGAGTCCGACTTCAACTCGCTGTTCCACCAGGGCGAGAAGGAATCGATGTATCTCGCCGACGTCGCGCGCCGGGTCATTCTCGTCGTGCTGTTCGACAACCGGACGACTCTGGGTCTCGTGCGCCTCAAGATGAAGCAGGCAGTGGAGGAGCTCACGCAGCTCTTCCAAGCGGTGTTCGCACGTCCGACGCATGCGCAGGGCGGTGCTCCCGGCCTCCTGGCCGGCGCCGACGATGAAATCGACAAGCTGTTCCAGTAAAGGAGACGACAGCCAATGTCGATGATCAACTACGCGTCCCGCGAGATCA
>JAQBPV010000044.1 GCA_028287345.1 Gemmatimonadota bacterium
TGAGCTGCGAGGAGCGGAGCGCCTTGCGCGCTTCCTCCCACACCTCGAACGCGGCCGACCCGGAATCGGGATGGACGTCGCACTCCTGCGTGGCGCTGATCCTCACGCGCTCGAGCTGCACCGGCGCACTCGTGAGGACGAGCGTGTGCAGCAGCGTGCGTCCTTCCTCCAGCGTGATGGGGACGTCGAGCGTGGGCCGGAAGGCGAGCCGCTTCGCCTCGATGCGGTACACGCCGGCGACCGGCGCACGCATGGTGAAGCGGCCCGCATCGTCGGCCAGCGCGCGCGCGACGGGAGTGCCCGCCGCATCGATGAGCGTGACGATGACGCCGGGGACGAGCGCGGAGTCCGGGGTGATGACGACGCCGCGCACGCCCTGCGCAGCCGCGCCACGGGCGAGGGACAATGCCGACACGAGAAGCAACCCGACGCTTGGGCGCATGCTCATCGACCTCCTCGAGCGCGTGTAGCGGGCGCCGAAACCGGCGCCCGCCCTGACAGCTAAAGCTATGCCGCTCAGCTCAGGAGGGGCATGACCTCTGCGGCGAAGCGCTCCATCTCCTCGAACTGCGGGCTGCACTGCAACAGCAGCAGGCCGACGCCGGCCTCCTGATAGCCCCGGATCCTGTCCGCCACCTGCTCCGCGGTGCCCACGAGCCCGGCGCGCAGACCGCGGTTGGAGACCGAGTAGTCCTCGAGCGACACGCGCTGCTCGAGCTGCGTGTTGGCGAGCCAGTCCTGATAGTTGTGGTAGCCAGGGGAGCCGACGTCCACGTTGGTGATGCGCTCGCGCTCGCGGTGCGCTTCCTCTTCCGTGCCGCGCACGATGACGTAGGCCGCCATGCCGTACTCCATAGGCCGGACCTCGCCGCCGCTCGCGACGATCACGCCATCGCGGCGGGCGCGCATGTCCGCGACCTTGGGCGCGATTCGCTCGACGGGGTCGCCGTGCATCACGTACGCGTCGCACTTGCTGGCGATGAGGTTCTTCGCCGTCTCCGACTCGCCGCCCGCGTAGATCGTCGGGCCCGGACGCCGGACGGGCTTGGGCTCCAGGATGAGGTCGTCGACCGTGTAGTAGTTGCCGCGATGCGTGAGGCGTGACTCGCGCCACGCGCCGCTCACCACGTCGAGCCACTCGGCGGTGCGCGCATAGCGGTCGTCGTGCTTGTCGAAGTGCACGCCGTAACGTCGCGCCTCGTCGGCCCACCAGGCGCTCACGACGTTGAGCGCGAGTCTGCCGTTGGAGATCTGATCGATGTTGGCGGCCTGCTTGGCGAGCTGCGCGGGCGGATGATACTGCGGACGCACCGCGACCATGAGCTCGAGTCGCTCGGTGACCGCGGCGAGCGCCGCGGCGGTGCTCCACGCGTCGAGCGCGGGCGCGTCGGCGCCCTTGATGTCGTTGAGAAAGAGCTCGGCGATGAGCGTGAGATCGAATCCGAGCTCTTCGCTCCGCTGCGCGAGCTTGCGCGTGTAGCTCCAGCTCGCGTCCATGCGCTCGTCGTCGACGTTGCGCAGCCAGCCGCCGAAGACGGGGAGCCAGTAGCCGAACCGCATGCGGCTCGGTGCGGACGCCGCACTCACGATGCGCTCCGTCTCCGGCGCGATGAGCGTGCTCATGCGCCTACCTCGACGGCGGAGCTGGCGATGCGCGCCTCGAGATAGTCGACGAAGTTGGTCCACGGATCGAAGCCGACCACGTTCGGCGCGTCGGCGACGAAGTTCGAGAGGGCGTTGATGTCGTAGAAGTAGTGCTTGCCGTCGCGATCGTCGACGAGGTACTCGATGCCGCCGATGTCGAGTCCACAGAAGCGCGAGATCTCCTCGACCTGTGCGATGATCTCGGCGGGCGGCTCGTAGCCTTCGACGCGCAGGCCCGTCTTCACCGCATCGACGGCACACGCCGCGCCGACGAGCTCGACGCCGCTCGTGGTCTGGCACGCGTCGGCGGGACAGAGATCGAACGAGCCGGTGGCCGGATAGACATTGATCGCATAGAGGTACTTGCCGTTGAGCGTCTCGACACGCGTGATGTGTCCGTCGCGCAGCGGAGCCGCTTCCTGTACGAGCGCGACGTCGTCGATACCGAGCTGCACCTGACCTGCAGCGACACTCTTCGACAGCGCCTCGGCGGTCTCGTACTTCGTGATCCCTGCTCCGCTGCCGCCGATGTTCGCCTTGACGAGCACCGGATAGCGAAGGTCGGTTGCCGCGTCGACGGCGAGCGACGGATCGTTGATCACGACCGACCGCGGCGCTGGAAGTCCGAGCTCCGCGAGTGCGTCGAGCTGAACGGCCTTCGACAACTCGAACCCGTAGATCTTGCTGCCGTTCACGACGGGCACGCCGAGTCGCTCGAGGTGCTTGAGCCAGTGCAGCGTGTGGAAGGTCGACTGTCCGTGACCGCGCAGGTAGGCGGATGGGCTCGCGCGATTCACGACGAGCGAATACGGCAACGAACGCTCGAAGGGGTCGTAGCGGTGGGCAGCGGCGTCGAGCCGCACGTACGGGAGTCCGCGGCGCTCCAGCTCCGTGAAGAGCGGGCGAAACCAGTCCGGATGTTCGTGGTAGACGGCGATTGGGCGCATGGTCGAGGCAATCCGTGAATGAGGGAGATCGTTCGTTCTACGTCGTCTCGTCTCGATCCGTTCGCGGATGAGGGCCCCGAATGCAGAGCGCCCCGATCCGTGTTGGGATCGGGGCGCGTCGACGACGTTGTTGCGTCGAGACTCTAGTGCACGCCACCGATCCCACGCGGCATCTGCCGCATGAGCTGACACATGCAAGCCTGCATGCTGGTGGTGGCGGAGTAGAGAGTCATTAAAGGCAGTATCGAGCGGGGAGAGGCGGCTGTCAAGTTTCAGGCGAGAGATCAGATTTTTTGATCTCCGATCCAACTGCAACTGCCACTGCCTGACACGGATAACGGACACGGAGACTGCCGGATTGACACGGATACTACAGATCGACCGGGATGCTCAGAAGTATCCGTGCAAATCCGCTGCTTTTTCCGCGTGAATCCGTGTCAATCATTGTCAGTTGCAGTTCAGGCAGTCGTCTCCGTGTGGATCAAAAGCGCGCCTCGATGTACGTGTCGATGCGCCACTGTCTTTCAGGGTTGATCCCTCGCGCCACGTCGAACCGGATGAGTCCATCCAGCATCGACATGCCCGCGCCAGCCCCGGACATCGGCAGACCGATCTTGCTCCAGTTGTTGCGGTCACCGGCCCACCCGAAGTCGCCGAAGACCACCGGACGCACCGCGGAGACACCGTATCCCAATTCAGCGCGCGCCAGCCAGAACGCGTTGCCGACCTCTCGGCCAGGGCGCTGGCCGCGCACACTCTGCGAGCCGCCGAGATACCAGAAGCGCTGCGCGGGGAGGATTCCCGCCGACGTGCCCGCCGCGACAGTGAGTGCTGCGGCACCAGCATCGCCGATACCGTGCGATGCCGTGAGATCGAGCGCCGCGCGACCGTACGCGCCCGTGTCCGCGTGCGCGCCTTCGAGGCGGAAATCGGTGAAGAGGCGGAAGCCCTGCGGATCGAGGCCGAGCGTGCCCGTGTAGCGCGTGCGCGCGCCGAAGAACATGCCGCGCTGCGCTTCGAAGTTCGGTTCGAACGCCGAACCGTGGACGACCTTGGCGAGCGAGAACGTGGTCGCCTGCTTGGCGGTCCGTTCCTGCTCGGCAAACAGCGACCAGAGGAACGCGCCGCCGCCGGCTTCGTCTGGCGTCGAGGTGAGCTCGAGGCCAGAGGAGCGATAGTAGAAGCCTTCGTCTCGCCCGAAGAGGAACGCGGAGATCGAGCTTCCGAGCGTCAGCGGATTGCCCCAATCGCTGGCCGAGACGAGGCGATTGTAGGCGGTGACGGAGAGCGTTCGACGGAGATCGCTACGCGATCCCGTGAGCTCCAGGACCGGTTGTCGATCGGCGACGCCGATGCGTCCGTCGCCATGCAGGCTGTAGCCGGCACCGAGCTGCTTGTCGACTCGCCCGCCGAAGGAAAGGCCTTCGATGCGATTGTAGCGAACGTTCTCCAACTCGGCCGTGCCCGGCAGGGGCGCGAAGTCGGCCTGCGCATTCATCGAGAGCGCCTGCTTCACGAGTGCGTCGATCTCGGTGCCGCTGAACGTCTCCTCGCCCTTGTCATAGATGGAGCCCGGCAGGTCGGGCGAGTTCGCGAGCTTCAGCGAATCGCAGGTGACGGTGGTGAGGATCGGGTTCGGGTTGTTCTCGCTGATGCGCGTGTAGGTGCGGCTACCGGTGCTGTCGCACTGGCGACGACGAGCGGCGCGCCGCGACGTACGAATCGAGTCTGCGCGGCCCGGACCACCCACGGTGACGTTCACTTCACCGTCGCTGCGACGCCGCGTCATGCTGTCGACGGCGATGCGTGGCAATGACTCACCCGAGTTGACGCGATCGTACTGAAATTTCTGCTCGAGCTTGAAGGGCACGCGCATGAAGCTCATGTTCGCGCCGCCCTCGAGTACCTGGAGTCGCGGTAGCCAGAAGCGTCCCTGATAAAGTCCGTACTCGACGCCGATGGCGCTGACGGATGCGGTCATCGGAAAGAGCATTGGCTTCAGGAGCGCGGGCACGTCCGCGAAGGACGTCGAGTCGTCCTCTTCGGCCACGGCCTTGATGTCCATCGGGACGCTCATGCGGTACGCAGCGCGAACCAGCTGGCCACCGGAGAGGTCGAACCAGAGCGAGCCGACGGCGAGGTTCCACTTCGGTACGCGCGGCCGCACCTTGAGCTCGCGCAGTCGAATCGCGCTGCCGTCGGGAAGACGGAAGGTCGCGGAATCGCCGGTCTCGTAGGTGTAGTAGGCCTCGGACCCCTCGGCGAGCGGATGGATGATTCCCTGATTCTCGTCTACGGTCTGGTTGGATGCTCCAGCGCCGATCCAGAGTGTCTCGCTGCCTGGATAGTACGGGATGGGCGAGATGTTGCCGTCGAAGTGCACGGTGGTCGACTTGCCGGCAATGGGCACGACGGCGCGTGATCCGGTGATCTCGACGTAGGTGCCGACGCCGCGGCGCCAACGGACGTGCGTCGCCTGCTCACTACGGAAGGCGAGTCGATCGCGGCCGAACCTCGTGAAGCCAATTCCCGCCGAGACGCGCTGGTAAGTGGTGGCGTCGTAGGCCTGCAGCGCGGAGTCCTGACGCATTCGGGCGTTGCGGGCGACGCCGAGCAGCGATTGGGCGCCAGCGTCGCGGAATGCGGTTGCGAGATGGGCTGCAGTGACCGCGATTCGCTTTGGCTCCTTCTTCGGGCGACGTCGTCCGGTGGTGGAGTCGCGCCCGGGGCCGTTTTCCTGCGTCACTTTCGCAGAGGCGGTTTGCGCGGATGCAGGCGAAGTGGCTTGCACGAGGGCGAGGACGAGATGTAGCAACATCGAACGGCCCTGGTTGAGGAGGGATGCTCACCCTCGTACGCTTTGCCTGTATGAAAGTTTCCGTGGGGGCGCGCGGAGGCCTCGCCCAAGTGGCCGTACTCTTACAATTCGTCATCGCCAACCAAAGAGGTCACGAGTACATGATCGCACTGACGCGGCCTGTGAGTCCCACGCTCGCCAATTGCGAGCTCACGCACCTCGAGCGCGTGGTGATCGACGTCGAGTTGGCCGCGACGCAGCACGCGGGCTACGAAGCGGCGCTCCGATCACTCGGCGTCGTGATCGTTCCGGTTGCGGCGGCGCCAGAGCACCCGGATGCGGTGTTCGTCGAGGATACCGCGATCGTGCTCGATGACATCGCCGTCATCACGCGCCCCGGGGCGACGAGCCGGCGCGGTGAGCTCGATGGCGTGGCGTCGGTGTTGGCGACGTATCGCGACATCGTGAACATGACGGAACCGGCGACGCTCGATGGCGGCGACGTCATACACCTGGGCCGGACGTTGTACGTGGGTCGCTCGGGCCGCACGAATGACGCAGGCATCGAACAGCTGCGGCGTCTCGTTGCACCGCATGACTATCGGGTGGCGGCGGTCGACTTCAGCGGTTGCCTGCACCTCAAGAGCGCAGCGACAGCGATTGGCGACGATGCGGTGTTGCTGAATCCCGATTGGGTGTCGGCGTCGGCGTTTCCCGGCTGCGACGCCCTGGTCATTGACGCGAGCGAGCCGCACGGCGCCAATGCGCTCAGGATCGGCGACAGCGTGATCTACTCGTCACAGTATCCACGCACTGGCGCCAGCGTCGCCCAGCGTGGACTGCGCGTATGCGAAGTCGATCTGAGCGAGCTGGCGAAGGCCGAGGGCGCGGTGACCTGCTGTAGCCTGATCGTGGATCAGTAGTCGATCTTCGTCCACACGAGGATCACACCGCAGCCGCGATTCATCCCACTGAATTGCATGGGAACCGTCGATGAACCGCCGTAAACTTCGATGCCTCCAATGCTCTTGGGCGTGGGGAGCAAATCGAGATTGAATGGCGTAGGCATCGGGACCTGGTCGACATAAACCGTCATGGGACATGCGCCCATCGAGAGACTGCCGCCCTCGCGGTTGCTCAGTGCGAAGTACTCGGTGAGCGCCGACGACCGACTCGGTGAGACGGTCATGTTGGTGAACCGCCGCATCAGTTCTGTCGCGTAGACCGAGCCGATGTCGTCGATCTTCTTGGCATCCAGGAACTGCCCGATGCCGAGCTTCCTGCGCTGCTCGAATTCCATCATCCGCAGCGAGACGGCCTTCTCGGTGACGTTGACTCCTTCGAGCATGCTCGCCGTGGCTTCCGACAACGTGTAGGCGAGCCGCAGCGTGTCCGACGCCTTGACGTCGATCATCGCCGAGGTAGGACGATAGCCGCCTCGCCTGACGATGAGCAGGAACTGACCGGGCGGAATCCGCGTGATGCGGAACCGCCCGTTTGGCCCCGTGCCAACGCGAATGCTCGAGTTGAGGATGGACACGAACGCACCGCGCAACGGCACGAGGTTCGAGTCGGTGACGATGCCGTCGACGACACCAAGCGCTTCGTTCACGCGAATGGTGTCGGCGGAGAGGCGACGAGCGCGCTCCTGAGCCATGAGCGACGAACTCGTGAGCGCTTGCGCGCCCACGAGTCCGAGTGCCAGAAACATTACTTTATATGACATGTGCTGCATGAGACGTGATACCCGCTAGCGAGACTTAAGGTGCGCAGTCGTTCAGGCCACCCGGTCCGAGCAGGTCGCCCGTCTTTCCGACACGCACGAGGCATTCCGCCTGCGGAATCGGGCTGACCTTGGCGACGAAGTTCTTGTTCGGCCCGGACGGGATGTCGAGCGGTAGCAGGGCAAGCAGGCCGTAGCGACGATGGTCGACCCACCGGTCGCCTTCCATCATCAGGGAGTAGCGCTTCTCGTACAGGATACCGAGAAGGATGTCGCTATTGGGCGACGCGGCCGTCAGTGTGGATGGCGGCAGTCCGCCCGACCTGGTGCGAACGATGTCCAGGTCAGCGATGGCACCGCCCTTGTCGCCAGTGGCCAGCTTGGCCTCAGCGCGGAGCAGAATGAGCTCCTCGTTCCTGATGATCGGGATAGAGGTCGAGATGCTCGGCCAGATGCTGAAGCCGGTCGTCGAGGAGCCGGTCGTGGGCAGACCACCGGCCTCCGGTCCGGAACGGATGGGCAAGCCGAAGCGAATCTTGGATGTGAAGCGGTCATCCTTCGTGACGCCATCGGCCTTGAGCTGCGCGTCTGCCACGAACGACATGTGCGCATACAAGTTACTGTTCGTCGCCTGCGTCAACGGATTCTGCACGTCCGGAGCCGCACCGTACGTGGCGTAGACGCCCATGTCAAAGTCCGCCTTTGACGTAGCCGCGCTGTTGATGAATGACGCGTTGATCGCGGTCAACGACGTTTGCCATGCTGCCGCGTTCCCCGTGGTGGACGCGTAGTGCGATGCAACCTTGCCCTTCATCGCCTGAACGAACTTGATGAAGGTGGGTGGCGTGTTGAAGACACCGGTGGCAGCGGTGTTGTAGCCCGGGCTCAGCGTGAACGGGAACACCGCTCCGCCTGCATTCAGGCTCGCGAGCGCTGCATCGAGCGTGTTCAGGATGTACTTGTACGTCGAGTCACGCGAGACGAATGGAGCCAGCTGCGTGGGGTCTTCCTTGATTTCCACGATCGACCCGAGCGTATCGTGCGTCTGCACGATGTCGAACAGGCTGAGTGCTTCGATCGTCTGCGCGAATCCGAGCGCCGCGGCCTTCTGCGTTGCCGTGAAGGTTGGATGCGCGGCGACGGTCTTCTTGAAATTGTAGACGTCGCGCAACGTGCCGTACTGTCCGCCCCATGGTGCCACGGCGAAGCCGGTGGGGTCGAGCTTCTGCACACCATTCACCACAATGCCGATGACCGGATGCGTCGCGGGGCGACCCTCGGTCGGCGAAATGGAGTATGACTCGCGCCCGACGGCGCTCATCCACGTGATCATTCCGCTGCGCTGTCCGCGCTGATCGACGAGCAGTCCGGTGGCGAGTAGTTGGAACGACGTGGGATCGGCGATTGCGCCGTCGATCGTCGCGTTGTTGGGGTTGGCGATGTTGAGCTGCGACTTGTCGCAGGCAGCGAAGGCAAGGACCAGCGCAGAAGCGGCGCTGACCGTCGCAATGGCGCGCTTGAATGAGGTATGAGTCGACGTCATTGCTCAATACCCCAGGTCGAAGCTGATGTTGAACTGGCGGTTGCTAGGATAGGGCGCAAGATCGATGAAGCGGTTGAAGTTTTGGTTGCCGAAGTTGTTGAACTCTGGGTCGAAGCTCCAATAGTCCGTCTTCGTCCAGAGATTGCGGCCCTGCACCGAGATGCGCAGGTCGCGCGCGCGCAGCTTCTCGGCCCAGCGGACTGGCGCCTGGAAGGAGACGTTGACTTCGCGGAGCTTGAGGAACGTTCCGTTGTCGATGTACGTCGCGATGTTGTTCGCGGCGAACTGCGCATAGCGCCACTGGCCGAGCGTCTGGCCGGCGACGGGTGACGGATCGTCGTAGTCGCGCGAGTTGCCGCCCTCGTCCCACAGGTTCTTCGTCATGGTCGAGGTATAGCCGCCCACGCGCCAGTCGAGCAGCGTCGTGAACGAGAGCGACCGATAACGCAGTGTGTTCAGGAAGGACGTCTGGCCAAGGTTGTTCGCGTCGGCAATGATCGAGTCGCGCACGCTGCTGCCGGCAACTGCGGGATCACCCGGGAAGATGCGGTGGCACGGCAGGCCGTCGGAACCCGTCTTGTTCGTGACGGTGCCCGCGGCGTCCGTGCTGTTGACGCAGCTGAACGGAATATTGCCCCAGATGTACGTCGGACGCGTGCCGACCTGGATGCGGTTGCGGCCGTAGGCCGAGCCGAAGCTGCTGCCCACGGCGAAGGCGGGCACGGACAGCTCGTCCACCATCTGTGAGTTGCGCTGATACGTCGTGCGGAAGGTCCACTCGGCGTTCTTCGTGCTGAGCGGGATGAGCGTGAGGCCTGCCTCGACGCCGCGCGTCGACATCACGCCACCATTGATCGTCTGGTTCGCCAGTCCGGAGCTCTGCGGCAGCGGGAACGTGACGAGCAGATCGGAGATCTTGCGGCGATAGATGCTCGCCTCGGCGGAAACCCGACCCTTGAACAACGCTGCATCGACGCCGTATTCCTGCTCGTTCATGACTTCCGGACGGATGTTCGGATTGCCCAGCGTTCCGTTGGCGATCAGCGAACCCAGACCGCCGATGGCCGTGCCGCCCAGGATCGTGATGTCGCGGTCGCCGTAGTTCGGACGATTGCCCGACTTGCCGAACGAGGCGCGCAGCTTGACTTCGTCGAGGAGCGACGTGAAGCGGGCCAGCGGCTCGACGAAACGATAGCTGGCAGAGTACTTCGGATAGGCGTAGTACTTCTCGCGGTCGCCATTCGCCGTGCCGCGGTCAGCACGGACACCGAACGTGAGGGCGAGCTTTTCGTCGAGCAGGATGACCTGCTCATTGAAGTACTGCGACTGATCGCGGAACTCCTGGATGACGTTCGTCGTCGCGATGTCGGTGCCGCCGTTCGCCGTCAGCTTCGTCGGCGTCAGGCCGCGCTGGCGAACGCTGTACCGGTTCAGGTACGACGTTTCGTACGTTCCACCGACTGACGTCTGTGCGGAGTTGACGAATCTCCAACCCGGCGTGTAGGTCCACACCGCGTTGACGCTCTGGTTGATCAGGCGGCTGACACCGGATCCCACCTGCGAGTCGCCGAGGTAGCCGTCGGCGGACTGGAACTGCAGGTAGTTCGGAGCGTACTGCGTGCCCTCGAGCTGGTAGCGATCGACGCCGCCGATGAACGACACGGCGATGTTGTGCTTCGTGGTGGCAAGCAGTGCGTAGGATGCACGCACGTTGGCCGTCGCACGCCAGGTGTCTTCGTTGTTGGTGATGCGCGGCAGATAGTCGAACGGGTTCGCGACGCTGTTGCCGCCGCCGTTCATGAACATCGCCACGGGACGCTGCGTCACCGGGTCGATCTGCCGGAGGTCGTAGATGGCCGGCTCGTAGCCGAACGCGTACATCGGGCTCAAGCCCGAGTTGTCGTTGTTGCCGATACCGTTCTGAACGAAGCTGTGCGTGACATCCACGCCGCCGCTGATGGTGAGCTTCTCGCCGACGGTCTGGTCGAGATTGAGGCGGCCCGACGTGCGGCGCGCACCGGTGTTGATCTGGACGCCCGGATTCTGGCGGTCGTTCAACGAGCCGTAGAAGCGCGTACTGCCGCTGCCACCGGACGTGGAGGCGATCGTCTCGTACGACGGCGAGTTGTTGCCGTAGAGCTCACCCTGCCAGTCGAACTTGGGGCAGACCGGATTGCAGTTCGCCCGAGCGACGGAATCGGCCCTCGCCGAGGCGCCGAGGAAGTTCGTCTTCCCGGCAATCGGCAGGCCGGTGGCGAAGTTCTTTCCGGAGACTTCCTCATAGGTGTCAAAGGTCCGGCTGCCGAGCAGGCGAGTCGCCTGCTGCGAGCCGACGCGCTGGGTGAGGTTGTAGCGCGTCGCGCCAACCTTTCCCTTCTTCGTCGTGATGACGACGACGCCGTTCGTGGCGCGCGAACCGTAGATGGCCGTTGCCGCCGCCGACTTGAGGACCTCGATGTTCTCGATGTCGTTCGGATTGATGTCGGCGAGAC
>JAQBPV010000069.1 GCA_028287345.1 Gemmatimonadota bacterium
GGAGTGCGAGGGAGCCTGAGCGAGCCAGAGCATCCAGGCAACCCCGTATCGATTCGGATGGATCGCGTGCCGTATGCGGTAATCTCCGGCGAACGGAAGTACACGGTGATTCATGGCCCCGTGCTCGCGATCTTCGCGACTTCCCGCGCGATTCCACCCGGCGCCGAGAACGATCAGGAGATGCGGTCCATGATTGCGCAAGTTGATTCAGCGATGGCATTGCAGATCGGCGCATTTGCACGGGGAGTCCCGCAGGCGCGCATCGTTCAGATCCCAGGCGCGAATCACTACGTGTTCACGTCGAATGAGGCGGAGGTGCTGCGTGAGATGCGAGCGTTCATCGACGGTCTGCCGAGGACGCCGGAGTGAGGTTGGGGTCGGGGGTGTGGCGCCATGTCTCCCCTGCCCGTCTCCACGCCGCCGCAAACGACTACGCCCCGCCTGCCGCTGTGTCAGCCGCACCGGGCGCGGATGATCCAGGCGCGCGAATCGAACCATACGCCGTCGCGCGCCGCGTTGGCGTCCATCACGTCGCGCAACCGCTCGAGCGTGCGCTCGCGCTCACGGGCCGGCTGCGACTCGACCACGTCCATCACAGTCGAGAATCCGCATACGAATCGGAACGCGCTCTCGGCGTCGCGGCCGTAGTAGACGGGCTCGTGCACCTCTTCGAACTCCACGTCGGAGTAGGCGGCGGCCCGGAGGATGCCTTCCACCGCGGGTACATCGCCGAGCGAGAATGGCGATGGCCCGAACGCGGGCTCGGGCGACGCGGCGTCATCACCGACGAGCGCGCGGTGGATGGCGACGGCCCATTCGTTACGGTGAGCGGCCTGCCACACCATCATGACGAGTCGGCCCGCCGGGCGCAGGGTACGGCGGATGTTGCTGAATGCCGACACGGGATCGGCGAAGAACATCGTGCCGAAGCGGCTGATCGCGAGGTCGAAGGACGCGGGCGGGAGGGGATGCTGCGCCGCATCGCCGCAGAGGTAGTCAACGTTGTGAAGCCCGGCCGCGAGGGTGAGGCGCCGCGCGTTCCGCAGCGCACTTTCGGAGGTGTCGATCCCGAGCACGCGGCCGTCACTCGCGATGCGCGCCGCGTCACGCGTCGTCTGACCGGCCCCGCACCCGATGTCGAGCGCCCGGTCACGGGGGCGAACGTCGAGGGCGCGGAGGAACGCATGGTGATGGCGGCGGAGCTCGGAGTCGTAGTCGATCATTGGTGGTAAATGTGCAGGATGTTCTGGTCAGGCGCCGCTCTCCGGCACCGCTCCCCGGGAGAGCTCCCCGTTCCGAGCCCGGACGCCCGATACACGCTGGGTTGCGACCGGTCAGAGCACGCGGACCAAGGTCTCCATCGCCGACGTGCTCGACGACGCCGCGGCGCGGGCATCGGTGGATCCTGCGGGCGACCCCGCGGTGGAAGCCGCGGTGCGCAAGGTCCTCGCGAATACGTACGGCGCCATGTCGCGCTGGAAGGCCGCAGAGACCCAGGAGGGGTTCGCGCTGCACCTGCATCGCATGGCGAATGCAGCACCGGTGCCCGACATCGTCAGCGACCTGAACGGGCTGGGGATGGCGCGGCTGACGCAGGGTGACAGTCGCACTGCCGGCGCGCTGTTTCGTGCCGCCCCCTCGCTGTGCGAGAGAAACAGCCAGAGGCCGACACCGCGCATGGGGCCGTGTGACGAGCTAGGCACGAGACGGCGGCCGGGCATCGCCAGAGCAACGCGAGTGATGCTAGGCCGCCGACGAGCTACCTTGCGCCGCGCGCCAATGCGCTCATCGCACCTTCATCTGCTCGATGATGGTCTGGATGCGGGGGTCGGACCGAATGGGAGCACACTTCGGAACGACGAGATACTGGAGAAAGCGGGTCAAACACGTAGAGCATGTTTGTGATCCGCTTCCGCGCCGTGAGCGAATCATCCCGGTTCGAGCCGACGAAACACCGGAACGCGAGGTGTAGTCGAGTTGCTTCATCAGTTGGCTCACTCCGGATCATGTAGAGCGTTTGCAGGAGCAGAGCCCGCAACGGCCTCTCCGGTGGAATCGACTGACGACCCGTTGTCGAGTACAGCACCTGGAAGCGCGGCAAGAGGGCAGCCAATCCGAATCACCAGCGCATGAATGGCTTGGAGCGGATGATCGCGGGCGCCCTGATTGCGTCGATTGAAGCTTGTCGCTGCCGCCGGCTGCACGCCACAGCATCGCCGAGCTCTCCGGCGCGCAGCTCGGCGATTGCACACCGGCGCGCGAAAGCACGTCCGGTTCAGCCACGCAGCCTCGCGATCCGTGATCGACGATGGCGTTGGCCGTATGCACGATTACCTCGTTGCCAGCATGCGCCGAACTGGCGCTACGGCGCCAGCATTGCGCTCGCCGACCGGTACCTGTTCACCAAGTCTAGCAGCGGCGTCGTCATTGCCGTCGTCGTGACCGCCATGATGACCATCATGGCAAATAGCGTAGGCGACAGCACTCCGGTGTCGAGGCCGACGTTGAGGAAAACGAGTTCCATGAGCCCGCGCGTGTTCATCAGTGCACCAAGAGCTAACGCATCCGGCCAACGTATACCTGTCACGCGAGCAGCCAACGCCGAGCCGCAGAACTTGCCCGAGATCGCGGCGAGCAGGATTGCGCCAAGAATCAGCCACATGTGTCCGCCCGAGATCAGTACCACCGACGTCCTCAGTCCGGTAAGCGCGAAATAGAGCGGCAGCAATAGCACAGTGATCGAATCGCGGAGGCGAGAGGTGACCGCCTCCGTGATCGTCGGGCTGTTGGGAACCAGTGCACCGACAACGAATGCGCCGAACAAAGCGTGAATCCCGAGCCTTTCGGTAATGCACGCTGACGCCAGAGTGACCACCAAAAGCGTCGCGAGAAAGCCCTCCTGGGCGTGCGGCCGTCGCTCGAACCGGTGCGCGAGACGCGCAAGTCCTCGACGTCCGATCGTGAACATGAAAGCGAGATAGACAGCTGTACCGATAACGGTTACCGCCAACGACCGTTGATCGCCTGCCCTCGCCACCAGCACCACTGCGGCCAGCATGCACCAGGCGGTGATGTCGTCGACGGCGGCGCAGGCGATCGCCAGCGCACCAAGTGGTGTTCCAATGAGACCGCGCTCGCCGAGGATGCGCGCAAGCACCGGAAATGCCGTGACGCTCATCGCCGCACCCATAAATAGAGCGAATGGCATGAAGGGCACGCCCGGCGGCGCCAGCGTTGGAAATAGCCAAAGCGATATCAGCGTTCCGAGCGTGAATGGCAGCAGGATGCTGATGTGGCTCGTGAGCACGGCGGTTCGGCCGGATTCCCGCACGTGCCGCGGGTCCAGCTCCACACCGACGAGAAACATGAAAAGGAGAAGCCCAACCTGTGCGAGCGCGTTGAGAAACCCGAGACTCGCCGTGGGGAACAGGTGCGTCGAGAGGCCGGGCGCCAAGCGTCCGAGCACCGACGGACCGAGAAGCAAGCCCGCCACCATCTCGCCGACCACGCGCGGTTGTCCGACGTACTTCGCGATGGTACCAACGACTCGGGCAGCGCTGATGATGGCCACCATCTGAATCACGAGCAGGCCAAGATCCAGACCAGCAGTCGCCTTGCGAATTTCCGGGGCCGTCACTCTCTCGCCGAGCAGCGGCAAATGCTCGCCGAGGCGCAAGGCCACCAGAACGAACCCCACCGGAATGCCTACGAGGACGAGATAGGCCAACCCGAACGGAAACCGGCGTGGCTGCGTAGGGATCGATCGATCGGCTGCTTCGGACATTCGCTACCTCGCCTGGCGAGTCAGTGAGCGGTCGTCATCGACGAACGTGGACGCGTGCCCGTTCGCGGTATGACACTGCCCGTCGTAGATCCCGTGTGCTTGCACAGGCCAGCGGCTATTCCCACTGCAGTTCCCACTGCAGTTCCCACTCCGGCGGAATAGGCGTCGAGTTGGGCCAGCTTGAATACGGCTCCTCGCGGACCTCGACGGCTCGCTCCGCGCAGTTCTCGGGCGAGATGGGTTCACGCCGCGAGAGGCGACACTTGACGTCGATGCTCTCGCGTAAGTCTTCGCGCTGCTCGGCGCGCCGCAACGGCGCAAGCACGAAACCGATCACGTGCAAGCCCACGCGAACGAGATGCTCGCCCGGCCGTAGGACCGGCTGTCGATCGTCGCCGATGCTTCCGCCATTCTGATCGCATCGTGCAACGACAGCACTCGTACTTGTTGCCGGTAGCGACGGCATCGCCGTCACCGGCAAGGAAGAACAAGCGGACTTGCGGCGTGCGCGACGACACCGCTGAAATCAGCGGCTGCCTCCGACAAGCGTCTCCGCACCGACGCGGCCATGCATTTGCGTGAGATAATCGAATTGCGAGGGCAGCGTCGAGACGAGCTCCTTCGTCCTACTGCGAAGTTTGACGAACATTCGCTCGGCGTCCGACGGGTCGACGTGATCGAGCGCCGGATTGCTGTGCACCGGACGGTAGCCGAGACCGAGGAGCATCACTGAGTACGAGTACGCTTCGAAGCCGTGGAACGCTGTCGGAATCGTTCGGTTGGTCGGCGATTTGATTTTCCACAGCTCTAACCGTTGCCGAAGCGCATCCGACACCTTGATTTCGGTCTTGGTCGCTCGCCAGAATGGGGTGTCCGCGCGGCTGCTGGCGAAGTAATGCAAGGTAAGAAAATCACGCACACCGTCGATACACTGCGCTACAGCGGTATTGTACGCCGTGATCACGCGCTCGTTGAATGTGCTGTTGGGGAAGTGTGTCACCAGCTGTTCGATAGCGTGCTGGATGAAGAAGATTCCTGTCGACTCTAGCGGCTCGACGAAGCCGCTCGACAGACCTATCGCCACGCAATTCCGAACCCATGATCGTTCGTTGCGACCAATCCGCATGGTGATGTGCAGCGCCTTGGCATCGTCACCGGCCGGCCCGAGGTGTTGGCGGAATTCGCGTTCGGCGTCTTCCGGCGAGGTGAACGCGCTGGAATAGACATAACCCGTTCCATCACGCCGATACAGCGGAATGTTCCAGACCCACCCTGAGCTGAGTGCCGTGGAGGTGGTATACGGGTTGATTCCGTCGCGCGCCGTATCGCGCGGTATCTGCATCGCGATCGCGCGATCGCACGGCAGCGACTCAGCGAACGACACGAAGGGCTCGCCGAGCGCCCGGTTGATGAGCAAGCCACGAAAGCCGGTGCAGTCGATGAACAGATCGCCTTCGAGCGCGCCGTGTTCCCGGAGCATCAGATGATCGATGGCTCCGTCGTCACGGAGCTTCACTTCCTCGACGTCGTCGAGGATCTGCCGTGCGCCCCTCTCGATCGCGTAGTCGCGCAAGTAGTTCGCGAGGAGCCCAGCGTTGAAGTGATACGCGTAAGGGTACTGGACCCGAAGGTTCTCCAGGACGTTCTTTTCCGGAGCGGCCTGTCGTTCCATCCATTTCTCGAACGTCGTGTCATACACGCGTCCGTCGAGAAAGCGCGGCGACAGCTTGCGCTCGCAGAGGTCCGGCACCACGAAACAGTTGCGGTCGAACGGCGCATCCGGCATCAGCTTCAGCCACCACTCGCTCGCTGTGAACCCACTGGCCACCTCCAGCCGCTGAAACGGATGGTAAAAATCCGTCTGTTGCGCGTTCCAGTTGACGAAGCGAATCGCGAGCTTGTACGTGGCATCGCAATGCGGCATCCAGTCTTTCTCTTCCAGTCCGAGAAACTCGAAGAACAGGCGAATCGTGCTGAAGGTCGCCTCGCCGACACCGATGGTGCCCACGGTTGGCGACTCGACGAGCTGCACGTCTATCCTTCTGCCGAACGCGCGGGTCAGGTAGGCGGCCGTCATCCAGCCGGCGGATCCTCCACCAACGATTACGACGCGACGAACCGGCTCAGGCATGGGCACGCGAAAGGCCTCGGAAGTTTGATGATGACGCACGACGCAGATAGCCCGACACGCCCGGTGCGCATTCGCGCGCTATCGTTGCGTTACAGCTGGAGTTCATACATTACTATTGCTGTCAGACCAGCGCCAGCGCCGTCGCAGCGCGATCCATCCGTCTCCACTTCCCGTCGATGCGAATCGGAATCATCGGAACCGGCCGAATGGGGCTCGCGATCGCCGAGCTTGGTGTGCGTGCAGGCTATGAGGTGGCGATCAGCGGCCGCCGCGCCCCATCCGAACTGCGCGACATTGCGGCCTCGATCGGCACCGCGACCATCGCGTCCCACCCGGCCGACGCCGCGGCATTCGGCCACATAGTCGTGATCGCCATCCCCTGGTGTCACCGCGAGGCGCTGGCCGCCTACGCGGACGTGCTTCGCGAACGCGTCATCGTGGACACGATGAATCCATTTCTCGAGGATCGAAGCCTCGACGCGATCCACGCAACACACTCCAGCTATGTGCTCGCGCGCGCGCTCGGCGCATCGCGCGTCGTCAAAGCGTTCAATACGATTTGGTACAAGGAACTGCGCGAGCATAGCACACTGCACCTGCCGCTCGAGCGGCGGCGCGCGATCTTCCTCGCAGCCGACTGCGAGCGCTCGAAGGGTACCGTCGCGCGTCTGGTCTGTGACATGGGCTACGCTCCCGTCGACAGCGGTGGCCTCCTCAGCGGCGGCGGCCGACAGGCACCCGGCGGAGAATTCTTTGGCCTTCACGTCGACGGCGCGCGCGCCACACGTGCCTCGGGCGCGACGCTTTGGCGGCCTGCGGCGGTCTAGCCGGTGCTGCGCGATCATGAACGAGCCTAGCACCGGACCCGTTCGACCGCGCATTCCTGGATTATTCCAGCCCGAGCCCAGGACAAAACCGAAGAACACTGCCTGAGACTAGGCCATCTCGAGGAATCTGGCAATCAAGTCAGAATGCGCCATCAAATGGACGGGTAACCAGCACTATTGACGTTCGCGCGTCCCCCGGCGGCGAAGGGCGGCGGCGCAACTTGCGACGCGCCGGCGCATCGCGCAAGAGTGCCAGGGTCCTCTTTCGAAGACAATCGCGCCACAGTATTTATGATCGTTCGCAAAGACAAATTGCTATAGACGCACTTTATTCATGAGTGATTCTTGCCAATTCCAAAGACTGACGACTGGAAGCCTATGTCGGTCGGCCGCGCTGGAACGCTCGAGAATTGGAGGAGTCGATCGACGCCCTTGCACGCCTTCGAGAACATATCGTAGAACATGTCCATGGAGCTCGACCTCGCGGCGAAGCATCGCTGGCTCCTCGCTCGCCACCAGCGTGCACGCGAAGGTATCGACGAGCTTGGATTCGAGTGAAGGAGAGGCCGAGTGCAATCGAATTCTCGCCGTCCTTAAAGACGGCGGTGCGACGGTTGGAAAGGGTAACCCCAAGTTTGGACGGCACGTATGCGATGCGCCGGATTACTTGACTCCGCACCACGCGACGGAGCCGGCCAAGCCATGGTTGCGTCACTTCGTGCCAACTACCCAGCAATCACCCAACAAAACTCCGCCGGCCGTCAGTCTACTCCGTCAGGGCCTCACCGTATCGGGGCGTTTCGGCTTGTCGCTGTACGTGACCGGATGACCGAACTGCCACTGACTATGCTCCCGGGCCGGCACGGGCGTGGCCAGCATGTTCCTCAGCATCGGCATCAATTCCCGCTGGGCCGGCGTAATGAGCGAGTCTGCGATCTCGGGCTGCTGCCAGAAGATCCGCCAATACTCCTTCTCCGTTGTCTCCACGCTGTCGAATTCGGCTTTGCCGGCATTACCTTGACCCTTGGAGAGGAACTCGCCGAGCGGCGCATAGATCGCGCGCACACGCGCCGAGAAGGCAGAGTCGGCTGAACGAATCGCCAAAACCTGGGCGTTGCTCAAGAAGAGCGAATCGGACTCCTCCAGTAGGACCTTGTGCACGCTGGACGTGCTGGCCAGGTAGAACGCCGCGAGTGAATCGGCTGTGCGGCGACGCCACACGCCTTCGATTCCCCGCACCGGCTCTAAGGCGCGGCGCAGCTGCTGGACGTCGTAGTCCGTCGCGAAATTGAACGAGAAATCCACGACGACACGGAAGGGATTCAACGCAATCGTGCGTCCAGGACGCGTGTCCGCGAAGCGTGGATTCACATCGTAGCGAAAGCGCTGCGCCGCGGCATCGTAT
Organism: Gemmatimonadota bacterium; assembly: GCA_028287345.1. Taxonomy (GTDB): domain Bacteria; phylum Gemmatimonadota; class Gemmatimonadetes; order Gemmatimonadales; family Gemmatimonadaceae; genus AG11. The sequence goes on from JAQBPV010000069.1 coordinate 8,148, forward strand.
CCGCGGGGAATGAGCAGGATGGGATCCGGCGCATTGGATGAACCCCATCCGCGCAGGCCGTTGCTTCCGTGGGCGAGCTGATCGACGCCGGAGAGGATGTTCTGGAGATAGATGGTCGGTCCGACGCGACCTCCCCATCGCGAGGGAGTTGGTGGGCGCCACTGCATGTTCAGCGACTGCGTCCAGGGTCCGCGACATGCGTTGCGTCCCACAACTGAACCGAAGTTCTGTGAGAGGCAACTCACGGCGGTCGGCGATCCTGTGGCGAGCAGCGACTTGATTTGTGCGGCCAGCGCCGCGTCGGTCTCGCGCGTTGGGTCCGGCACGAAAGCACGATCGCCTCCACGTCCGTCGCCATTCACATCACCCTGAACCAGCGGCGTGATCGGAAGTCCGGACTGCGCCCGCGCGAACAGCGTGACAGCTCCCGTCTTGGGGAAATTGAACCCTCCGGCGAACACCACGACGTGGCGCGCGTCATTTATGCCCGGCGCCCACTCCTTCTGGCGCGGGTCTCCAAAGCCGGCGCCATCGAAGCCCCGGAATTCTCGCCTGGTCTCCTGGATGGTGTAGTTGAGCGATGCGTTGAACATCCCTCGGGCGCGAAAGCGTAAGATGTCCGGCGAGATGCCGAAGGTGAGTTGCCCACCGTACCCGCGCAGGTCACTGACCCGTTTGGTCACGCGCCCGAACTGTGACGAGATGCGCGACTCCGTGGGCGAGACGCCGCCGCTCGCGGGGTCGATGGATGCGGGTGTGACGAACACAGGGCGATTATTCTCGCTGGCCAGCGTAAAGCGCGATCCGCCCGCGAAGTTGGCGTCCACCGTGCCGGGTTGGGACAGGTCATAGGATGCCAGGCCCGCCACCCGATAGAGGATGGAGTGCGAACTCGCGTTCCAATCCAGCGACGCGCGCCAGCTGTGTGGCACGTCGTACGACGGGTCGATGAGAGTGACTGGCGGTGCATGATCCGCCAGGATGCCGCTGCCGTCGGCGCACCGTGTCGGAATGGACGCGGGATCGCTCGCGAAGCGCAGCCAATCTGCCGAGGGCACGGCGGAGCCGACACATGAAAGCGCCGACGTTCCGCCCGCGAGTCCTGTCGACGCGGACGCATCAGCAAGGATGCCGGGACGGAGCAGGTCCCGGAACTCGCCAATTCCGCCGCGAATGACCCCGGTCTGGCTGCGATAGAAGCGGCCCACTGGGGTCTGGTTCGTTCCGTTTTGGTTCTCCTTGTCACGGTTGTACATGTAGGAGAACCCGAGTCTCGGACTCACGTGAAGACGATTGGGAGCGGCGCCCGTGGTGACGCCGAGCGCCTGTTCGAGGGCCGCGTTTCGAGGCGGGGCCTGGACGAAGCCGTCTGCCTCCAGCCTCGCTCCGTACAGGAGGCTGAAGAACTTCGAGGGCGCCCACTGATGCGCGATGGCCGCAGCCCCGTTCCAGACCGTGCCCGAGCGCGCTGGCTGCGACAACGTGCGCGAGAAACCGGACGGCAGCCCCGCTTGCAGGTCTGCGATGGAGTTGTACGAGTAGCTACCCAGTTGGTTCGGAATGCCGGACTGCGTGACGCCATCGGCGCGAGCCCAGATCTGCGTGCGAAAGCGATGACGGCGCCCGCCAGCGTTGAACGTCGTCTCGTTCGAGCCCTCCAGCGTCCACTTGCGGTCGTCCATGGAGAGGCCGGAACCGCCGCCCAACGTCACGTCGGTCACGTCACTGGTGGCGTCCAGCGCGGATGATCGCACGAGCACGTCCGCGCCCGGCATGGCGCGATAGGGGGACACGCGAGTGTTCACAGCGCTGCCCGAAAGGCGTGTCTCCGTCAGCACACGCCGCCCCTCGCCTACATAGTCACCGATGGTGAGCTGTGCCCCAACGGTGCGCTCGCTGCGTTCGCCAGATGAGGATGGCGCGGCCAGTGGCCCGAATCCCAACGCACCGTCGGTGGTGCTGCCGAAGTACGTTGTGAAGGCGCGTGTCCGGAGCGTGTCGCGGGTGTCGTCGAAGCGAGCAAGCGCGGTGAATGCGTCATGCTCGCGGTTCGAGGGCAGTCCCTTGCCGGTAAGTGCGAGCCCGAGCGGGTTGGCCACGGCAACCAGCCGCGCCACAGAATCTGGCGCGAGACCGGCGCGCAGCAGGGCGTCGGGCCCGGCGTCGACCAGCGTGACGGGATCGCTCGTCGTGCGCGCGAGGTCCACGGAAATATTGTATGTGAGCGCTTGGCGAATGAGTTCACCGTCAGCACCAAGGCTCCCGCGAAAGCCCCCGCTGCGTGCGCCGAGGTATCGGCCTGTTGGATCGGTGAATTGCAGTGAAGGCGGATCGAGCGTCAAGAAGCCATTGCGACGCTGATAGAACCGGTCGCCCGGGCCGAGGTGTACGTCGATGTTCGCGCCGGCGAATCCACCGCGCGTGGGATCGAACGTGGCCCCGGTGACACGGGTTTCCGTTCTCGCGGCACGTGGCAGCGACCCCGTCGCGAGGTTCATGCCGTTCAGCGTGCTGAGATTGGACTCCGGCCCAGAGCCGAGGATCGAGGGGCCCAACGCGCCCATCGTGATATTGGACATCGTGGCCGCGGTGGCGTTCAGGTCCCCAGCTTCGGTCGGCGAGATGCGTCCGTTGACACCGTCGCTCCACTTCTCGGACGCGCCCGTCTCGAGTTCGCGGGGGCTGACGGTGTTCGTCGCCCGCACAGGCTTGTCGGCCGTCACCTTGACCGCGGCGAGCAGAGCCATATCTCGCGCCAGCGTGAAGTCTGCGACGAGTTCGTGCTCGCTCGCCTGACGCTGCACGCGACGCCGCGCCGTCTTGAAGGAGGGAAAAGACACATAGACCAAGTAGTCGCCGGTGCCGTTGTCGAATTGCACCCGGAAGTGGCCAGCGCTATCGGTTGTGGCCGAGAGCGTGAGGCGGTCCGGCCCGCGCGTGACCATCACGGTGGCCGCGATGACGGCGCGACTCGAATCGTCCGTGACACGACCGCGGACGACCTCCACCGGCTGTTGTGCGAGTGCACCGTGGCACGGCACTAGGACCGAGAAGATGAGGGCCATGACGACGTGGTGGACGCGAATGCGCATGGGTGTGGTCGGCCGGGGTGAGTCCCAGGTGTAGTTGAAATTCAGGTCGTGCAGCGATCTAGTGGGCGGTAACTCAAGTCCGGTCGACACGGATGGGATGCGCCGGATTGCTGTATGCCCACTGATTCAGCGAGGAGCCATAAGTGAAGGAGTAGTGCGGCGTTACGCGTGGATGCGCCGCCACCCACGCGACGACCGCCCCAATCGTGTGCGCCGACAGACTAGAGGAGATCAGATGGACCTCCCGGCGCGTCGATTGGGTGGCCACCACGCGAATCGGGAAGCCGAGAAATCTCGCGCTCGTGTAGTGCGCGCTTGCCGTCGTCTCGGCCGCGTCGGTGTCGCGGCGCAGATGGACAGATTCCTCGCGAGGTAGCAGGCCACCGGATGCGATTTGAACCCGATACGCTGCCGCACCCGCGCAATCGTGATGTGGCCCAACTCGACCACCTTCGCCGGCCGCGCGGATCTGGGCGGTCCGGTCGCTCACTGCGCTGGGCATCGCCCGGCGCGAGTATACTGCCCTCGCGCACCCCTTGACTCCAGCTCAACATGCGCTCGACGTTCACGCCACTGCGACGCCAAACGTCGTTGTCGAACAGCGCAAGTCCACCCGGGTGAGTGACGTAGAACTGCGGCCCCGTGCGATCGATGCGCGGATCGAGCAATGGCACTCGCCATTCGCTGTACACAAGCTCAACGTCCGTTGGCAGAGCCGGAGAAACGCGACAAGAATTCCTGCAAACTTCCTCGGCCCGCGACGTAGCGCGTCGCGAGCATCGGCGCAGGATGCCGACGTGGCACGTTCACACAGGTCCAACGAGAGCACGGTCTCCGAGCTCGCCAATCGCTCCCTTGAGGCATCGAGGCATACCCACAGTACTTGGACTGCGTCGGCCAACTCGTCGACATCGGTCCGGCGTGGCCATCGCAGGCCAACGTCGTCGTCCGCCAACCTATCCTCGGCGGATCGTTGTGCCATGCGCATGGTCAATTGACGGCCGCTGGCCTCTGTACCGCCTACGCACTGAGGATCTCGAGGCGGCCATTGCCCTCGACCGTGCCCACGTCGAGGTCGACGACGCAGCGCACCGGAACGCCGTCGAGCTTGAGCGCCCCGACGAGCCGCACCGACCCTTCACCCCTCTGCCAATCAGCCTCCGACACGTTGCTGAGCGTTTCGTCCAGGGGGAATCCGAGTTCGGTGCCGCCGCGCGTTTCGGTGAAGAACACGTGCACGTACTTACGCTCGATTGCTTCCTTCAACTCCGTGCGCGCGTCGCCGCGCCTTGTGCGATACGTCACTGGATGAACGCCTTGCGACAACTTGTGTGGAAGCTCGCTCATGATACCTGTCCTTGAAGTGATGGTTGTCGCGAGAGCTTCGGGCGGTGGCTTCTCGCAAGCCTATTCTATCGTCGGCCCGCTTGGGTGAGCGATGGAGATTCCACCCCTTCGGCCTCTGGCCAGAGCAGAGTGTGCACGATCTCGTCGCCGACCTGTTTCAACTCGAGAATCGGCTTGCGGAGCGGTCGAAGGGAACCATCGCCATGGACGACCAGGCCACCTCCCGTTGGGAGTCCGAGGCCGCGCGCGTAGGGCTCACCCTGGCACAGGCGGCGCAGGAGCCGTGGCCACCCTGCTGCCTCGTCGTGAGCATCGACCATCCACGGCACGAGCGACAGCGCATCCACCCGCTCGGCCGACTCGGTGCCGTCATGTGACTCGGCGTCCTCGATCCAGCCTGACTGCCCGAGGAGCACGGCGCCGGCCGACACGCCGACGATCACGGCACCCGCGAGGTGGCGGTCGACGATCAGCTGCCCCATGCCGGTCGACGCCAGCACCTCGGCGCCGCGACGCGTGTCTCCTCCGGCGATGACGATGACATCGGCACGCTCCAGATACCGCGTGTCCTTAGCTGAATGGGCCGACGGAATCATCTGTCGATGGGGAATGCCGGCGACGTCCATGGCCGCTTCGAAGATTCCGTAGAACGCGGGATCGTCTCCGTTGGCCGCGCCGATGTAGGCTGCGCACGGGTCCGCATCCGCCAGTAGTGATCGAGCATCCTCAGCGAACGAGGTTGGGGACCCGCTGGGGAAAAGCGTTTGACTGTCGGCGAGCAAGTAGATGCTTCCAGGGGCTGTGAGCAGCTCATATGATCTTGTGGATGCCGACCGGGCCACGCACTGGCGGAGGAGCGAACAGCGATCCCGCTTCGCGGCTTGGCCCATGACGCGCGAGCCAGAGCCGCCGGCAGCGGCGGCAAGGTATTGTGCACTGAGGCGGCGGGCGACGCAAGACCGCGATGTATCGATTACGATCCCATGCCGCGCGCGTCGACGTATCATTGGGACGTTCTACTTGATACTAACGATGCGAAGGCGTTCCAATGACACCAACGATGCGTCACTCGCGTCCGCAGCCATCTGGCCGGCGCGGCAGCGCGCCGTATTGAATTAGGGAGCTTCAACGACTACGCCCGGGCCTTGCGACCCGTTGGTGCGGATCGCAGTATTGGGCCTACTCTGCCTGCCAACCGCCACCTGAATCGATGACCATCCCGACGCACCCACAGACCGAACGCCTCGACTTTCAGGCCGAGATCAAGCAACTTCTCGACATCGTCGCGCGGTCCCTGTATGCCGATAACGAAGTCTTTGCCCGAGAGCTGGTTTCGAACGCATCGGACGCACTCGAGAAGCTCCGCCATCTTCAGCTGACCGAGCACGAGGTCTACGAGCAGGATGCGCCGCTCCAGATCAACGTCACGACGGACCCAACCGCGAAAACCCTCACCATCGAGGACTCCGGCGTCGGATTGACGCGTGACGAGCTGATCGCCAACCTCGGCACGATCGCCCATTCCGGCTCCAAAGCCTTTCTCGAAGGGCTGCACGCAGACGCAGCGAAGCCGGACCACCTCATCGGCCAATTCGGCGTCGGATTCTATTCCGCGTTCATGGTCGCCAAGAGTGTGACCGTCTACACACGATCATGGCGGCCGAACGAGCCGGGCTACGTCTGGGCAAGCGACGGCACGGGCTCGTACACGATCGCGGAAGCGGACAATGAGCGGCGCGGCGCGCGCATCGTCATCGAGCTACGCGACGACTGCAGCGACTTCGCCAGCGACTGGAAGATCCGCGACGTGCTCGAACGCCACAGCGTGTTCGTTTCCTTTCCGATCTACCTCAACGGCGATCGCATCAACACGGTCGAAGCGCTGTGGCTTCGCCAGAAAAGCGAGATCACCGACGAGCAGTACGCCGAATTTTATCGCTTCCAGGGGCATGCCTACGACACGCCGCGCCTCCGGCTGCATTTCGCCGCGGACGCGCCACTATCCTTGCATACGCTGCTCTTCGTTCCGGAGACCAATCCGGAGAAGGTGGGCCTCCCGCACGGTGAAACCGGCGTGGCGCTCTACTCGCGCCGCGTGTTGATCGACGCGCGACCGAAGGATCTGCTGCCGAACTGGCTGCGGTTTCTGCGGGGCGTCGTCGACAGCGAAGACATTCCACTCAACTTGTCGCGCGAGGCGACCCAGGATCGGGCCCTCGTCGCCAAGCTTAAGAGCTTGTTGACGGTGCGCGTGCTCCGCTTCCTGGACGAGACCGCATCGCGGCAGCCACAGGAGTACGAAGCGTTCTACCGCGAGTTTGCACAGTACATCAAGGAGGGGGCCGCCACGGATTTCTCACAGCGGGAGAGCCTCTCGAAGCTCTTGCGGTACGAGTCTTCTTCCACCGCCCCCGGAACGCTCACGTCCTTCAATGACTACGTCGCGCGCATGAAGCCGGGCCAGTCAGAGATCTACTATCTGATCGGACCGAGCCGCCGCGCCCTCGAGAGCGGCCCGTATCTCGAAGGCCTTCGCGCGCATGGATTCGAGGTGCTCTTCTGCTTCGAGCCGGTCGACGAATATGTAATGAGCAACATCATCAACTTCGCCGAGAAGCGCATCATCGCCGCGGATCATGCGAATGTGCAATTGCCGAGCGCGTCGACCGAGGCGCCGGCTGAGAACGAAGGCGCCAATCCGGATCAGCCGGCCACCGAGAGCATGGACGGGTTGATCGCCTGGTTGCGCGAGATGCTCGGGGAGCGCGTCACGGAAGTCGTGGTGAGCGACCGCCTCGTCGACTCGCCGGTGCTCGCCATCAGCACGGACCGGTTGACGTCGCCGAACGTGCGCCGCATGATGCGCGCGATGAATCGCGCGGAGGGCCAGGCCGCCGTTCGCGTCAAGCTCGAGATCAATCCTCGCCATCGCGTGATCCAACGACTCGATGGCGCACGTACGACCGAACCCGAGACGGCGGCGCTCATCGCTCAACAGTTGCTCGACAACGCGCTGTTGAGCGCGGGACTGCTCGATGATCCAGCGGCGATGGTCGCACGGCTCAACCAAATCCTCACGCATATCTAGGCGGCAGCAACTGGTTGGCACGGCGACGCGGACGACATTCACTGGGATGAAGAAGGCTGTGGGAGACGGCTCACGATCTGCTCCACGGCCTGCTCCGGACTGAGTTCGAGCGTGTCAATCACGATCTCGGGTCGTTGGGGCGTTTCGTACACGCTATCAACGCCCGTGAATTCCGGGATCGCGCCACGCTCCGCGCGCTCATACAGCCCCTTCGGGTCGCGCCGGCGACATTCGTCGAGCGGCGTGGCCACAAAGACCTCGATGAACTCGCCGTCCGGAAACAGCGACCGCGCGAAGTCCCGTTCCGAGCGGAATGGCGAGATCATGCCGACAATGACGATGAGGCCGGCATCGGCCATCAACCGCGCTACTTCCGCAACGCGCCGCACGTTCTCCACACGATCGTCTCGAGAGAAGCCGAGATCGCGCGACAACCCATGGCGGATATTGTCACCGTCGAGCACGTAGGCATGCCGTCCGGCCGCATACAAGCGCTTGTCAAGCAGGTTGGCGATCGTCGACTTGCCGGCGCCGGAGAGGCCCGTCAACCAGATGCAGCTCGCCCGCTGAGTCTTGAGCGCCGCGCGCTCCGTGCGGCCGACGAAGAATGTGCTCCACGTGAGGTCTTCCGGCGTCAAGCGATCGATCATGCCGGCGCCAACGGTCGCATTCGTGATCCGGTCGATCAAGATGAACGCGCCGAGCGTGCGCGAGCGCGAATAGGTCTCCAGCGCCAATGGGGCGTCCGATGCCAATCCGATAACGCCGATCTCGTTCGCTTGAAGCATCGTCGCGGCAAGCGGCGCACCGGTCGTCACATCGATCCGGTGCCGGATGGCGGTGATCAACGCCGTGGCTTGCCGCGTGTGCGCCTTCAGCACATACGAGCGTCCGGCAACCAGCCCCTGCTCCGACAGGCACACCATCGTTGCCGTAAACCGATCAGTTGCCGGGATCGGATCGCTGCTGCTCGTGATCACGTCGCCACGGCCCACATCGACGTCGTCGGTCAAGGTGAGTGCGACTGAGTCACCCGCGCGAGCGACTGAACGCGTGCCGCCGTAGACGACGATTTCCTTCACGGTCGTCTGCCGGCCTCCGGGCACGACGCGCACCTGATCGCCCGCCCGTACCGTGCCGCTGGCCACGCGTCCGCAGTATCCGCGAAAGTCGGCATGCGGCCGGTTAACGAACTGCACCGGGAAGCGAAAAGGCAGCTCGGACGGCGCGTCCACCTCGACGGTCTCGAGATATTCGAGCAACGACGGACCATCGTACCAGGCTGCCCGCTCCGAACGCCGCGTGACGTTGTCGCCGCGCAACGCCGACATGGGAATCACCGTGGGCATGATGCAACCGACCGACTTCGCGAACGTGCAATACGCGCTCGCGAGACGATCGAACGCGCCTGCGTCCCAGTCGATCAGATCCATCTTGTTCACGGCGAGCACCACACGGCGGACACCGAGCAGCGCGACGATCCGAGAATGCCGGTAGGTCTGTTCCGTCATCCCCTTTCGCGCGTCGACGAGGACGACCGCCACGTCGGCCGTCGACGCGCCGGTCGCGGTATTGCGTGTGTACTGGTCGTGCCCCGGCGTGTCGGCGACGATGAATCGCCGACGCGGCGTCGCGAAGAATCGATACGCCACGTCGATGGTGATCCCCTGCTCTCGTTCGGCCTGCAGCCCGTCGAGCAGCAGCGCGAGATCGCGCTCGTCGCCCTGGGTGCCGTAGCGCGCCGAGTCCCGACCGAGCGCCTCGAGTTGGTCCTCGAAAATCTGCTGGGTCTCGAAGAGCAAGCGTCCGATCAGGGTTGACTTTCCGTCGTCGACGCTGCCGCACGTGCAAAATCGTAGGACGCTCAGAAGTAGCCCTCCTGCTTCTTGCGCTCCATCGAGCCAGAGCCGTCGTGGTCGATGAGTCGCCCCTGGCGCTCCGAGAAGCGCGCGGCGACGGTGTCGGCGATGACGTCGTCGACCGTCACGGCGTCGCTCTCTATCGCCGCCGTGAGCGGGTAGCAGCCAAGGGTCCTGAATCGAACGCGACGCAGGGTCGGTTGTTCGCCGTCGGCGAGCGGCAGACGATCGTCGTCCACCATGATGAGCTGTCCCTCCCGAACGACGACCGGACGCTCCTTCGCGAAATAGAGCGGCACGACGTCCACCCGCTCGCGGGCGAGGTAGCGCCAGACATCCGCCTCGGTCCAGTTCGAGAGCGGAAAAACACGCAAGGTCTCACCTGGGTTCAGCCTGGTGTTGTAGAGATTCCACAGCTCGGGGCGTTGCGCTTTCGCATCCCAGCGGTGGCCTCGCGTGCGCAGGGAGAACACACGCTCCTTCGCGCGCGATTTCTCCTCGTCGCGCCGCGCCCCCCCGAAGGCGAGGTCGAAGCCGTACTGGTCGATCGCCTGACGGAGCGCCATCGTCTTCATGACGTCCGTATAGCGCTCGGAGCCGTGCACGAATGGATTGATTCCCGCCGCGAGCCCGTCGCGGTTGGTGTGCACCAGCATACGCACTCCTGGTGATTGCGCGACCACGTCTCGAAACTCGATCATCGCGCGAAACTTCCACGTCGTGTCGATGTGCAGAAGTTGAAACGGCAGCGGTCCAGGCCAAAACGCCTTCTGCGCCAGGCGCAGCATCGCCGACGAGTCTTTGCCGATCGAATACAGCATCACCGGCGCGGCTGAACAGGCGACGCCCTCGCGGAAGATCTCGATCGCTTCGTTTTCCAGCGCATCGAGACCGGTGCCCGCGCTCGTTGGCGCGACGCTCATCGCGACCCCGCTTTCACGACGTAGCGTCCGAACCCGCTCGCGTTCCAGAGGCGTTCATGCAACCAGAACAACACGACCTTGGTCGAAAACTCGGCGACGCTGATCGTCGCAGCGAGCGACAAGCGATGTGTTGCCGCGAACACCAACACGCCGGTGGTTGCCGTGCCCAGGCAGCGCCATGACACCGCCTTAATGACGGAGCGCTTACTCGTCTCGCGATACTCGACTCGCGCGCTCACCGTCGACGCGTCGTGCGAATGTCCCGGGCTCGGTTCCGAGGAGTTCGCCAGCGGACGAGCCGCCAACGCGGGCGAATCGAAAGAGGGTTCGTCGATCATCGGTAGTCTGTGGCGATCCTACTCGAATCTGAACTCGAGACCAGTGCCGCGCATCTGTCGCTCGTATATCTCGTCGAACCCGTCGCTCTGGGCCACCGTGAACTGCTCCTTCCAAGACCCAACGGATCCTTTGCGATACAGATGCTTCATTTCCACGACGTCATGCAGGTTGCTGAACCGGTCCTGCCTCATGTTGTTGAAGGCGGTGCGCTCCTCGATCGTGCTCACGACCGCATCCGACAGCTCGACTTCGAGGAACCGCGCAAGACGCCGAAGCTCGCCACGAAAATCCGTGAGGAGATCTTCGTAGGTCATGAAATGGACGTTGGCCGCGTCACGATGCTTCCACCAACCGAGCACGTGAGCGAACCAGTCGCCGCGCTGCACCTGGCCGTCCACGAACATCTGCAGCCAGTGCGACCACGCACCATCGTATCGTCCGGACCACGGTTGGCCGGCCTCGAAGTGGTAGTACGAGACCGCAACGTCCTTTGGATTGCGCGCGATGTAAACGTGCTTGCAGGAATTGCTCAGCGGATCGCCGCCCAGCGCCATGTGGAACGGCATGTGGCTCGAGAAGATTCGCGGAGATGGCAGCGCGTCGAGCTCCGCCCGCGTCCGCGAATAGTGCGTCGAGCTCTCGATCCAGTGCAGGCTGTCACGTAACGTCTTGTCATGCGGAACCTCGCCGTCATTGACGATTCGCACGAGAATGTGCGCCAGCCAGTTGGTCCCCGACTTCGGGTAGCCGGTGTAGCACACGTCGTTCGCGCGGAGCCCGATCGTCCTCGACAGCTCGTATCGCGAAGGCGTGACGTACGGCGGCATCACGATGCCATTGATGAGACGGTATTTATAGTTGTGCTCTCCGACCCGAAGTTCCTCGAGAACCTCGGCGTGAAGCCCGTCGGTGTACTCCTGTTCCGGATGGAATGAATCCGGAGGCTGCACGTCGCTAGTCACGATCTTCTCCTTATTCCTTATATGGATGAGGGCCGCGATATGGATGAGGGCCGCGCACCGCCGCGCGTCGGCTGTCTGCGGCGCGCGGCGTTTCTTCACGCCAATATTATGGGCGCGCCTCGGCTGCCTCGGTCTGAACCGCCGCCATGGGGACCGCACCCGCATCTGTCGGAATATTCGCCGCCCGCCCCTGCGCCTCGTATGCTTCCATGTGCTTGCGCAGGCTTAGCGGGCGCATGTCGGTCCACACCTCGTCGATATGCGCCAGACAGTCGGCCTTCAGGCCGCTTTTTCCGACGGCCGTCCATCCGGCCGGAATCTCCTTTCCCTTAAGCCAGATCGAATACTGCTCCTCATGATTCATCACCACGTCGTATTGCCTGAGATCTTCTTCTTCGTCTCGCATGGCTCTCCAGGTGAAGGTCAACTTCTCGCGCGAACGGCCGCTGCCGGCTAGGAACCGCTGACGCTAACGGCGCGCTGCGACAGCATAACTATAGGCACCCTTACCGAAACACTCTTTTCGGGGATTATCCGCTTTTGACCGCGCGCCCAGCGAGATCGCGGATGTCGAGCAGATCGAGCAGATCGAGATGGCTCGTCGGCACAGTCCCATACCGGCCGCCGCGGGCCGCATCCTCGTCGAACGTTGCGACCTGATCCCGCGGACCGCCCCACACCGCAAACGGCACCGGTTCGAGCGAATGAACTTCTCGACGAGTGCCGGCCCGTGCCGTCGGCGCCGAGTTCGAATAGTGGTCGGGCGTTACCATCAGCCGCCGGTCCGTGCCACTACTGGCTTGTAGATACTGGAAGACGGGTTTGATCAACTCAGCATCGATCCGCTCGAGGCAGCGCACCTTGAGCGCCGGATCGTGGAGATGCGATGCCTCGTCCGGTGCGTTGACGTGACAGCACACGAACTCGTAGCCTGCGTCGAGCGCGTCGATCACGCCCCGCGCCTTCTCCGCGAAATCCGAATCGGGCCGCCCGTTTCCGGCCATACGATAGTCGATTCCGCCGGCTGCGCATACGCCAGACAGGAATGGCATCGCGCCGATGACGACGGCGCGGCCGTCGAAGGCCGCAACGCGCGAGAACGCAGGGAGCCGAAGGGACTTCGATTGGCCCCACGGCATCACGGCGTTCGCCCGCGCATCGCGAAGCACCGAGGCGGCGCGCAAGAGATAGGCGTTGAGCCGTCTTGCGAACGGTGCCGCTGTGGCATCGACCGCCTCGATCAACGCGTCAGGCTGGACGGGCAGTCCCTCGCTCTCGTGCGGTTCGCGGCACGCCACCTGGTTCGGCAACAGGCCCGCGCCCCGCGCGACCAACAGCGTGCGATAGTCGCCGACGTGATACATCTCCAGCTCGCTGAACTCGGCACGAAGTGCGACATTCACGTCGGCGACGAGGCTGCGCGCCGTCTCGGTATCTATGGAGTCGGCGCTGAAGCTCGCCAGTTGGCCAGCCTCGACGCGGACGAGATTCGCGCGGAACACGAGATCGCCGTCGCCAAGCGTGACGTGCGGCACGGCGCGCAATTCACTCGACGCGCGCCCCCCGGGGTAATAGGTGTGCGGATCCCAGCCCAGCATGCCGAGAAAAGCGACGAGACTCTCACGCGGGAGGTCGTCGTACAGCGTCGTCATCAAACCGGTGCAGCCGTCGCGCGCGATCGCGTCGAGGTACGGCGTTCGCGCACTCCCGAGCGGCGATCGACCGTCGATGCGCAAGCGATCGGCTGCTCCGTCCAAGATGATGAGAACACGGCGGCGCATGGTCACTCGCGAAGCCACGCGGCGACGAATGGTGCGGCGGCCTGCGCGGAGATGTCCTTCCAGGCGGCATCGCCAGAGATCACGACGACGTCCCCGTCGATCGCGTGGTCGAAAGCCGCGAGACGCGCCGCATGGGTCACCGCACCGGTTTGAAGTCCGGCGAAGACGCCGCGAGAGCGGAGTACGGCCGCGCAGCGCACGGCATCGTCGCGCGACACCTTGATACGGCGATCGAACCATCCCTGCCGATCCGCCTCGGCAATGAACGGCGTGACGTAGTCGCCGTCGTCGAAACCGCCCACCCCGGGCAGCTTCGTTCCAGCCTGTGACTCGACGGCAACGACGACGATTTCGGGGCGCCGCTCTTTGACATAGCGGGCGATGCCGCTGAGAGTGCCGCCGGAGCCTAGCGATGCGACGACCATCGCGCAGTTCGGGCTGGCCTCGAGGATCTCCGGACCGGTCGTCAAATAGTGGGCGCCAGGATTGGCCCAGTTGTGCAGCTGATCGAGAAACGCGAACCGCGCGCCGTCGGCCTGCGCGATCAGCGCCTGGCAATGCTGGTTACCGTCGATCGTGCGGTCGCCTACCTGAACGATCGTCGCCCCGAAATGCTCGATGATCTGGCGTTTCTCGGCGGTGAGCTTCGAGGACACCACGACCGTCGCCGGTGCGCCGGCGAGGGCGGCGAGGTAGGCGATCGAGCATGCCATGTTGCCGCTCGAGGCATCGAGGAGCGTTGGAGGCGGGTCGCCGGGATGGCGCGCAGCCAACGCGGCCCGCACCATGGCGAACGCTGCGCGATCCTTCACGCTTCCAGTCGGGTTTCGGCCTTCGAGTTTCAGAAAAACTTTCGCGCTGTTTTTTCCGAAATCGGTGATGTCGAGATGCGGCGTGCGTCCGACCAAATGCGCGACACGGTCCAGCGCCGCCACGCTGGCAGCGTTCCCATTGAGACTCGTCACCGACCCCCTCGAGAAATTCCTGTCGCCCGCACGTTCCAGACCGCGCCCATCACGCCCTCATCGCCGCGAAGTTGCGCGTCCACCCGAGACGTCGATGCCATGCCGTCACGCGACCTTGAAATAGCACATGGCGAAGGGCGGCGCCAGTCCTCTATGACACGTCTATTCCGCACCAAAATAGATCTTTGTCTCTTCGGAGATTACTTGGATCATACCGATCACGTCTGTTAGGGGCCAAGCTTGCGGTGTGGCACATGCATCCAGTTCCTCTCTGCTTCATCGCTGACAGGGCGTACGGATAACGCTCGTGAACCCTCGCTGTCAAGCACCTTTTGATACGTGAGACCATTGTGCGGCGCGACAGATCGTCTCACGCTCGCTCCACACACGCGCGTCGCATCACGCGCGCCATCGAGCCCTCGGTCGAGTGTTGCCTTATACGCGCGCACCTTCCGCCGACCACGCCGCGCGGCCAGTGATCTCCCGGCAAAGAGCACTTGAGGAACCGATTCGGGCGGGTCAGGGTCGACAGAAGCTGGAGACTCGACACCCGAAAGAGCCGGCCGTGCCCCGTTGTCAGCCCATTGCCCGCCAGGGACGCAGTTGCATGCCGACTTCTGACCTAGAGCTTACCCAGGAGATGGACGCGTCGGCGGTACCGCGCGACACGGGAACGATGACGCGAATGGCGCCCAGCGAGTGTCCGCCCAACGCGAAGATGTCGTCCTGTCGCCCGACGCGTGGGGACTTCGGTAGTTCTGCCCAAATCGTCGGCAACGCGTCTTAGACGTCCCCCGCAATGGCGCGTTGAGCACGTTCACCTCAGATCGTAGATTGGCGCCAGCCTTGGTCGAGATGCTGTCGATTGCCGTAAGACGCGCACAGCGGAAATCGAGGGTGTAGCATTGACCAATCACCCCGGACATCGACGTCGCGGCTGAGAGCGACCGTCACATCGATGTCAGGCGAACGCGGCCGCGACTTCACGCACGCCGGACGATGGAGTCCAGTTGGCCACGGCGTGAGTCCAAGTGAGGTTGTTTACCAAAACGAGGTCGCCGGGAGCCAGCTTGTGAGTGACCTTGCACCGGAAGATCTGCTCGTAGGTCACTCCGGATTGCCATATGCGCCGCGCAATGGCGTCGTCCATCATCCGACGATCGAAGTCTGCGGGGGGCTCCTTGAGGAGCCCGGACTGGCTCAGCAATCGCTCGAATTCGCGTGCGGAATCCGCATCGACACACTCGACGGTGTCCCAGTAGGCGTAGAGGTCGCGGTCGAGCAGCCGGGAGCGAATCTTCGACGGCTTCGCCAGCACATCCAGGACGGTCAGTCCAGGAATCTCGGTTGGGGTCTCGCTGATGATTTGGTCGTCCTCCCGCAGCGTGTCTCCCGGCATTCGAAGCTGATAGAGCCCTCGCGCTCTGGTGATCTCATGAGGCGCCAGGGATCGGCCTACAATTCTTCCCCGTCTCGCCTTTTCCCGTAGCGACGGCCACGCGGTACTCGAATCGTCGGCGTTCAGCAAGATGGTTTCGCCGCCGTCGGTAGTGTTCGTGTTGCAGTAGAATGCGGCGAGTTGCATCCCGACGAAGCTGCTACCCTCGGAGTGCGGCGCGATGAACTGATAGTCGCGCCGCTTGTTGACTGTCATGAAATACTTGCCGATCCGCTTGCGATGGCCATAGAGCTCCGCGAAGCCCGCTTGCAACGCCAGCGAATCGCGAAGTCCCGCGCGCTCCGCGACGCGGTACATCAGATCGTCCGCCTGGTCCGGCGGGACTCCGGGAATCATTACAACCTGGTCCAGATTCAGGTTGTCGATGATTGGCTGAACGTTGGCTCGACTGGCACCCGCTTGCAAAATCACCAGTTTGCTTCGGTCTTCGCGCACACCTCTATCACGTGCCTCGTCGCGTCCCATGCTCCACCTCTCGTATGTATTCACCGTATCAGGCCCCCCGGCCGTCAGCGTTCACGCGACCGGAGAGCCTGAGGAACTCAAAACAGCCATACCATGCACGGCGCGAAGTGGCAGGTCAAGAGGCTCCCGTCCGTTTCACCCATTGGAGTTTTACGGAGTTGGGTGCGCTAATGCTCGGTCCGGAGCGCTCGATGAAATGGTCGTCGTGTCGTGCTCTGTTAGACAATACTTCTGTCGCACCGGTCGGTGACAGCTCGATGCCGCCCGAGATCAATCGAGAGAGGCGGCAATGAGCTAAACCTCGTGCTGGAAGTCGTACGGATGTCGGTATTCTAGTGGAGTAATTTTCCGAGCATGGAAATGATGCATCCGGCCGACGGTCAATAGCCGAGGTACGGAGCGAGTTGCGCGGCGAAATGCGCGACATGCGGAGACTTGAGGACGGTCACGTGATTGCCGTTCGCGTACGTGGTCTGCAGCGCCGGTGCCCAGCGTTCCCATGCCCGCGCCGTCTCGGCATGCTGCCGACGATTCGTGTCCGCGTCACACCGCGTGTCATCGACGAGGACGAGGTGCGCACATCCGTCGTAGCGTTCACTCGGTGTGTATGTGCTCCGCATGCATGCGGCGAATACCGTGAGCGACCATTCTAAGAAGCGCACCGATGCACGCGCAGGCATCAGCCCCGCACGCACGAGTGCGCCGTGCAGTGCCGTGAGTCGGACCCCGTCGTCCACCCGCTCAAGGGAGGCCAGATCAACACCGAGCGAGCGCTCGGCGCCGAGCTCGATCACGTCTACGAAGTGGTGGAATACCTCGCGGCTGCTATACTCGCGCGGACGAGCGCCCGCCTCGTGGGGCATATCCGTATCGATCATGGTGCAGGATCCGACCTCATGTCCGGCGCGCCGGAGCTGAATGGCGAGTTCGAATGCCACCCAGCCTCCGAACGAGTGGCCAACGAGGTGAATCGGTTCACGCGGACAGGCCTCGACGATTGGGCCGAGATACGCGGCGGCCGCCGCGCTCGCCGACATGTGCGGTACATCTTGGCCGTCGAGCCCCCGCGGCTGCAGCCCATGAACCGTCATGGCGGTCGGAAGGACGCCTGCCAAGTCCGTGAAGCTCGTCACACTGGCGCCCGCACCGGGAATGCAGAAGATCGGCGCGGTCAGTCGTGACCCGTGACGGAGTCGGGTCAGTGGCGAATATGACGTCGGCGGGGTGGTTCTGGTCGACGCCGCGTTCGCGATGGCTGTGGAGATGGCATTTCCCAATTCCTTCACATGTGCCTGTCGTACCATAGTCGCGTGGTTGCCAGCTACGGGGATCACGGTGACAGCCGCGTCATCGAGCGCGCGCCACCGCTCCAGCAAGCCTGCTTCGATGCCCGGCGCCGTCGCGAAGAGGTGAGCCGGGACGCCGAGCGGGCGTATGGTGTACAGCCTCTGCGCGTGGAAGAGGACGGCCCGTCGCGCCACTTCGGCTTCCAAGATGTCGCGGGACAGGACGCCTAGCTCGTGGGCGGTCCGCAATAGGCTTCGCCAATCGTCCACACCGACACGAGCAAGAAGCTCAGTGGCCATCTCGCTCTTCGCGCCGGTCGCCCTGGAGAGTGCACGCTCTAGCTCCCTCCGGACTTCGTCCGTCGGATCCCACATTCCGGCAACGTGTGTGGCCGATTCGAAGTTCGGCGACCATGTATCGAGGAGGCCGAGGAACTCGACGACCTGATCCTCGCCCCGCAGTTGGCGCGCGGCCTCATACGCGAGAACACCGGCGAACGAGTACCCGAGGAGACGATACGGACCGGAAGGCTGCACGGCGCGGATCATTTGCACCAAACGCGCGCTCACGCCTTCGATGGTTTGGAACTGCTCGCGCCCCGGTGGCTCGTTCGGCAGCATGTAGACCGGCACATCGGGCGAGATGTGCGGAGCCAGCACGCGCGCGAAGACGTCGTATCCCGCGCCGTGGCACACGAACAGTGGGTGCTCCGTGCCGCCGCCGCGGATGAGCATCGGCGTATTCTCCACCTCCTCTTCGGTGTGCCGGTTGATGTGTGCCGCGAGCGCCTGCGGTGTGGGCCGGCGAAACAGGTCCGCCACGGACACGTCTTGGAGCGCGCTCCGAAGCCTCGCGACGGCCATCGTCGCCAGTAGCGAGTGCCCGCCCAGGGCGAAGAAGTCGTCCTGCCGCCCCACGCGCTCCACCTTGAGCACCTCGGCCCAGATCTTGGCCACCACCGCTTCGACCGCGCCCACCGGCGCCTCGTACGTCGCGCTCGCGTACGCGTCACGCGCCGGCGCCGGCAGCGCGCGGCGATCCACCTTCCCGTTCGGCGTCATCGGCACGGTGTCCAGCGCCACGTACACCGCCGGCACCATGGCCGCCGGCAGCCGCGCGCTCAGGTACGCTCGCAACACCTC
>JAQBPV010000078.1 GCA_028287345.1 Gemmatimonadota bacterium
ACAGAATCCCCCAATAGTCGCGCGACACGTCCACGTTCAAGCTCCACCGACCATTCCGCAGTCCACGCGCCAGCTGTATGCGCAGCAGATCGAAGAACGGCTGCACCGCGACGCCCACGCTCGGATACCCACCCGTCGGATGATCGACGTCGCTCGACAGCGCGCGCCGAATGAACGTCCCCTGCACGAACGGCGCGAGCGTCGCCTCACCGGGCATCTTGCCGAAACGACCCAACGACACCGACGGCGCGGGAACATGTGTGCGCCACTCCAAGCGAGCCGTCCCACCACCGCGCGCGCCGAGCTCGTGATAGCGATAGCCGGGCGCGCTCATCGGGCCGCCGAAGTAGAGCCACTCCTGCGGCGGCAAGTCGGCCGACGTCCCGACGGCACCACCCGCAAGGAGTACCGCCAGGCGATCGTCGCCCACTGGGCGCTCCAGAGTCACCGTTCCGAAGGCGCGACCGATCGTCGAAAAGCGGCTCGCGATCGCGTCGTCGAACCGCACTCGGCTCAATCGCAGCTCACCGGTGACGCGCAGCTCCGTGCCGAACACCGAGAGCGCCGTCGGACGCTCGAAGGCGAGTGTCGCCCGTCGCGCGCGCAGTGCACGCGCCGCCACGAGTGGGTCGAACGTGCCCTCGGACGGCACGGCACGAATGTCGAGCGCGCGCTGGCGCTCGATCGACGCGTCGAGACGAAGGTTGAAGCCCTTGATGCCGCGCGCGTCGAATCCGAGTCCGCCGCCCTGGACGCCATACGGATCCGTCGCGTCCGACCCGAACTCCTGTGCCGAGAGTGAGTTGATGATCCGCGAGCGCTCCTGGAGGTCGCCGGCGTCGCGAAAGTCATTCAGGCCGAACGCACGCACTCCCCAGGTGGGCGACTGCCAATCGAGGCCGACAGTGCCCTTCACCCGTCGGTCGTCCACACCGTAGCGCGCGCGGAATAGTGCGCCGTACCCGCCGCCGAAGCGCGACGAGATACCCGCTCCCACGGCGAAGCCCTCGGCGCGATTGAAACGCACGAAGTCCGAGACGCCGGATGCCGAGAGGGTGAGCAGTTGCGGGCGGCGCAGGGCCTGGGCGCGCACGAGGGATCGCGCTTCCGCGCGAACCTGTTGGATGTCGGCATCCGTGACTGCTCTCACATCGCTCGGCAGCGAGTCGAGAATGCGAGTGGGGCCAAAATGAAATGTGTCGCTGATCGCCTTCGGCGCGAGGACAATTTCCGGTCCACTGAAGAACGACGGATCGAGCCCGATGTTCACCTGATAGTCGCCGATTTCCCAACGGCCGCGGATGATGCCGCGGATGGGATAGTCGAGCCACGTGCCGCCGCGCTGGATCTCGATCTCCTGCTTGCGCGGCAGCCAGAACCGTCCACTCACGAGGCTGTTCTCGATGACGACGAAGAGGTCCTCGAGTGCTTTGTCCTTGAAGGCAGCGCGCGTGAAGTTGAACGCCATCCGGACGACCTGTGCATCGTCGCGATCGATGAACAGCGCACCGATGATGCGGGCCTCGCGATCATTCTTCGGGCGGACCTTCACCTCGAGCACATGGATGGTACGCCCGGGGATCTGCATGGTCAGCGAATCGGGGCTGATCTGGAAGTCGTAGACCGCGAGCCCGACGTCCGACAGCGGATGTGGCACGTCGCGGACTTCGTCGCCGTCGCCGAGGCGGATGATGGCGGGAAAATTGTTCTGGACGATGCCGAGGTGGTCGCGGTGGTAGGCGATGTCCGTCGGCAGGAGCAGCGTGTCGCGTCGGCCGAGGATTCGCTGCTTGCTCATGCTGGGCGCGCGCCAATAGACTTCATTCACCAACTCATCGGCCTTTACGACTTTGGGCGGCTCGGTGAGTCCTTCGCCAAGCTGCGCGAGGAAGGTGACGTACCCGTGCGCAACGGCCTTGAAGTCCTTGAGGCCAGTGTCCGCGAGTTGCTGGACACGCCGCGCGGTGGCACGCTCGACAAGTGCGCGTGAGCGTGCATCATTCCAATCCTGGGCACTCGCCGTCGCCGGTACGAGCGCCACCAACGACAAACCGCAGGCGGCGGCTGCCGCGGCGAGCAAACGATGCATCGATGAAAGTTCGCCAGCGTGTAGAGACCGGACAAGCGCGCAACGGAATGCGATGAGCTTCGACGATTTTCGTCGGCGCGCGCGTGCCGATCATGTCGTTCCCGTCTGGCGCGACATTCTCCTCGATACCGACACGCCCGTTACCGCGTTCGCGAAAGTGCGCGAAGGTCCGTTCGCGTTCCTGCTCGAGAGCGCGCCGGCCGGTGGCGAAACGTGGGCACGCTACACCTTCCTCGGCAGCTCGCCGCGCGCGGCGTGGCGGCTGCGCGACGGCGTCGTCGACGACTGGACTCCCACTCGCGGATGGCACAACCGCCGCACGCCAGCGAGCCCGCTCGATGATCTCGACGCATTGGTGCGCGCCTGTCCGCCGGTGGACGTGCCGGAGCTCGCTGGGTTCTGGACCGGCGCCATCGGGTTTTTCAGTTACGACACCGTGCGCTTGATCGAGCGGCTGCCCTCGCCGCCACCGAAAGAGCACGCGATGCCCGACGCGCTGTTCGTCTTCACCGACGCGCTGGTGGTGATCGACAACTTGCGCGCGCAGGCACGCGTGGTCGTCGGCGCTCCGCTGGGCTCCGACACCAGCGACGCCACGCTGCGCGCCGCCTATGACGACGCAGTGGCAACGGTCGAACGCACGATCGCTCGTCTGCGAAAGCCGATCACCCTGCCGCCTCTGGACCTGCGCGACGATGCGCCGGCGGCCACCGGCGTGTCATCGTACGCGCGAGAGAAGTTCCTCGCCGACGTCGATCGTATCAAGGAATACATCGTCTCCGGCGACGCCTTTCAGGTGCTGCTCGCTCGGCGCATCCGTGTGCCGCACGATTTCTCGTCCGACGCGCTCTATCGTGCGCTGCGCGCACTGAATCCGTCGCCGTACATGTACCACCTCGTACTCGATGGCATGGAGCTCGTCGGCAGCTCGCCGGAGCTGCTGGTGCGCGTGAAGGGGGGCAAGGTGACGGTGCGTCCGATCGCCGGAACGCGTCCGCGCGGTGCAACCCCGGAGCTCGACGCGGCGATGTCCGAGGAGCTGTCGACCGACGAAAAGGAGCGCGCCGAGCATGTCATGCTGGTCGATCTGGGTCGGAACGACGTGGGGCGTCTGGCCGAATATGGGAGCGTGAAGGTGTCCGGATACATGAATATCGAGCGGTATTCGCACGTGATTCACCTGGTGAGCCAGGTGGACGGCAGGCTCCGCAGCGGCCTCGACGCCATGGACGCGTTTCGCGCGACCTTCCCCGCCGGCACGATGACCGGCGCCCCGAAAGTGCGTGCGATGGAGATCATCGACGAGCTCGAGCCGGAGCGGCGTGGTGCGTATGCCGGCGCGGTGGGTTACATATCGGCTGGCGGCAAGCGCAGCGACCTGGCGATCACCATTCGGACATGTGTCATCGCCGACGGTGTCGCCTCGGTGCAGACGGGCGCGGGGATCGTCCTCGACTCGGTTCCGGCCAGCGAGTGGACCGAGACGGAGAACAAGGCGCGCGCGATGCTGCTCGCGATCGGCCGAGTCCGTGAGGCAATGCTTCGCGCATCCAAGCCTGACGCAGTCTAGGCAGGCACCGCTTCATCACGCATATTCGTCTCCGATGGCACTTCGTCTCATCAGTCCCGATGGCACCCAGTCGTACGACCTGCGCGACGGCGTTCCCCTCATCGTAGGGCGAGCGCCCACCTGCGACCTCCCGGTCTTCGACCCCACGATTTCTCGGCGCCACGCCGAGCTCGTCGCCGACGGCGAGACGCTGAGTCTCAAGGACCTTGGCTCCAGCAACGGGACCTTCCTGAATGGCGCGAAGGTCGATCAGGCCACTGTGGCGGTCGACGATCTCGTGGCGTTCGGCAAGGTGCCCTTCCGGCTGACCGTATTCGCAACCCCGGTGGCCGCTGAGCCGGTGGTCCCGCAGGCGCCACCCGCAGGCGCGACGATCGTTCGCCAGATCCCGATGCGCGAGTCGAAGGCGGCGCTGGCGTCGCTCAGCGCGCCGACGACCATGCCTGGTGGCCTCACGCGCATCGGCGGCGTGCCGCTGACGATGCCCGCGGGCGACAAGAGCCAGCAGAAGCTCGCCACGCTGCTCGAGGTCTCGAAGGGACTGACGCGGGCCGTCGACGTCGACACGATTCTCGAGAAGATCGTGGGCTTCGCGTATCAGACGTTGGAAGTGGACCGCGTCGCCATTCTTCTCGTCGATGCTCAGGGTGAGCTGACACCCAAGATTTCGCGCGACAAGCGCGGCGGCGACGCGCCTCGCGCCGTACCGCAGTCCATCGCGCGAAAGGCCGTCGCCGAGAAGGTCGCGCTGTTGTCCGACAATGCGGGCGAAGACCAGCGCTTCGGCGGACAGTCGATCCTCATGCAGCAGATCCGCTCGGCGATCTGCGCGCCGCTCATCGGCAGTGAGGACCGCGTGCTCGGTGTGCTCTACGTGGACAACCCGAGCATCACCCACCGTTTTAGCGACGAGGACCTCGAGTTTCTCGTCGCTTTCGCTGGCATCGCCGCGGTCGCCATCGAGAATTCGCAGTTCGCCGAACGGATTCGGCGTGAAGGAATCGTGCGGAGCAACTTCGAGCGATACTTCGCGCCACAGCTGGCGGCGCGAATCGCTGGATCGCCCGAGGCGTTGAAGCTCGGTGGCGACAAGCGGCCGGTGGCGGTGCTGTTCAGCGACATTCGCGGCTTCACCGCGCTCTCCGAGACGATGAACCCGGATGCGATGGCGTCGCTGCTCACGGAGTACTTCACCGAGATGGTGGAGTGCGTGTTCCGTCATGGCGGCACGCTGGACAAGTTCATCGGCGACGCGGTGATGGCGCAGTGGGGCGCGCCAATCGGCAGTCCCGACGATGCCGACCAGGCGATGGCGGCGGCGATCGAGATGATGGCCGAGCTGCGGAAGCTGAATGCGCGCTGGAAGGAACAGGGGCGTCCGACGCTCGAGATCGGCATCGGGCTCAATCATGGCGAGGCGTTCGCGGGCAACATCGGTTCAGAGCGCCGTCTCGAGTTCACCGTCATCGGCGACACCGTGAACACGGCGAGTCGTCTGTGCGGCGCGGCCGCCGCAGCGGAGATCCTGATCTCCGACGACATGCGCAAGGTACTGACCTCGCCGCCGCCACTCGACGAATGCCCACCGATGGAGCTCAAGAACAAGAGCCAGCCGGTGAAGGTCTATCGCGTCCGAACGGCATGATGGTTGGTGCGACACCGGCCGGCTACGTGCGCGTCACGGCCGGCCGGTGCGCCGTCATCGCACGCGAGGATGTCGCGGGCGACGCGAAGGCGCTCCTCGCTGAAGGCACACTCTACGAGGCAGCAGCACGAAACCTGGGCGCACGAACGCTGCAGGGACGCGGTGTGTCGTATGCCATCGCGCTTCCGGCATCGGGCACGCGTGTCGTGGTGCGCCACAACCGGCATGGCGGCCTGTTCGCGCCGCTGACGCGCGATCTCTTTCTCCCGCCGACGCGCGCACCCTACGAGCTCGACGTCGCGCTGCGGTTGATCAAGCAGGGCGTGCGGACGCCGCCCGTCGTGATGTATGGCGTCGAGCAGGCGCATGTCTTCTTTCGTCGCGCAGATGTCGTGACATGTGAGATCGCCAACGGGCGCGACATGGCGACGTACATGCATCCGAACGAAGACTCTGGCGCACGCGAGCGCGCATGGTCGGCGACGCGTGCGCTCGTGCGAGCGCTCAACGCGGCCGGCGCGCGCCACCACGACCTCAACATCAAGAACATCCTCCTCGCGCCGGGCAAGGTCGGTCTCGACGCGTGGGTGCTCGATGTCGACCGTGTGGAGTTCAGCAAGCCGGATGATCCCACGGTGCGTGACGGCAACGTGGCGCGCCTGCTCCGCTCGGCGAGAAAGTGGCGCGACGAGCGTGGCGCGGTGTTCGACGAGCGAGAGATCGCGGCGATTTCGGGGCGGCTACCGAGTTAGCCTTTTGGCTGACGGATGGTGGCAGTGCGACACGGGCAATAACTTCCGGCTCCACCACTCAAGAGAATGATGGATACCACGTCGTTCGACTACTCCAGCGCGATCGCTGCGCATCTCGTCTACTTCGGCATTGCGATCGTGGCGACGGTGATCTTCGTCGCGATCTACGTGACGGTGACGCCGCATCGCGAATTCAAGCTCATCCGACAGGGCAACATCGCCGCGGCCATCTCACTCGGCGGCGCGCTCATCGGTTACATCATTCCGCTCGCGAAGGCCGTGGCGCAGAGCGAGAGCATGATGGACATGCTGTTGTGGAGTGCCGTCGCCCTGGTGGCGCAGCTCGTCGTGTATGGCATTGCGAGGCTGATACTGCCGACGCTTTCGTCCGACGTGCACGAGGGCAAGGTCGCGTCAGGAATCTTCGTGGCCGCCATGTCCATCGGCATCGGCTTGCTCAATGCCGCAGCGATGACCGAGTGAGCTGAGGCTCATCAGATCGCAGAATGCGAAGCGGTCATCTCGGAAGACGACTTCGCCGATGTCGATCGCGATTGGCTCGTCGAAGATTGGTCCGGCGCTGACGAATGTATGGAACTCGCCATTCTCACCGCAGGGGTCAGCCGTCGCTGGCAAGTCGCCGAGGAGATCAGCATCGAATGCGCGCCCGGCGAATGATTTTGGAAGCTGTTGCGTGTCGACGCAGACGAGGGTCGCACGAAAGCCCGCCGCGATGAATTCTCTCGCCAGCATCCCGGTATCCCTGCCCCACAGCGGGAAGAGGGCCTGATGCCCCGCCGCTTGCAGCAGCCGCTCGCGATACTGACGAACATCCGCAAGAAAGAGATCGCCGAACGCCACTAACACGCCATCCCCATGGGCGCCACGCACACGGCCGAGCGCGTCGGCGAATGCCGCCTCATACGCGTCGTTCGACGATTGGGGCTGGAGCACGACCTCGTGTAGTGGCAGGCCGAGCATCGCTGCCTGGGCTTCGACGAGCGAGCGCCGAACGCCGTGAATGCTCACGCGGTCGTATTCCCGAGTGATGCTCGTGAGCAGCGCAACCACTTCGTACGAAGGATCGGCGCGCAATGCGGCCAGCGCGAGTGAACTGTCCTTGCCACCGCTCCAGCTCAGCACCACGGGTTGACGTGTCATCGTTGCAAGATGATTGCGTACGACCGAAAGGTCGACCCTGACGATGAGAAAACCGTAGCCTTCGCTCGCGCCCGCGAGCAGCGCGCGGACTGCAAATTGCGCGAGACGGATCGCACCCGATCACGAGGCGTCCATGAGCCCCGCACGCAGGAAAGCAGCATCGCAGCTCGAGAAGCCAACGATCCCCGACGAGATGAAGGCCGCGGGGATCGACAAGTTCGGTCCACCGTCCGCACTCACCGTCCGCACAGTCCCCGTGCCAAGGCCCGGTCCGCGTGAGGTGCTCATCGCGGTGCATGCGGCCGGCGTCGGCATTTGGGACGCCCACATCCGCGACGGCTCGTGGGCCGAAGGCGAGATGCAGCCTCCAATGACCCTCGGCACCGATGGCGCCGGCGTTATCGTCGAAATGGGTGACCGCGTGCGTCGCTGGCAACTCGGCGACCGCGTGTGGGCGTTCGAGTACGACAACCCGAAGGGCGGCTTCTATGCCGAGTACGTCGCGGTTGACACGGACAGCGTGGGGAGCCTGCCGTTGTCGCTGACGATGCAGGAGGGCGGCGCGGCATCGATCACGGGCCTCACCGCGCTGCAGGGAGTGGTCGATCACCTCGCTGTACGGAAAGGCGAGACGGTGATGATCTTCGGAGCGTCCGGCGCCGTAGGCTCACTGGCGGTGCAGTTCGCGGCGCGCCATCGCCGTGCACGCGTCATCGCGATCGCGTCCGGACCGAAGGCGAAGGTTCTTCTCGAGAAGCTCGGTGCGGAAACCGTCATCGACGGTCGACGGCCGAATGCGCTCGACCGCATGAGGGAGGCAGCACCGGACGGAATCGATGCCATCCTCGCACTCGCTGGCAGCCCGGTGCTCACGAAAGCGCTCCGCCTGGTGAAGCATGGCGGGCGCATCGCGTATCCCAACGGCGTCGAGCCGGCGCCTCGAGAGCGCAAGGGAGTACGCGTGATCGGATACGATGCCGAGACGAGTACCGCGACCTTTGAAAAGCTGAGAAAAGTTGCGGACGCAATCGACCTCGCGGTGCCCGTCGCGCACGCCTATCCGCTCAATCGCGCAGCGCAGGCCCACGCGCGCATCG
>JAQBPV010000143.1 GCA_028287345.1 Gemmatimonadota bacterium
CGATCGCCTGCACCAGGCTCGGTGCTGACACGGGGTCTGTCCACGCGGCTTCGATTACCGGCGCAACCTTCTCGCGCACCGGTGCCGGCGTCCTCGGCGTCCTGATGCTCTGGATCAACACCGCGTACGCCAGCGTGCGCTGTGACGGCTGGCCCGTCTTCGCCATGTTGATGAAGTAGTCCAGTTCAGTCATTCGACGACGATCGCCGACGAAGCGACGCCAGGCCGTCTCGACAGGATCACCAGTCGCGGCCGGCGCGCCCATGGGTGTCGCCGGCGCGGCGGACGGTGCGGCGCTCGGGGCGGGGATCAACCGGGCGAAGACGTCGCTCGACGCTTCGAGTGCCGGCTGTCCCGGAACCTGCGCCATGCCCACCAACAGCGAGCCGCGGATCTTCGAATCGAGTTTGGCGTCGAGTGCCGCGCTGCGTGCGAGCGTGAGGGCGCTCGGGCTCAGCGTGCTCTCCCCGGCGAGCAGTTGCGCAACGGCGCTGTGCAGCACCGGACTCTTCGCATCGAGCTGCGCGGCGACGGCCAGCGTGCCGGCGTCGAGCTGCGTGCGTCCCACCATTGCCTCGATGACCGTCGTGCGCAGCGAATCGTGCGACGACGTCACCGCGGCGAGAAACGCGGGAGCTCCGCGCGGCAATGCCTGATTGAGCGCGAGGTCGGTGACGAGGTTCGTGAAGTCGTCGCCGTTCGCGGCAACGACCGCGTCCACGAGCGCTGCACGAATGCGCGGGCTCTCCTCCCACGGCGCGGGATCGAAGTACGGCCCGAGATGCTGCGGCCGCGTCGTCCACCAGTCACCACGCCAGAAGCCTTCGCGACTGTGCAGCCGCGCCAGCGTGTGCAGGATCGCAAAGCGCGACGACGCATCCGACGTGCGGCCGAGCCGGTCGATCAGCGCAGTCACCGTGGCGGGTTCATGCATCAATGCGATGGCGCGAAGAGCGCCGGCGCGCACTTCGGGCGAACCATCGAGTCCCTTGAGCGCCACATCGCTGGCATCCAGCGCGGCGAGCGCATTCGCTGCCAGATGCGACATCCCTTGATCGCTGCTGCCGAGGAGCGGAAGCAGTGCGCTCGCGGCGTCGCGTGCGCCGAGGCGCACGAGGCCGTGAATCGCCTGGATCTGCACCTGTGCGTCGGCGTCGTTGAGCGCCTTCACGTAGAGTGACGACGACACACCCTGCAGTTGGTCGGTGCGATCGGCCAGCGCCCGAAGAGCCGTCTCGCGGACGCGGGCGTCGCCGGCATTCGCCGCAGACATCAACACGTCGTTCGCCTTGCTGCCGACGAGCTGCTTCAGCGTGAAGATCGCTGCCGCTCGTGCATCGGCGCTACGCCTGTCGTCGGTGATCGCCTGCCGAAGGGTGCGCACCGTCGCGTCCGTCGCCGGACGGCGCAGCAGCTCCTGTTGCGCATGCAGGCGATGCAGCGCGTTGCCGGAGTTGAGCGCCGTCACCAACGCTGCGTCCGTCGCCTTGAACACCGACGCTTCGCGGGACGGTGTTCCTGCAGCCGACCGCACCTGGACCAGGTAACCGACGGTGTCGCTATTGTAGGTGAACTGTCCCCCCGCGAGACTCGAGACGTAGAGGTTGGAGCTTGCGTCGAGCACGATGTCTGACGGACGCAGCACGCTGATGAACTCGTCCTGCTTGATGTCGTAGATCGAGCCCTTTGGCGTCAGCGTATGCCGATAGATCTTCTGCATCGTCCAGTCGCCCGTGAACAGCGTGTTGTTGAAGCCCTCGGGCCACGCCGGATCCTGGAGCCACACGCTACCAACGCCCGAGCCCGGCCCGTAGTCGGCGAGCGACGGGAAGTGCTCCGTCTTGAAGTTCTGGTACATGATCGGGTAGCCCATGTTGGCACCCGGTGCGAGGTAGTGCAGGCGCGTGTCCCAGCCGTCGCCGTCGTTGGTGTTGTCGCGCGTGAAGAGGTGCGCGAACGGATCGATGGCGATGTCGTAGATGTTGCGCGTGCCGACGGTGACGATCTCGAGGTTCGTGCCATCGGGCCGCACGCGCACCACCGATCCGCCACGATGCTGGATCTGCCGACCATCCGTGCCCGTGGCCTTGATGAAGCCGTAATCGCCCACGGCGATATACAGCCAGCCGTCCGGGCCGAGCTGGACGTTGTTCGTCGTGTGGTCAGCGCCGCGGAAGTCGAGATCGAAGCCAAGGCCCGTCACGATGTCGGTCGACTCATCGGCGATGCCGTCGCCATTCGTGTCGCGATACGCCGTGAGATTCGGCGGGTGCATCACGTACACCGTCTTTCCATCCGACACCACACCGCGCGGACTGTCCATCTCGGCGAACGTCGTGTACTTGTCGGCGTGGCCGTCGCCATCCGTGTCCACCAACCGCATCACTCGACCGACATTCTTGAGAGTCGACAGCGAGAGGTTGGGGTCGACGCACACGAACACCGCACCGTCGGGCGATTCACCCACGCAGGTGGGATACATCGCCACCGGTGGTCCGGCGAACAGCGTGACCTTGAAGCCGGCTGGCGCCTTGAAGTCCGCCTGGAGCTTCTGCTCCACTGTCGGCTCGAGCGGCACGACGCCGCTCTTCGCGATGGCCGGTGGACGCGCAGTGCTCTGCGCCGGGAATTGTGCATTCGCCGCAAGTGGCGCAATCGTAGAGAGCACGAATGCGATTGCCGCAACCGCGCGCGAACCATACCGCTCGACTGATGTCATGGGAATGCTTGGAGACGCAGTGTGAACAGAGACGTCGGACGCGTCAACGACACGCGGCCGGATTCGACTTGATGTAGTACCGCTTGTAGTTCGACGCGCGCGGATCCATGCACCCCTCGAGGTTCAACAGGCGCACGTTGCGAAAGTCGACGGGATGACCCTCAGCCTGCAGCGCGATGAAACCCGACGCAGACGGCTTTCCTTCCTGCAGTTGCGCCGGATCGAATCCGGTGACGACTCCCGCCGTGATCCTCGGGCGTGTGTACGTCAGCACGGTGTCGCCGTTGATGATGTGCTTCACGATGGAGTCTCCCAGGACGAGCGCCTCCGCCCGCACCCACTGATCTCCGTCGTACGTCTTCGAGTTGGAGTTGATGCAGTGCCGTGGATCGAACTTGCCGTTGAACTCGACCGCCGTACCCGGTGAGCACATGTTGCCGGTCGTTCGTGCCTTTCCATCGCTGAGTCCACCGAGCAGCTGATCCTCGATGGAAATCGGGAAGTTCTGGTCGCGCGGCATCGTGCGCGGATCCTGCGAATGCACCATGATGCCGCTGTTGCGCAACGTGTAGCTCGGCGCGCCGGGATACAGCTCGCCCACGAACCGATACTCCGCCGCGATGATGTAGTACGAGTACGGCTTTTCGTAGTACAGGTGCCCGAACTGCGCGTTGTAGTTCCCGCCATAGCCGTCGTAGCGGGCGAGGATCATCCCGTCGGCCACTCGAAACGTGTTCGCGTAGTTGTCGCCCACGTCGTGCTTGGCGATCTTCGCGATCCAGCCGTCGAGATTCACGCCGTTGAACAGCTCGATCCACTCTTTTCTGTCGGGATCCGGCGCCGCGTTGGACCCCGCTCCGCCCATCGCACAGCTCGACGCAACCACGGCCACGAGCGCCGCACACAGGGTACGCATCCATCGCGCTTCCCGTTGGCTGCGGAAGCGCGACCCCACTGTCATCCCGCATGAGCGAAGCGAGTGTCGGGTCCGATCGTCCATACTCAAGAGCCGGCCATAAGTGCACCGAAAGTAGGTCCCGACACTCGCTCGCTACGCTCGCTCCCGCGGGATGACATTGAGATCAATACCCCGGGTTCTGCGTCAGCTTCGGATTCAGGTCGATCTGTGCCTGCGGAATGGGCCAGAGCATGCGCGTCGCGGTGATGTTCGTGGCCGTCGGATCTTTCTGAATCGCCGCCTGGAACACCGTGAAGCCCTGACGCACGAGGTCGAACCAGCGCTTGCCCTCGTACGCGAGCTCCCACTGCCGCTCGCTGAAGATTGCTGCGCGCGTGCTGGCCTGATCGAGACCCACGAGATCAGCCGGCGCCGCGCGATTCTCCGCACCGGTGCCGTTGCGTGCACGCGCGCGCACGAGGTTCACCTGCGTCTGCGCCGCTGCGGTCTGACCCTGCTCATTCAGCGCTTCGGCATACATCAGCAACACGTCGGCATAACGGTAGATCGGCCAGTTTACGTCCTGCTGCCCAGGCCGTGCCGTCGGGCGGAACTTGTAGACGTGCGGCAGGAACGTCACGAGCTTGCCGCTCGGATCGATGCCGGCGCTGAAGAAGCTGACTTCCTTGCGATAATCGCCCGCCGGATATGAATCCATGAACGCCTGCAGCGGCTGCCACGTGCCCCAACCGCCATTGGAGTTCGGGTTCATGTTGCGAGGATACTCCCACGCGGCGATGTCGATCGCCGGAGCGCCCGTGACGCTCGAGGACTGCGCGGCAAAGATCTCTTCGTTCCGGTTCTGCGAGTTGGGCAGGAACGCATTGATGTAGTTCGTCTGAAGACCGTAGATGCCGCTATCGATGATCTTCTTGGCGTTCGTCGCTGCGTTCCCCCAATCCTTCCGCCAGATGTACTGCTCGGTAAGCAGCGCTTCGGCCGATGCCTTGGTCGCACGACCTTTGTCGATGGTGGCCCACGACGCCGGCAGTACGGCTTCTGCCTCCGTGGCGTCCTTCACGATCTGCGTGAAGATGTCGGCCTGCGGTGTCCGAGCTCCGAGCGCGAGCTGCTCGGCGGAGGTCAACACGAGCGGGACGTCGCCGTAGAGACGCACCAGGTAGAAGTAGCCGAGCGCGCGAAGGAACTTCGCCTCGGCGACGATCTGGTTCTTCTGCGTCTCGTCCATCGCGATGCCGGGAACCTTCTCGATGGCGAGGTTGGCGCGCGTGATCATGAGGTACATGCCGGCCCACACGCCGCCCGATGCCGTCGAGCCGGCGACGTAGGGATTCGTCGTCGTCCACGTCAGCTGCGTGAGCGCGACGATGTTCGGATTCTCCTCCTCTGGTCCGACGCGCGATTCGTCCGTCGCCGCGTTGAGCGCCCATTGGAGATTCGTTCCCCAGATGGCGCCCGTGGAGAGCGGTCGATACGCCGCGGCAATCGCCGCCTTGGCATCAGCCGCCGTCTGGTAGAACGCATCCGTGCTGATGCGATCCTTCGGCTGCTCCGTCAACAGGTCGCCGCACGCCATCGGTGCCGCGAGAAGGAGAAGCGAGAGAGCCAGCAGTCTGGCTCTTGCTGCAGAATGTATGGTCATTGATTGGGCCGATTAGTAAGTCATGCTCACGCCAACGTTCCAGATCCGGGCGCGCGGATACGCACCGAGATCGATGCCGCGTGCACGGGCATCACCACCGAAGCTGTTCACTTCCGGGTCGAAGCCGCTGTACTTGGTCCAGACGTGCAGGTTCTGCCCTGTGACCACGAGGCGCGTGTTCTCAGCTCCGCCAACGAGACGGGCCGGCAGCCGATAGCCGAGCGACAGACTCTGCAGGCGGACGAACGAGCCGTCTTCCACGTGGACGTCGTACAGCTCGCGCGGACGGTTCACGTTCGCGCGCGGGACGTTCGTGTTGGTGTTCGTCGGCGTCCAGCGATTCAGCGCATCCGCCGTCTGGTTCGACAGGTTGCTGACGTTGCGCGTGTTGATCGCCGGTCCATTGAGCACTTCGTTTCCGAACGAGCCCTGGAAGAACACATTCACGTTGAATGGTCCGGACGAGAAGTCGTTCGTGAACCCGCCGTACCAATCGGGCTGGCCATTGCCGAGGATGACGCGATCGTTCGCGTCGATCTTTCCGTCGCCGTTCGTGTCGACGTACTTGTACTCGCCGGGAATGCAGTCGAGCGTCGCACGCTTCGTCGTCAGCGGGCAGGCGTCGCCCGCCTGGTAGAGACCGTTCGTGCGAAGGCCATAGAAGCTGCCGAGCGGCTCGCCGACACGGATCACCATCACCGCGCCGCCGGTCTGTCCGCTGATGCCCTTGTCACCGGTGTACGCGATTTGCTGCGCAATGCCGATGTCCCGCACCTTGTTGTTGTTCTTCGCGGCGCTCAACGAGCTGCGCCAGCCGAACGATTCGCGCGCGATGTTCACCGTGTTCAACTGCAGCTCGATACCCTTGTTCTCAACGGAGCCGACGTTGCGCAGCTGCGTCTGATAGCCGCTCTGGGACGGAAGATCGACGCTGAGCAGCAGATCCTTCGTCACGGAGCTATACGCGTCGATCGAGGCCGTGACGCGGTTGTCGAGCCAGCCCATGTCGAAGCCAATGTTCGCCTGACGCGTCGTCTCCCACTTGAGGTCGGGATTCGGGGCCGCGGTGTTCGTCGCATAGCCGATGACCGTCGTGCCGCCGAACGCGTAGTTGTTGGCCGACAGCGTGGCGAGCGAGTTGTAGAGACCGATCTCCTGGTTGCCCGTGACGCCGTAGCTCAGTCGCACCTTCATGTCGCTGAACAGGCGCTGGTTCTTCATGAACCCTTCGTCGATCAAGCGCCACGCGAACGCCGCCGAGGGGAAAAAGCCCCACTTGTTGTTCGCACCGAACCGGCTCGAGCCATCCGCGCGACCCGTCACCGTGACGAGATACTTGTCCTTGATGTTGTAGTTCGCGCGGCCGAGATACGAGAGCAGTGCCCAGTCGCTGTACGAGGTGCTCGCCGTCGGCACCGTGCCCGAGCCAAGGCCGTACACGCCGAGCAGGTCGTTCGAGAAGCGCGTGTTGCCCGAATTGTTTCCCTCACCGCGCGCACGCTGCACCGTGAAACCGCCGAGCAGGTCGAGCCCGTTGCCGATCAGTTGGCGACGGTAGTTCAGCGTGTTCTCGTTGATGATGTTGTAGTTCTCGTTCGAGTTGTCGGTCGCCGAGCCCTGGTTCGCTGCGCCCGAGGGAATCGTGCGAGGCGAGAAGGCGCGGAAGCGATCGAACACCGCCGTGACGCCGAGCGACGTCCGGAGCTTGAGCGCGTCGGTGAATGCGTACTCGCCGTAACCATTGCCGATCGCGTTGAAGATCTGCCGGTTCTGGTCGAGCCCGAACGTGTTCGCGACAGGATTCTCGATCGGCCACGTGACCGGAGAGTTCAGCACATACGATCCGTCGGGGTTCGTCACCGGCGAGGCCGGATTGAACCAGAGCGCACCCATCACCGTGGAGCTGCCGAGCGAGTTGTCGCTCGACTGGATCTTGTTGAGCGTGTTCGAGACGGTGAGGTTCGTGCCCGCGAGCAGTCGCTTGTTCACTGTGCGCTCGAGGTTGACGCGGCCCGAATAGCGACGGAAGCCCGATCCGATGACGATGCCGCCCTGGTCGAAGTAGCCGCCGGAAAGCAGATAGCGCGTGGCGTCGTCACCGCCTGTGGCGCCGAGCGTGTAGCTCTGCTGATGAGAGTCCTGCAGCACGAGGTTCTGCCAGTCCGTGCCGACGCCACCGTTGGCGATGGCCGCAAGTTGCGTGTCGGTGTAGTACGGCGCGGCGCCGATGTTGGCGCGTCCTTCGTTTGCCATCTGCGCGAACTGCAGGCCGTTGAGCATGGCGATACGGCGTCCCGGCGTCTGGTTGCCGTACGACGCATCGACCGTGACGTGATTCTGCCCGCGCTGCCCGCGCTTCGTCGTGATGAGCACGACACCTGCCGCACCGCGCGCACCGTAGATCGCCGTCGACGATGCGTCCTTCAGCACCTCGATGTTCTCGATGTCGTTCGGGCTGATGGCCGAAAGCGGATTCTGGTAGGGATCGTTCGACGACGTGCCGGTGATCGCCGGTATGCCATCGATGACGTACAGCGGCTCGGTGTTGGCCGCGATGGAATTGGTACCGCGAATGCGAATCGAGATGCCACCGCCGGGCGCGCCGTTGTCCTGCGTCACCTGTGCGCCGGCCACTCGGCCCTGCAGCATCTGGCCGACGTTCGACGTGACGGCGACGGGAACGTCGCTGACGTCCACCGACGAGATGGCGCCCGTGAGATCCTGACGGCGCTGCGTGCCGTAGCCGGTGGTCACCACCGGATCGAGTTGCACGGTGCGCGCAGCGAGCGAGAAATCGACGTTGAGTGCCGTACCGGAAACAGTGACGGTCCGCGACTGCGGCGTGTAGCCGATCATGAGTGCGCGGATGACCTGCGGTCCGTCGGGTACACCCTGGATGGTGTAGCGCCCTGCGGTGTTCGTCATCGCGCGAAGGGCTGTGCCTTCGACGAGCACCTGTGCATTGGCGAGTGGCCGCCGGCCATTCGCGTCGGTGATGTAACCGGACACCGTCGCCACGGCGGCTGGTCGGGTTACGCTCACCAGCGCGTTGTCCGTCGCGCAGGGAACGCTCGTCCGACCGCCGCCCGCCGTGACTGCTGCGGCAGCACAAAGGAGAGTGAGTATCGTCATCATCGTGTGACTTGGGGGAGGGATTCGCAGCGGCCGAAGCGGCGTTGCGATGACCAAGGTGAGCTGGCTCAGGAGGGGAGCGCGACGTCGCGCGTTATGGCGGCCCTCGTTCCGAATGTTGCGCCTGCGAACAAAGACGACCCTCGACACAAGTGCATTCGTCACGCGCGCGAACAAAACACGCAAGAGTATCGCTCATGACGTTCGTCCCATGTACCACAGCGTATTTACCGGCTTTTTTGACCTGCGCCGATATCCATCAGGCTCGCGTCGTCGCGACAGCCTTGTCAGCGCTGGGCGTAAACGATACTCTTGGCGCGCGATACTGAACAGAGTGGACATAAATTAACAAATGTGCAGAAACTCCTCGGCCGGCTCGCGAACCGTTGTTCATGAATTGCTTAGCGCTGCCAGCCGAAGTGCGCTGCTCGTCTTCGCCCTCGCGATGCCGATTACCGCACAGCGTGCAACGCCAGCGCTCGCTTGGCCCGCGCTCACTCGCGAAGCAAAACCATGGACGCGATGGTGGTGGCTCGGGAGCGCGGTAGACTCGGCCGGTATTACCGCTCAGCTCGGCGAGCTTGCCGCCGCTGGCTTCGGTGGCGTCGAGGTGACAGTGATCTACGGTGCCAAGGGTGCGGATTCATCTTACATCCCGTACCTCTCGCGCCCGTGGGTCGACATGATCGCGCACACCGCGACGGAAGCCCATCGACGCGGGATGGGGCTGGACCTGCCGCAGGGGTCGGGTTGGCGCATGGGCGGCCCCTCCGTCGTCCCGGCCGACGCGAACACATCGCTTAGCGTTCGCGTCGATAGTGTTGCTGGTGGCGACACCTGGCACGCGCAGTTGACCGGCCGCTGGCTGGAGACCGCATTCGCACAGTCGGGTGACGAAGAGCGCCTCGCCATTCCATTCGACCAGGGCCGAGTGAGCTGGAAGGCGCCGCCTGGCAAGTGGATCATCTATGTCGCAGAGACGCGCTTCTCGGGCGACAACGTGAAGCGCCCAGCGCCGGGAGGCGAAGGACCGTCCATCGATCCCTTCTCGGCCAAAGCCACCGCGAACTACCTCGCGATGTTCAGCGACAGGATGTCGAGCATCCCGCGCGGCGCGATCCGGTCGTACTTCCATGACTCGTTCGAGTACACCGGCGATGCGTCGAGCGATCTCTTCACCGAGTTCAGGAAGGCACGCGGCTACAGTCTCGGCTCGGAAGTCCCTGCCCTTGCCGGCCGAGGAGACGTCGATCACATCGCGCGTGTGAAGTCCGACTATCGGCAGACGCTCGACGAGATGCTGCTGAAGAACTTCGTCGAGCATCTCACCAACTGGTCGCACGCGCGTGGCGCGCTCATGCGCGAGCAAGCGCATGGTTCGCCAGGCAACCTCCTCGATCTGTATGCGGCATCGGACATCCCGGAGACGGAAATCTTCGGCGTCCTGCGCGGTCCCGACGCCGATCCGTTGATCAACAAGTTCGCCTCGTCAGCAGCCCACGTCGCCGGCCACAGGCTCGCCTCCGCGGAATCGTTCACGTGGCTCGGCGAACATTTCACGGCGACGCTCGATCAGGTCAAGCAGGCCGCCGACCGCATGTTCCTCGCGGGCATCAATCACCTCATCTACCACGGCACGGCCTATTCGCCACCGAAAGCAGCGTGGCCAGGCTGGCAGTTCTATGCGTCGACGGAGTTCAATCCGCGCAACGCTGCGTGGCGCGACCTTCCGGCATTCAATCAGTATGTCGCCCGCGTGCAGTCGTTCATGCAGGCAGGCGAGCCCGATGGCGACGTGCTGCTGTATTGGCCCATCGCCGACAACTGGCACGACGCGACGGGGCGGCGCATGGACTTTCGCGTGCACGATCCCAAGTGGTTTCACGACAAGCCATTCGGCAAGCTCGCGCGACAGCTGCACGAATCGGGATACGGTGTCGATTACGTGTCCGACAGGCAACTCTCCAATCACGTGACGTCGCAGGGCGGTCGGCTGCGCGCGCATTCGGCGAGCTACTCTGCTCTCGTGGTCCCGAGCACCGTGCACATGCCGCCCGAGACGTTCGCGCGTATGGTCGAATTGTCTCGCCAAGGGGCGAACGTGATCTTCCTTGGCGAGTTGCCTTCCGACGTACCGGGGCTGTCTCGCCTCGATGAGCGTCGCGCGACACTCGCTGCGGCGACGCGAGCGATTGCGTGGAGTGCAACGAGCGGCGGCGTACGCATCGCGTCCGTGGGCAAGGGACGAGTCTACGCGGGCGACGACCTCGCGGCGTTGCTTGCAGCATCGGGCGTGCGGCGTGATCCACTGGCCGAACAGGAGGAGCTGCAGCTCATTCGTCGCAAGAGTGCAGTGGGCCGCGACTACTTCGTCGTGGCATCACGCCACATCGATCGATGGGTGCCGTTGGCCGGCAGTCCCGCGTCGGTCGCGCTGATGGATCCGATGTCCGGACGCGCGGGCGGCGCGCGCATGCGTCGTGTGGGCTCGCACGTGGAGGCGCGCTTGCAGCTCGACTCCGGGCAGTCGATGATCCTCCGCACATTCGACAAGCTCGTTCGCGCGACCGCGTGGTCGTATGCTGACTCTGCTGGCGCGCCGGTGGCGGTTCGCGGCTCGTGGACCGTTTCGTTCGTCGATGGCGGCCCTGTGCTGCCAAAGGCGTTCATCGGTGATTCGCCCGTCGCGTGGACCGGCCGGGGCGACGATGACGCCGATCGCTTTGCGGGTACGGCGCGCTACACGATCAACTTCGATGCGCCGGACGGCGCGAGCCGTCACCTGTTGACGCTGGGCAAGGTGGCCGAGAGTGCGCGCGTGAAGTTGAATGGTCGTGAGCTTGGGGTTCTGTTCACGAGCCCGTTCACCATCGAGACGGGACTGCTGCGCCCCACCGGCAATACGCTCGAGGTGGAGGTCACGAACGTGTCGGCGAATCGGATTCGCGATCTCGATCGCCGTGGCGTAGAGTGGAAGATCTTCCGGGACATTAATTTTGTCGGCATCGACTACAAGCCGTTCGATGCGTCGCAGTGGCCGGTGCGCGCGTCGGGATTGCTCGGGCCCGTCACGCTTCAGCCCATCGTGGACCGCGAGCCGCCGGCCGGCGCGCGCCCTTTCCCCTGACTACAGGACCATGCATCGTCGCGACTTGATCAAGGCCGGACTTCTGTCCGGTGCTGCCGTCACCACTGGCTTCCGCACGTCGGAGGCTGCCGTCGCCGACACCAGGCGACACTACGAGCTTCGCAACTACGAGCTGCGTAGCGACGTGAGCTCTACGGGACTGCGCAACTTCTACAAGGATGCGTTGCTTCCCGCGTACGGTCGCGCCGGCGCGGGGGCCGTCGGGCTGTTCACTCCGGAGACGGGATTCCCGTCGCAATCTCTGCTCGCACTCATCGAGTATCCCTCGATGGCCGCGGTGCAGAGCGTGAACGAGAAGGTCGAGGCCGACCAGGAGTTCATGACCGCACAACGCACCTTCGAGACGGGTGCCGACCTTCCATACGTCCGCTATGACGCTCGTCTCATGCGCGCCTTCAGCAGCGTTCCCGCGGTGGAAGTGCCGCCCGGACCGGCCTCGCGCCCCGCGCGCGTATTCGAGTTGCGGACGTACGAGGCGCGCAGCGCCACGGCGCTCGAGCGCAAGATCGCGATGTTCAACGAGGCCGAGATCGGCCTGTTCCGCTCGATCGACATGACGCCGGTGTTCTTCGGCGAGAACCTCTTCGGTACACGGCTGCCCAGCCTGACCTACATGCTCACCTTCGAAGACATGACCGCGCGCTACAAGGCGTGGGGCGTCTTCGGCGCGCATCCGGAGTGGAAGCGGATCAACTCCGATCCGAAGTATGCGGCCAATGGGTCAGTCACGGTCACGAATGTGGCGTATCTAAGGCCGTTGCCGTTTTCGCCGATTAGGTAAGGAGCGCTGGGGCGCAATGAGCCCGCTTCGCGGGCTCGTTGCTTACGGGGCGCATCGGCGCTCCGCGCCTCGCTTATGGCTACTACACCCGCAGTGATACTATAGCGGTTGCCATAAGCGAAGCGCCCCGTAAGGCCGCGGAGCGGCCGCCCGTATGGCCGCCAATGGCGGCCGCCCCAGACTACGATGCCTGTCTATCGTACGAAGCTCGTGTAGTACTTCTCGATCTCAGCGGGCGTCGCGGCGCCATCGAGAATCAGCACCTCGTGCCGGAAGGTCGTCGACTGTCCCGGAGCGAGCTTGAAGTTCAGCTCTTCCTTGCCGTTGCTCATTGCCTTCTGACCCAGCGGGTTCGCGGCGAAGAGACCATAGCCGCGAGCATGCCAGTAGGTCGGATAGCCGACGTTCTTCGGATGATCGAGGATGGCGAGCGTGACCGGCGCACCATTCACGTCACCGCTGAGCATCGTCCACTTGCCGCGCGTGCCCCACACTGCGTCGCCTGCCTTTCCCTCAGACGACAGGTACTTGCCGTGCACGCCCGCCGTGTCGAGCCTGGCCACATCGGTCACTCGGCCGCTGGCATCGGTGAACTTCTCCGGTTGAAGGGAGGGCTGCTCGAGCTGGCGCGCGACACGCATGCCGATGACGCCTTCCTTGTTGTCGTTGAAGCTCACCGGCCCGTCGAGCGCCGTCAGCGTGGTGATGCGATCGATTGACCGGACGCCGTCGTTCGCATGGAAGACGAATCGCGTGTCCTCACGCAGCAGCTTCTTGCCGGTGTGGTCGACCCACTCCTCAGTGACGTCGAGCGAGCCTTCGCCCGCGCCGCTCTTCGTTCCGCGAACCGACTTGTGCGTGATCGAGCCCATCTTCGGCGCGGCGTCGGCCTTGATGGCGTCCGAGTTGTTCCAGAAGTCGAGACCATTCACGTCGCCGTAGTTGAACCACAGGCCGGCGTGATGCGGATGATCGACGCGCTCGCCGGGACGCGGCTCGAGGGGATAGCCGCGCGTGACGACGACCCCCTTTGCGGAGACGATCGGATAGAGCACGGGCTTTTTGAGCGTGGTTGGCCAGACATACGACGTGAACGGCTTTCCGCCCACGAGCACGTCCACGCGACGATCCGTCTCGTGTGGTACGACCTCGACGTAGTTGGCGTCGATGGACTTCTTGGACTTGGCCATCTGTGCCGAGGCAGTCGACGTAATCGCGACGGAGGCGATGGCGAGCGGGAGAATCCAGCGGTGGTTCATCATGGAAGATGCGTCCTGCGAGTCGGTGTGATGGTGCCGATGACGGCGAAGCGCTGAAGAAAAACGAGTGTTAGCTGATCGCGGCGATGACGCCGCGCATGTAGGCGAACGACACCTGCATACCCGGCAGGGGATCCTTCGCATTGATCTCGTATTCGAGATTCACATAGCCCGGATACTTGATCGTCTGCAGGGCACGGAAGATCGCCGGGAAGGGCAGCTTGCCTTCACCAACGGCGACCTGGCTGTCTTTCGAACTCATGTCGGCGAGATCCTTGACGTGCATGTCGTGCAGGCGCGGACCGGCGTCGAGCACCGCCTTCACCACGTCGGTGCCGGTACGCACGGTGTGTCCGACGTCGATGCACAACCCCATGCGCCTATCCATTCCCTTCACGTACTTGAGGACATCGTACGGCGACGGATAGTTCTTGTCTTCAGTGCCGTGATTGTGAATGGCCACCTTGATGTCGTACTGCTTGGCGAACTTCTCCACGCGCGGCAGGATGGCCGGTACACAGGTGGAGACCATCGTCGGCATTCCGGCGGCCTTCGCATACACGAAATACTTCTCCACGTCGGCGTCGGTGTCCTTGTCGAAGGTGATCGTGCCGCCGCCGACGATGGTGAACCCCTGCGCCTCGATCGACTTGCGCCACGCATCGAGCTCGGCGGGGGTCTTCTCGTACGGCACGTGCACCGACTTGAAGTTCACGTATGGCGTGCGCAGCGTCTTGATCATCTCGAGCGCCTTGTCGAGCGGGAACTCGCGCAGCGAGTAGCTCGCCACGCCGAGCTTGATCGGCCACGCTGGAGCGGTCGACGTGGAGCGCGCGCCGGTGGCTGTGGCTGTCGCACCGAGAAGACCGGGTCGTACTGCAGCGGCGATCGCCGCTCCGGTGGCCGATGCGGCCACTGTGCCCAGGAACGTGCGTCGTGGGATCGAATGACTACTCATGTATTGCATCGCCTCGAGTTGGGGATTCGCAGATTGTTTCCGCACAGCTGTTCATTGAGGGCTCTACACTTGCGCTTTCCGCTCGGGCCCGGCATCGTCCGGGGTAGTCGTGACCAAGGGCGCCCGGCCCTTACTCTGTCCTGAGGCAGTGTCCGATGCCTACGCGCGGCAGTCTTAATACGTTCAGCGGGCGAAGCGTGCTCGCATGCTGTTTTCTCGCCGCTGCCTGTCACTCCTCGCCGGGCGGTCCCGCACTGCCGCCGCTGGCGCCAGAGGCGGTCGACGTCGGGTATGGGACGCAGGCACCGCGTGACGTCACGAGCGCTACTGCCAAGGCGGACAGCTCCAAGCTGATGGCGAATTCGCCGAGAACGGTGTCCGACATGCTCGTCGGCCGTTTCGCTGGGGTGGAAGTCTACCAGCTGGCCGGCGGCGGCACGTCGATTCGCATTCGCGGTGCGCGCTCCTTGAAGGCGAACCAGGAGCCGCTCTTCGTGCTCGACGGCATGCCGCAGCACAACGGCAGCCAATCGCTGATGGATCTCGATCCGCACGACATCAAGTCGATCGAGGTGATCAAGGACGGCCAGGCGGCGGTGTACGGATCGCGCGGCGCGAATGGCGTGATTTTGATCTCGACGCGACGCAGCGTTTCGCCGTAGGTCATGCGACTGCGAGGCGCCTGCACGGGCGCCTCGCTCGCATTCGGCAGCCTTACTGCCCCGCAACGGCTCCCTCGAGGACAATAACCGACGCGATGGAGCTTGGCGCCACCGCAGGCAGTCGGACCACGAAGCCGTCGCCCTGCTGCTCGACCACCAGCGGCTTCTTGTCCGACAACAGATAGACCGCACGCGGCTTGATCGTGACTCCGGTAAGCGCGAGCTGGCCGTCCTTCGGCCAATCGAATACGTGCGCGTAAAGCCGGCCCTTCCCCGTTGTGTAACGACCCCACGCCGGGGCGTCGAACGGACTCACTGTTGTGGCGTAAACGGCCTCTCCGTTGGCGCGCAACCACTGTCCCATCTCGCGCAGGCGCGCCGCACTCTCGGTTGGAATCTGTCCCGCCGCCGTCGGCCCCACGTTGAGGAGGAAGTTTCCACCCTTCGACGCCACATCGATGAGCGTGCGTAGCAGTGTGCGCGTGTCCTTCCATCCGTCGTCGAACGACTTGAACCC
This sequence comes from Gemmatimonadota bacterium, assembly GCA_028287345.1. Taxonomy (GTDB): domain Bacteria; phylum Gemmatimonadota; class Gemmatimonadetes; order Gemmatimonadales; family Gemmatimonadaceae; genus AG11. The sequence continues at coordinate 15,738 of JAQBPV010000143.1, forward strand.
CCACGTGTCGTTCATCGTCATGCACGTCTCCCAATCGACGCCGGGAAGACCCGTCGCGGGCACGCGCTGCTCGGGCGTGCCGAAATCGCCGACGCCAATGCCTCCGTTCTGCCCCATGCCACTCATCCCCTGACGAGTGTGCCCGACACGGTTGTTGATGATGAGGCTGGGCTTGATGGCGCGCAGCCACGCATAGAGTGCGCGCCCCTGTTCGTCGCTCCAATCCGCTACCCATTCCCCATCGAACCACAGCACGTCGATGTTCGGATACTGTGTCAGCAGCTCCTTGAGCTGCGGCTTCATGTACGTCTCGACGTACCGGCTGAAGTTCGGATTGCTCCACGTGCGCGAGTTGTACTCGGGCGTGTTCGGCGCCTGGGCGTCCGGGTGGTGCCAATCCATGATGGAGTAGTACACGCCGAAGCGCAGGCCTTGGCGGTGCGCCGCCTCGGCGAGCGATTTCAGGGCGTCGCGGTGGAACGGTGAGGCATCGACCATGTCGTACTCCGAGACCTTCGAGTCGAAGATCGCGAATCCGTCATGATGCTTGGACGTGACGATGATGTACTTCATCCCCGCGTCGCTGGCGATCCGGACCCACTCATCCGCGTCGTACTTCACGGGATTGAAGGCCCGTACGAATTGCTCGTATTCGGCCACCGGCACCTTCGACCGGCTCATGATCCACTCGCCGATGCCGGGCACGCGCTCGTCGTGGTACACACCAGCGGGCACTGCGTACGCGCCCCAGTGTATGAACATGCCGAACTGGGCATCGCGCCACCACGCCATACGCGCATCGCGCTGTGCGGCGGTCTCAACGGCTGCTACGGTCTGCGCTGGTGCGGCGGATGCCGTGCAGGACGCGAGAGCCAGCCCAATCATCATTCGCCGAATGCGCACCAGCACCTCCGCTTTTCTTCCATCGGGAACGTCCACGACTAAGATTGCAACGCACGTTCGCTCTACAACTCCGCCACAGCCTCACATGAATCGTCGCATCGCCATTCTCTGCGCGCTCCTTCTCTCCTCGGCCTGCGGCTCCGACTCGGGCACGGGTCTGCCCACCGTCACTTCGGTCGTCGGCACGTGGAAGTTGACATCCGTGGACGGCAGACCACTTCCATACGTGTTTCAGGCCAGCGATCCCAAGCTCGAGCTGATTGCCAAGCAGTACGTCATCACGAGCGCTGGCACCTACACGTCCTCGTTCACCCTACGCGGCACCGAGCTCGATGGGACAGTGACTACGTCCACCACGAATGATGCCGGCACCGCGACGCTGTCGGGCAACACGGTGCAGTTCACCTCCAGCACCGACGCGTCCCTGTTCTTCGCCGAAGCGACGACGAGCACCTTCACGATCAGTGGGGCCGTCACCCAGATCTTCACGAAGCAGTGACGTCCCGGAACGGCTCGGGCGCCGCGGGAAGCTCCCGCGGCGCCCGAGTCGATTCATCAGCTCATCAGTAGCAGGGATTCTGTTTGATGCCGCCGGTGGAGAGCAGAATCTCGGTGTTCGGAATCGGACGCAGCTCGTTGCAGGCCTTCACGTTCGGAGCGCCGCCCGGATTGTACTTCGTCACTCGCTCGACGAGCTTGTGCGTGCGCGTGAGGTCGAAGAAGCGGGTGGTCTCACCGGTGAGCTCGCGAGCGCGCTCATCGAGGATGAAGTCGATGCTCAGGTCCGCAGCGGTGATCTGCATTTCTGCCGCGCGACCCGGCTTGGCCGCACGCGTGCGAATCCTGTTGATGTTCGCGACGGCCAGCGGAATCTTGGCGCCGCCCTGAAGAAACTGCGACTCCGCGAGCATCAGGATCGTGTTCGCGAGGCGCATGACCGGGTGGTCACGCTGACCCGGCTCCTGATTCGTCGCGGTACGCGACGGATCGAAGTACTTGTTCATCGGCGGGAAGATGGCGTCGTTGTACTCCGACGGCGCATACATCTTGTACTTGACCGCCTTGCGCTCGGCCAGCGTGACTTCGCGTGACGGGAAGAAGATCGTCGTATCCCCGAGGTTGTACTTGGGCGTGATGACGGTCCCGTCGCCCAGCTTGTAGCCTGTGTTGTTGGCATTGTTCGAGACCCACCCAACACGGAAGATGTCCTGATACCGCTGGTCAGGAGTGGTGTTGTTGTTCGTGCCTGGCGTGTTCCAGAGGCCCAGCAGCCACGTGGTCGGACGGAACCGCTTGAACGGGCGGTCGCCGGGAATGTCGCGCTGCATGCCGGGCTCGATGTCGTACGGGTAGCCGAAGTACAGGTGCAGCTTGTTGCCGTATTCGACGTTGCTCTGACTCGCGAGCAGCGGGATGCTGGCGCCGTTCGTGATTGGGTCAGCGGTATACTGGATGGCCCATACGACTTCCGAGTTGACCTCGTTGCCGAAGTCCCAGAGAAACTTCTCGGTGGGCGCCAAGGCGAAACGCGGGTTGCTCACGACCGCCTGAAGCTCCGCTTCCGCCTTCGCCGCATCGCCCGCTGCATTGCGGGTCAGGTATACCTCACCGAGCAGGTGCTGCGCCGCCGGCTTGTCCGCACGACCATACTGAGCGGCCTTGTCAGGAAGTGCGCCTTCGGCCGCGATCAGGTCAGCAATGATCGCATCGTAAACCTTGGCCGTCGTTTCACGCGTGGTTGCCGTTTGCACGCCCGCGGTGGGGATCAGCGTCAGCGGGACGTCGCCATACGTCCGCACCAGCGTGAAGTAGTACATGGCGCGCAGGAACCTCGCCTCGCCCACGCGGAGCGCGAGCGTTGCCGCGGGCAGGTTGGCCGACTTGGCGACGTCGATGACCGTGTTCGCCGAGTTGATGCCCTGGTAGAAGTCTCTCCACGTCTGCTGAATGAAGTCCACGTCGCCGTTGAGGAGCGACGTGTAATCATTGAAGAACTTGTAGCTGCCGTCGGCACCCTTCTGGAACTCGTCCGTGCCGAATACAGTCATCGTGGCGCCACGCTCGAGACCCCAGAACGAGCGGAGCGGCTGATACATCGCTCCGACCACCGACTCGAAGCCGCTGGGCGTCGAGTAATACGCGCTGGTGATACCGGTGATCGGGGTTTCCTTGAGATCGACGCACGCCGCGGCGGTGCCCACCAACGCGAGGGCGAGCGGCGCGATCAACCTGCGGGTCTTGGAATATTTCGTCATGGATGCAATGGGAGTCATCATCGTTTAGAAGCCGAAGCTCCCGCCAACGAGGAACGTGCGGAACGAGGGGACGCCCGAGCCGGTCTGGCTCTCGGGATCGAGCACGTTGGCGCTGGTGAAGAGGAAGGGATCCTGCGCCGTGACGTACAGGCGCAGCGACTTTGCACCGACCCGCTCGATGAACCTGGGCGGAACGGCCGCGCCGAGCGTGATGTTGCGGATCTTCACGAACGAGCCGTCCTGATAGCCGCGCGACTCCCAGAAGTACGGGTTCTCCGTGTTCTTGTCCGCGCGTGGCGCCGTGTTGCTCGGATTGCTCGGCGTCCAGAGGTCTTCGGCGATGCTGTTGTAGCGGCCTGCGAGTGTCGCGCCGCGAATCAGGTCGTTGCGGATCATGAAGTTCTGGCGCGTGATCGCCTGCACCGAGAAGTCGATGCCGCGGTAGTCGATGCGCGAGCTCAAGCCACCTGTCCACACGGGGTAGGTGTTGCCGAGGATCGTCTTGTCCGATGCGTTGAACTTGCCGTCACCGCACGTGCCGGGGGAGGTGCACCCCACCGTGTCCTGGTCGACGATCCTGATTTCGCCCGGCTTGCGGCCGTATTTGGCCGCGAGCGCTGCGTCTGCCGTCTGCCAGATGCCAGCGAACTGGTAGTCGCGCCAGAGATGATTGTCGGAGTTCGAGTTCGGATTGTTGATGGGGTAGCCGATGAACCAGTTGTTCCCCGGATCGTCGACCTTTCCGCCGTTCAGCGACACGATCTCGTTCTTGTTGTGGGCGAAGGTGATGTCGTTGGTCCAGTGAATACCGTGCCAACCGTCAACCGTAATGGCAGACAGGGCCAGCTCGACACCCGTGTTGCGCGTCGCGCCGACGTTCTGCGTGATGAGCGAGTAGCCGGTCGACGGCGGAAGCGCGCGGTCGAGCAGCAGGTCGCTCGTGTTCGCACGGTAGAAGTCCAGCGTGCCGGACAGGCGCCCGTCGAGCACGGCGAAGTCGGCACCAGCATCAAACGTCGACGTCTTCTCCCAACGCAGCTCCGGATTGCTCAGGCTTCCCGGCTGGTATCCGAATGCCGCCGTGGAGCCGAATGCGTACGCCGTGCGGTTGAGCGAGCCCTGCGTCTGGTAGGGATCCACGGAGGTGTTTCCCGTGGTGCCATACGAGCCGCGGAGCTTGAAGCTGCTGAGCGGGCCGAGCTTCTCGCCGGCGGCATCATCGATCACACGCCATCCAAGCGCCACCGAGGGGAAGGTCGCGTACTTGTTTCCCTCGGCGAGACGGGATGAACCGTCGATGCGGGAGGTGAGCGTGAGCAGGAACTTGTCGAGCAGCGTGTAGTTCAAACGAGCCATGTACGACTGCAGCGACCATTGCGAGATCTGGCTGCTGATGCCGGAGACGATGGCGCCCGCACCGAGATTGAAGTAGCTGGCCGACTCGTAGGGGAGGTTCTGCGAGGACGCGAACGTTTCCTCGAAGCTCTGCTTCTCGATCGAGTACAGGAACGTTGCGTCAACCTTGTGAATGCGGCCGAGGCTCTTTCTGTACGTGAGGAGGTTGTCGAGCGTGTAGTCGAAGGTCTTTTGCTCGCGCATCGACTGCGCCGTGCCGGCGCCCTGCTGCTGCTGTGTCTGTGCGCCAACGAACTGGCCGTTCCGGTTGAACGTGAGGTCCGGTCCGAAGTTGACACGGTAGTCCAGGCCGTCCGCCAGGCTGGCGGTGGCGAACAGGGTGCCGAAGACGCGCGTGCGGAGGTTGTCGTTCTTCCAGTTGTTGATGTCGGACAGCGGGTTGTCGCGCTGTGCGTCGCCAGTGGGCTTGAAGACGATGTTGCCAGCGCTGTCGTACGGGACGCTGAGCGGAGTGTCGGCCAGCGCTTCGCCGTAGAGTCCATCACCGCGGCCCTGCGCCTGGAAGCTGCGGACGAGCAGGGCCGAGCCGCCAGCACGGAAGCGGTTGGTGGCCTGCCCCTCGTAGTTCACGCGCATGCTCTTGCGATCGAAATCCTGCGAGAAGGTGGTGCCGATCTGCTTGAGCAGGTTACCGCTGACGGCGAACTGGTTGCGATCGTTTCCGCCGGTGATCGAAAGGTTTTGGTTGACCTGCGATCCCTGGCGGGTGATGAGGTCCTGCCAGTCGGTGAATGTGTTGTTCTTGAGCGCCGCGATCTCTTCGACGTAGAAGGTGATCGCGTCACCTTCGGGGCAATTGGTCTCCGAGACGACGCCAGCGCACTTGTAGAGCGCGGCGGTCGTGTTCGCGTTCTTATACGCCGAGCGCTTGTATTCGGCATACGCCGCGGGGCCGAAGACCTCGACCTGTCTGGCGACCCTCTGCGCACTGACGTACGTGTCATAGGTGGTGCGAGTGTTGCCGGCGCGTCCCTTGGTGGACGTCACGAGGACGACACCGTTGGCACCGCGCGATCCATAGATGGCCGTGGCGCTGGCGTCCTTGAGCACTTCGATCGACTCGATGTCGGACGGATTCAGGTCGCCGATGCCGCCGGCGATCGGGATGCCGTCGAGCACGTAAAGCGGATCGTTCGACGCCTTGAGCGAGCGTTGTCCGCGAACGCGAACGCGCACACCGTCGCCGGGCTTGTTGCCGGTGGAGGTGATGTCAACGCCAGGGATGCGACCCTTGATGGCGTCGATGGCGTTGACGACCGGCTCCTGCTTGATCTCGGCTGCGGCAACGGAGCCGATGGCGCCGGTGACGTCACGTTTGGCAAGCGAACCGTATCCGGTGACGACGATCTGCTCGAGCTGCACGGTCTGGTGCTTGAGCGTGATGTCGGCGTTGGCGGTCTGGCCGGCGCGTACCGGAATGCTGTCGATGATGACCGGTGTGTAGCCGATCGCGGAGGTGCGGATGCGGTACATCCCGGGCTGGATGTTCGCGATGTTGTACCGACCGGCCGTGTTGCTCGTGACGGTGATCTGCGTACCGAGCAGTGTGACCTTGACCCCCTGGAGGGGGATGTTGCCCTCTGTTGCCGTAATGACTCCCGTGATCCTTCCCGTTTCGCCCTGAGCGGCGGCGCGAGAGAGGGGCAGCAGGAGCGTACAGGCAGCGAGCACACTGACGGTGGTGAGCCGACGCTTCATGATGGGCGATGCTCCGTAGTGAGACGGATGGTGAAACGGCCGTGAGACACGAACTTCTTTGCAACGACAGCGGCCGGCAGCGGTCGGCTGATCCGGCATCAAGCGCGATTTGCTCTATCTTGGAACTATTGTGACCGAAGAAGCAAAACGAGGAATTCGATTCGGAGGTGCGAGGTCGATGGTGCGGAGGAAGCGGCTGAGGCGACCGCCGTTTGGCGCGCGAAGGACCTTGGGGACAATCAGGCCGCGCGGCGTTTGTACCTGCGAGTTACGAATTAATGAACCGAATGGAGTTCTAGCACAAACGTGCAATGACTCATTCATGACACCCGGTGGGCGCGACCATCGTACCGTCCCCCCAGAGTTGGCGCAAGATGGGAAGTTTCATGAAAACGGCACCGCTCACGGAGAATGTCCGGGCAAATGACAATTCTCCCGTACCTCGCACCCTTCACTGCCACGGTTCGTCACATTCGATGGATTTGCGTACAAATCTCCCTCGCGCGCGCGACGTCCCTCACAGCCAGCGTTTCATGAACGCGAAGGCACCGACGCCGTTGAACTCGTGCGCGCCTTCATGGATCTCCGAGCCGAAGTGGTCGGGCACGCCAAAGGCTCGATAGATGGCTTGCGCCTTCGCCGTAGCGACTTGAAAACCCTCGATCGGGAAGATCCGGTCCTTGCGCCCGGACTCCACGAACAGCCGACGCGGCGCCACGAGGCCCGATAGATCGTACATCTCCATGTCCTGCAAGAGGCCGGGCACATAGTTGTCCGGACAGTGCGCGATGCTCACGATGCTGTCGCGGAACGTGTTGAAGTACGCGCTCACCACCGCGACCTTCACGCGCTCGTCCATCGCTCCAGTCAGTAGCGACGTCGTGCCGCCACCCGATGCACCGAGCGTCGCGATGCGACTGGCGTCGACCTCTCGGCGCGTCGAGAGATAGTCGATGGCGCGCATGGCGTCCCACACGCGCCACGCAGCCATCGACTGACCGAGCAGGAGAGCCGCGCACGCCGCCGGCTGGCAGGAATTCGCCGTTGGACCAGCTTTGCGCGCGGCTTCGTCGCGACGTGCGCCAAGTGCGAGCTGTTCCACTGCAAAGGTCACGTAGCCCTGCTCGACGCACTGGAGCGCATACTCCTTCGCGTAGCCGACGCCACGCTCGGCTCGCGAACTGCCGTCGTCGTTCATACCGAGTATGTCCGCGAGTCCGCGTCCATGACCGGAGACGCACACGACGGCAGGCAGTGGACGCACGCCACCCTTGGGCACGAGCAGGTAGCCCAGTGCGCTGAGGTTGTGTCGCGTATCGAAGACGATCTTCTCGCGCGTGTACGATCCGAAGTCGATTGTTTCGAGAACCTCGGGGTTGAGCGGCGCCTTCGTGGACGGAAATCCACCGAGCCGGTCGATCAGCTTTGCGCGGGCGCGAGCCTGCCATGCCTTCGCGGCGCTGGCGTCGCTCGCAGTGAAGGACAACTTCGGCGCGAGCGCGTCGTACTCCGAGAGGCAGAACTCCCTGGTGTCGAAGCGGCGCCCGGCGAGCGACGGGTGCTCGGCCGTCGCAACGACGGCTGCGGCACTCGGTTCTCTGGCGTGCGCCAACGTCTCGATGAGCGGCAACCCGCTCGTCGCCATCACTCCCGCCATGCCGCCCCGCTTGAGGAACTCTCGGCGTCCGATGTCGTCGGTCATCTGTGCTGTCTCCGTCAGGGGAGTCCGCGAAGTCGTTCGGCGCGCACGGTCCATCCCGTGCGCGGAAAGCCCGGCGCATGTTGCTTCAGCGCGCCATCCCAACCTGCAGCCATCATCGCCACGGCGCTCAGCAGCCCACCGTTGCCAGGCAGGTAGATCGTGAGGCCCGGTCGCTGGTAGTTGTGCCCATTGGGATGATACCGATTCTTCGGTGTGTCCATCAGCAGCGCGTCGATGGCGACCTCGGGTTCGCCAACGCGCGCGGCCGTCATGGCGACGAGCGGATAGTCCCAACCCCAGGTGTCCGACCATTGCCAGTCGGTCATCACGCGATCGAGGGTGCGCCGCATCGCCGCGCGGTCGACGCGCGGCGATGCGATGAAACCGTATGCGCCGAGCAACGTTGGATGATCACGCCGCTGGTCACTGTCGGTGAATGTGTTCGGCGCCGACTCGGCGTTGACGTAGAGGCCGTCGCGCATTGGCAAAGGGCTCAGCGAGCGGATGACGCGATCCCATTCGGGATGGCGTGCGAGGCCGAGACGCTGCCGCCAGCGCTGCGCCGTCTCGAGGCCGAAGGCCCAGTACGCGAGCTCGAACGTGGGGTTGAACGTCGTCGCTGCGGGATGGCTCTCTTGCGCCGGTATCAAGGGCGGCCCGAGAACGTAGCGCTTCCCAGCGGCGTCCCAGTATGGATACGAGGCCATGAACTCAGCTGTCGCGAATACGATGTCGCGATAGCGCTCGATCGTGCGTCGATCCGGCTTTGCGCGATAGACGAGCTCCGCGAGATAGATCGGATGCGGCTGCTGCCAGATGAGGAAGACGCCAATGCCCGACGGGCTGTCGTGTCCCTGCGGATCGACCATCTTCGGCCAACGTGCGCCTTCGTAGCCCTGCCGCTTCGCGTTCCGTCGTGCCTCCGGCAGAATCAGCTGGTACCACGGCAGGCTCTTCTCGAGCATCGGCGCGCGATTCCAGAGCGCGAAGTGCGCGGCATGCCACCAGTGCATCTCGAGATGCGGCTTGCCGAACCAGCTGTTGAAGGTCTCGCCGGTCTCCTGCGGCGGCATGGTACCGGCACACTGGATTGCGGTGAGATACTCGGAGAGCACGATGCGCCGCTCGAGCTCCGGCGCGCGACTGTCCGTACTGCCCGAAAGATCGAGCGTACCTCCCTCGGTCCAGAATTTTTCCCACTTGGCCGCACTGGCAGCGCGCGTGGCAGTCGCCGTTGGCATGACATCGGTCTCGTGCTTCTTCGAGAACATGACGCTGCACTCGAAGGTCGCGCTGCCCGTCGCGGGCTCGACGCGAAATTCATGTGGACCGACCACACGAAGGGCAGCGCCGTCGCTCCACTGTGCACGCGCCCAGTACTCGTCCGCGTCGAGTGTGCGATGCCACGCCACCGAGCTGCGCTCGCGA
>JAQBPV010000163.1 GCA_028287345.1 Gemmatimonadota bacterium
CACGTTTCCCGCGCGATCGACGGTGATCCCATGCGGCGACACGAGCAGTCCCTCGCCAAACGATCGCACGAGCTTTCCCGACTTGTCGAACTTCAACACCGACGGAAGCTGCGATCCAGCGCAGCTGTTCGTCCCACATCGCTCCGCGACCCAGATGCTCGTGCCGTCGATGTCCACGTCGACCGCACTCGTCGAGCCCCACGTGCGTCCGTTCGGCAACTTCGCCCAGCCCTCCACGGTGCGATATGGATTCGGTGCGTCGTTCGTGGGCTTTGCGGCGGGCTGCGCGTACGCCGACGACGCACACACGAGCGCGATCACGAACTGATGCGAAGCTTTCATTTGCGAATCGTCGTGTCGGTGGGTGGGGGCGTCTTGATCGTGATTCGCGCGTGGCGCAGCATCGCGCTGTCGCCGCGCAGAGGCACGTCGCCGGCGGGAAACCCCGCGAGTTGAAGCACGTACGCGGTGACATCCACGTACTGCTGCGGCGTCAGCCTGCCCGGGTTGTCCTGCGGCATCGTCGTCGCGACGAGATCGTGAAAGTCCGACAGACGGCGGTCGCGCCAGTTGACGGCGAAGAGGCCGCCCTGCCACTGTGACGACGCATGACACCGCGCACAGGTGGTCTTGTACACCTCGGAACCGGCGCCCGCTTGCGCCGCAGTAAACTGCGGGTCGGCGAAAACTTCCGCCGGCACGGGTGTTGGATGCGCGGCCCCTCCTCCAGTTGCGGGACGCACGTACGCCGGCTTCGAGACCGCCATGCGCGCGGCGTAGGGCGTCTCGCCATCGTCACCACGCCGTCCTTCGCACGCGATGCACGACAGCACCGCGCCAAGCATCGACAGCGCCGATCGTTTGGTCAGCATGCCCCCAATAATACGCGCCTCCCGCGAATTGGCGATTCGGCGCTCGTTTGATTTTGAGCTCGTGCCGCATTCATATTGGCACGTCCACCCACCCGAGCGGAATGCACATGGCGTCAACACCTCCTCGCCCTCCTGCAGATTCCATCGACGCCGCCGACGACGCGCGCGAAATACCACGTCGCGATTTTCTTCGCGTCGCCGGTGCCGGTGCAGGTCTGTTGCTCCTCGGCGGATGCGCCACCGACGCCTCGGCCGCGGTCCCCGGCCTGCACCCGAAACGTCGCTTTCCGAAGCTCGGCGGCGCGAAGGGGGACGTTGTCGTCATCGGCGCAGGAGTGTGGGGCGGATGGACCGCGTTGCATCTGCAACAGATGGGCGCGAAGGTCACGCTCGTCGACGCCTATGGTCCCGCCAACGCACGCGCCACATCGGGCGACGAGACGCGCGGCATCCGTTCGTCGTATGGCGATCGCGATGGCGGCGAGCTCTGGGTGCAGTGGGCGCGCGAAGGCATGAAGCGGTGGAAGGCGTTCGACGCCGAGTGGAGCGAAGACGTTCGCCAGAGTCTCTGGCACACCACGGGCGATCTCATCATGCGCGCCGAGCCGGAACCGTTCACGAAGCGCACGAAGCTGTGGTGGGACCAGTACAAGATTCCGCACGAGGTGCTCACTGCCGACGAAGTGCGCTATCGCTGGCCGGTCATCGATGTCGAGGACATCACCGTCGTATTGAGCGAGCCCGACGCCGGCGTCATCCGCGCTCGTCGCGCGGCGCAGACAGTCGTCGCGGCATTCGAGTCGCGTGGTGGCAAGATTCAGATCGGCCGCGCACGTCCATCGAAGATCGTGAACGGCCAACTGAAGGAGATCGCGCTCGACACCGGCCACATTATCGGCGGGGACAGCTTCGTCTTCGCGCTCGGCCCATGGCTCGGCAAGATGTTCCCCGACGTCCTGGAGAATCGCACGCGCACGCCACTCGGCTACGTGTGCTACTTCGGCGTGCCGATGAACGACGAGCGATTCACCTTCCCGAATCTGCCGAGTTGGAATTTTCCTGGCGTCACTGGCTGGCCAGCGCTGCCCGTGGACAATCGCGGCTTTCGTGTGCGTGGCAGCGCGCGTCCGAAGACAGTTCCGGGCGCGCCGCCACCGCCGCCGCGTCCGCGCGTCGAAACGCCGCCGCAGCAGCTCGATCCCGACTTGAGCGACCGCTGGGCCGACGCGAGCCGCATCGAGGGGCCACGACGTCTGCTCGAGCAGCGCTTCCCACTCCTCAAGAATGCGCCGATTCTCCAGACGCACTCGTGCCACTACGAGTTGACGTCGAGTCAGGACTTCATCGTCGACCGCCATCCGCGCATGGCCAATGTGTGGCTCGCTGGCGGCGGCAACGCGGAGGGGTTCAAGTTCGGTCCAGTCGTCGGCGAATACATCGCGCAGCGCGTCCTCGGTGACGAGGGCGATCCAGCCATCGCGAAGCGCTTCAGGATTCCGGCGAAGGAGTACGATCCCACTCCTCCGCCGACGGCCGCACCAGCTGCTCCGCCGCCCGCGAAGGCGGCGAAGTAGCCGCGCTACTCAGTCGCGATACACTCGATCTCGACACGCCCATTAAGGGCCAACCCGCTCACGCCAGCCGCCGTGCGCACCGGACGCTTGTCCGCGGCGAAGAACGTCACCTAGACGTCCGACATCGCCGGCCGATCGGCGATGTCCGCCAGCAACACGAGGCAGCGAACAACACGGTCCATCGACGAGCCGTTGCGCTCGAGCAAAGACTTGATGTTCTGCATCGCGTGCCGCGTCTCTTCCTTGATGCCGCCTGGCGCCAGCTTACCCGTGCTGTCAGTGCCCATTTGTCCGGCGAGAAAGAGGAAGCCATTCGAACGCACGAACGGAGAGAACGCGCGATTCGAGTTGGCCGGTGCCGGCGCAAACTGTGGAGCCGCGTGCGTTGCCGGCGCGGAGGCGCATCCGGCTGTCACGAGACCCAGTGCCGAGATGCAGGCGAGCGTGCGAGTGAAACGAAGCATGGTTGAATGGACGATGGTGGGAAATCAGCGTCTCAGCGCGGGTCGCGCTTCTCCGACGTTCGCAGGATGGTCCCTGGCTCCGGCGCATTGGGCTTGACGCGAACACTTTTCGCCGGAATGCCGACGTACACGTGATACGGTCGTACGTCCTTCGTCGCCACGGCGCTCGCACCGACCATCCCCTGTTCACCGACGTGCACACCTGCCAGCACCGTCGCGTGATACGTGATACGCACGCCCTCATCGAGCACCGTTAGCGCATTCGTCACGTCGCGCTGGTCGACGATGCTGTGCGTGTGGCTGTAGATGTTCGCGAAGTCGCTGATCGACACGCTGTTCGCTAGACGAATGCCGCCGCGATCGTCGAGCAGCACGTGACGGTGCACGACGACGTTGTCGCCCACCTCCATGTTGTAGCCGAACGAGAACTCCACGAACTGGAACGCCTTGAAGTTCTCCCCGCAGCTCTTGAAGATCCGCTTCGCCAGCATGCGCCGCAGTCGGACGCCGAGTCCCACATTCTGCCCGCCGAGGACGGTGCGATCGAAGGAGTACCACAGCCAGAGCAGGGGCATCACCGGCTGGAACTTCGCGTCGTCACACTCGGCGTAGAATTCCGGCTCGAGCGTGATGTTGCGCGGGTCGAGTCCGGTGAGCGCGAGTCGTGTACCGATCGGCAGCTTCTCGTCGGCGACCGCAGTCTCCCAGTTGGCCGCGTACTCCGGGTAGGTCAGCTCCGCGAGCGTCTCGCGGCACAGCAGCGCACGGTCCGACGCGACGTCCACGACGTCGCGCGACAGACGATCCTCGATGCGCTCCAGCCATGCCTCGGCGATGTTCGCGTTGCCCGTCGCCGGCAGGGTGCGTAAGGGAAGAAATGGCATGCCGGAAATCTATCGTGCTGCCCCTTGAGCGCGAGATCGAATCAGCACACGCTCCTGCTCGATCACCTTCAGTCTCCCACTCCACGCTTCGCTGCGGTCGCTGCCGAGTGACACGATCAACGGCTGGTTCACGTCGAGCGCGTCGTCGAAGAGGTAGAGCGCGGTCTGCGTCTCGCGCGGCTGCAGTCGCTGCTCACCGAAGCCCGTGCTCAAGGGGAGAATCTCCACCGGTCGATAGTCGCGGCCGGCCACCGTTATCGTCAGCTCGAGTGGCGAGAATCGCGCATCGGGCGCGAGCCCGTAGAACGACACGTGCCACAGGCTTGCGCGCTGCAACCCATGTTGCGACGCGAGCCGTGTGATCGCCGCGCGTTTGCTCTCGGCCAACTCGCGAAAGGCGCGATAGGAATCCGGCGCCAATGTGCGGATGACGCTCTCGTCCAGCGGCGTCAACTTCACGAGCACTCCCGGCAGCTGCAGCGCAATCGCGATCTGTTCCTGCTTCAGCGTTCCGAAACCCGCGGGCACGAGACCAGTGCCCGTTGTGTCGGCGGACGCCGCTGCGGGAGTAGCGGGAGTTGGTCTGGAACCGGTTATCGGGGACTGCTGCGCACAGCCGGACGACGCATGCAGCAGCGCCACACTGGCAGCGATCGCGAAGCGCGCCGCCAGCGTTCTCACGGTAGCTCGCCAGGCAACTGATCGGCCGGTGGCACTTCTGCGGTCTCGGCCTCTTCCGGCTCCGCCACGGTGCGCCACGAAGGCATTCGCACGAGCGACACCACCGCTTCGGCAAGATCGTCGCGCCCCTGGTTCGTCTCCGCGCTGAACGGGATCATCTGCTCGTCCTCCAACCGAAGTGCGACCGCGATCTCGTGCACGCGCTTGAGCACCTCGCGCGGCTTCAGCTTGTCGATCTTCGTCAGCGCGACGATCGTCGGCACTTCGACTTCAGCGAGAAAGTCGAACATCTGGAGATCCTCCGCCGACGGATGATGCCGGACGTCGAGTAGCTGCACCACGCCGCGCAGGGCAGTCGAGGCGCGCAGATAGCCCTCGATGAGTGGTAGCCACTCTTCCTTGCGCGCTTTCGCGATGCGTGCGTAGCCGTAACCCGGCAGATCGGCGAGCACGAACTCCCCATTCACCTTGAAGAAGTTGATCTCGCGCGTTCGGCCCGGTGTCTTGCTCACGCGCGCGAACGCCTTGCGGCGCACGAGGCGGTTGAGCAGCGACGACTTTCCGACATTCGACCGGCCGGCAAACGCGACTTCCGGCAAGTCGTTCGTCGGACGCCATCCGTCGGCCGTCGCCATCGGGCCGATGAACTCCAGCGACTTGATCACCAGCGGGTCCTTGGTCGAGCTCAATGCGCCACCATCGTTGCCGTCTCGTCATCGTCGCGCGGCATGACGTTCCGCGCCAATGCGATTGCGAGCACTTCGTCCATCGAGCGCACCGGATGGAACTGGATGCCCGCTCGAACTTCCGGCGGCAGCTCGTCCAGGTCGCGCGCGTTCTCCTGAGGCAGGATCACGTGCGTGATGCGGTTCCGCAGCGCCGCCACCGTCTTCTCCTTCAATCCGCCAATTCCGAGTACGCGGCCGCGCAGCGTGATCTCGCCCGTCATCGCAACGCTTCCGCGCAACGGAATGCCTGTGAGTGCGCTCACGATTGCCGACGCAATGGCGATGCCGGCACTCGGTCCATCCTTCGGCGTCGCGCCCGCGGGGATGTGCACATGCAGGTCGCGGGTCCGCAGGAACTCGCGCTCGAGTCCAAGTGCACTCGCGCGTGCGCGCGCGTAGCTGAGCGCCGCACTCGCGGACTCCTTCATCACGTCGCCGAGCGTACCAGTGAGCTGCAGACGTCCACGACCCGGGACGACGCTGACCTCGATCTCGAGCACATCGCCGCCGACGCTCGTGTACGCGAGCCCCGTTGCGACGCCGACCTTGTCCTCGAGCTGATTTGCTTCGGGATCGAACGGAGCGACACCGAGCATGCCTTGCAGCATTGCGTGAGTGACCGTGTCGACCTCAGGCTCGGTGGCCACGGTCCCGAGTGCGGTGCGTCGTTCCGCGCGCCTGCGTGCGAGCTTGCGTGCGAGACGCGCGAGCCGGCGCTCGAGATCGCGCACGCCCGCCTCACGCGTATAGCCGTGTACGATGGCGGGAATGACGTCCGCGTCGAGCGACACCGTCGCCGGATCGATGCCATGGAGACGCAGTTGCCGGGGAGCGAGGAACTGCCGCGCGATGGCGTACTTCTCCTGATCGAGATATCCGGCGAGCCGGATGATCTCCATGCGGTCGCGCAGTGGCTCGGGAATCGTCGCCAGCGAGTTCGCCGTCGTGATGAACAGCACCTGCGACAGATCGTAGTCCGCCTCGAGGTAGTGATCGTTGAACGCGCGGTTCTGCTCGGGATCGAGCACCTCGAGCAGCGCCGCCGACGGATCGCCGCGGTAATCGTTGCCGAGCTTGTCGATCTCGTCGAGCAGGATCACGGGGTTCACTGTCTCCGCTCGGCGCATTGCCTGGATCACGCGACCCGGCATCGCGCCGATGTACGTGCGACGGTGGCCGCGAATCTCCGCTTCGTCGCGCACGCCGCCGAGCGACATGCGGACGAACTTTCGCCCGAGTGCGCGCGCGATCGAGCGGCCGAGCGACGTCTTGCCGACACCTGGCGGTCCCACGAGACAGAGAATCGGTCCATCCAGCCGCTCGACGAGTGCGAGCACGCCGATGTAATCGAGTACGCGCTCCTTCACGTCGTCGAGGCCGTAGTGATCCTCGTCGAGCACTTGCCTCGCATGTGCGACGTCGAGGACATCATCGGTGCGTTCCGTCCACGGAAGCGCCGCAATCCAGTCGAGATACGTGCGCGCCACGCCCGACTCGGGCGACATCGCCGACAGCCGTCGCAAGCGACGCAGTTCGCGGCGCGCGCGTGCGAGGACGGGCTCAGGCAGTCCCTTCGACTCGAGCAGCGTGGAAAGCTCATCGGTGTCGTCACCATCTTCACCGCCGAGCTCACGGTGGATCGCCTTCAGTTGCTCCTGCAGGTAGAACTCGCGCTGGTTCTGGAACAGCGAGCCACGCACGTCGTCGTCGATTTTCCGCTCGAGCTTGAGCAGGTCGATCTCGCTCGTGAGCGTCTCACCGAGTGTGCGGAGCAGGGCGGCGAAGTTCGGCGCTTCGAGCAGCCCCTGTCGTCGCTCGAGGCGAGTGCCGAGGTGCGCCGCGATGCCGAACGATTGGCGGGCCGGCGAGTCGGAGCTCTGAATGAGCGACACGAGTTCGGGCGGTAGCCGCCGATGTACGGCGACGTATTCCTCGAACAGCGTCACCGCGCGCCGCAGGTGCGCCTCGGCATCCGCATCTGCGTCGAGCGTCAGCGGCGACATCGGCTCGACGACCGCGCGCAGGCACTCCGCGCTCGGTACGTAGCGCGTCACGCGCGCCCGTGCGATGCCTTCGACGAGCACCTTGACCGTCCCCGTGCCGAGCCGCGAGAGCTGCCGAACGCGCGCTACGACACCGACGCGATAGAGGTCAGCTGATGCCGGCTCCTGCGTCTCGGGGTCTCGCTGCGCGACGAGCAACACGAGGTTGTCGGCTCCGCTCGCGGCGTCGAGCGCGGCGAGCGACGCCGCGCGCCCGACGAGCAGCGGCATGGCGACGTAGGGGAATACGACGACGTCGCGGAGAGGTAGTACGGGGAGACGGTTCGGTGTCGCGAAGTTCTCGCCGTCTACGAGGAAGGAGGCCATTGCGAAACATACTGCCATTCGCCCAATCGCGAGCGGCTGCTCCACCGGCGGCTTCCGCCTCTATCGATGTGATACTGCGTTGAGGCCGTTGAACTCAAAACGCATCACAACTGCGGCGGAACTTGGTTCGAACACGCCGAAGCTGAACGATGCCGCCTTACGAGTCGCCGCACGCCTACGCCTCACTCCGCACGACGCGCCGCACGCCGCCTCGCCCTCGCCGCACGAAAAAAAGGCACACCGAATGTCGGTGTGCCTTTATCCTCCATGACCGCCGAAACTCAGGCTTCCTTCTTCCTCTTGGTCGGCGCCAGCTCGAGCAACGGAGCAGTTCCGTTCAGTACCGAAGACTCAGTGATCTTCACCTCGACGACATCCTCACGCGTCGGCAGGTCGAACATCACATCAGTGAGCAACTCTTCGAGAATCGCCCGTAGTCCGCGCGCACCCGTGCCGCGCTTGAGCGCCTTCTGCGCAATCGCCCGCAGCGCCGACGTCTCGAAGGTGAGCTTTACCTCCTCGAGGTCGAACAGCTTCGTGTATTGCTTGGTGAGCGCGTTCTTCGGCTCCTGGAGGATGCGCACCAGCGACTCCTCGTCGAGACCCTCGAGCGGCACCGTCACCGGCAGTCGGCCCACGAGCTCGGGAATGAGTCCGAAGCGCAGCAGGTCGTCCGGCTCCACTTCGGCGAAGGCGTTCTTCGACAGGGTCGCGAGCTTCACCGGGTCCGTCTCGACCTTCGCGAAGCCGATCTGGCGACGACCCGTGCGCGACTCGATGATCTTCTCCAGCCCGTCGAACGCGCCGCCGCAGATGAAGAGGATGTCCTTCGTGTTGATCTGGATGTACTCCTGCTGCGGATGCTTGCGCCCGCCCTGCGGCGGAACGGAGGCGACCGTGCCCTCCAGAATCTTCAGCAGCGCCTGCTGCACGCCTTCGCCGGAGACGTCGCGCGTGATGCTCGGGTTCTCCGACTTGCGGGCGATCTTGTCGATTTCGTCGATGTAGACGATACCGCGCTCGCATTCGGCGACGTTGAAGTCACCAGCCTGGAGCAGTCGCACGAGAATGTTCTCGACGTCCTCACCGACGTAGCCGGCTTCGGTGAGCGTCGTGGCGTCGGCGATGGTGAACGGCACGTCGAGGATGCGGGCGAGCGTCTGCGCGAGCAGCGTCTTGCCCACACCCGTGGGGCCGATCAACAGGATGTTCGATTTGTCGAGCTCGACATCATCCTCACGGACCGACGCCGAGTTGATGCGCTTGTAGTGGTTGTAGACCGCGACTGCCAGCGCCTTCTTCGCCCGCTCCTGCCCGATTACGTAGCTGTCGAGCGTGTCCTTGATCTCCTGCGGCGTCGGGACCTGGGTGATCGCCTCCGCGACCTCGCGCTCCTCGTCCTCGGCGAGGATCTCATTACAGAGCGCGATACACTCGTTGCAGATGTAGACGGACGGGCCCGAAATGAACTTCCGGACCGAATCCTTCGACTTCCCGCAGAACGAGCAGCGGAGGTGTTTGTCGTGCGACATGGCGGAGACCCTGCAAGAGGCGCACGCCCTGAAATTGCCGGGGCGAGGGGGAGTGACCGAGAGTTAACTGTGGCGTTCGACCCGGTCAAGCAAAGGACGATTGTAACACATGAATGTTTTCACGTGCCATTAACCCAACCAACTGCCCTTTACTTGACTGCTGCCGCCTGCGCTGCGATGACCTGCGGATCGACGAGGTCGCCACGATTCGAGATGACGTTGTCGATGAGTCCGTACGACTTGGCTTCTTCGGCCGACATGAAGAAATCGCGAATCATGTCCCGCTCGATCTGTTCGATCGGACGGCCGGTGTGCTTGCTGTAGATCGTGTTGAGCTGGTGGCGCAGGAAGAGGATCTCCTTTGCCTGGATCTCGATGTCGGCCGCGGTACCCTGCGTGCCGCCCGAAGGCTGGTGGATCATGATGCGCGAATGCGGCAGCGCACTACGCTTTCCCTTTCTACCCGCCGCGAGCAGGAAGGAGCCCATACTGGCCGCCAGACCCATGCAGATGGTGTTCACCGGCGCCTTGAGGTACTGCATCGTGTCGTAGATCGCGAGGCCGGCGGAGACGCTGCCGCCCGGCGAGTTGATGTACACGAAGATGTCGCGGTCCGGGTTGTCCGCTTCGAGGAAGAGCAGCTGCGCGATGATGATGTTCGCGACGTCGTCGTTGATCGGCGTTCCGAGGAAGACGATGCGGTCCATCAACAACCGCGAGAAGATGTCGTAGGTGCGCTCGCCCCGGCTGGAGCGCTCGATGACGTACGGCGGATAGATGGTAGCCATTGGGTTGCTCACTGTGCGTTACCGTTGGTGACTTCGTTTCTGGCCGTCAACCACTCGAAGACGTTTTCTTCCGTGATGCTGCGCTCGATCTCGGGGAGGCGCCCAGCCTTCTGCAGCTGCGCGTACACCTGCCCCGGGTCGGTCTTGCGCTGCTCGGCCACCTTGCCCACGCGATCGTCGACGTCCTTCTCCGTCGCCGTGAGCTTGTGCTCCGCCGCGATGGCGTCGATCAGCATGTCGCGACGAACCTGCTTCTCTGCCACCGCCGCGAACTCGGCGGCGAACGTCTCGCGCTGCTCTTCGGGAATCTGGTACGCCTGCATGTAGGCATCGATCATTCGCGACACCCAGCTCGGCGGCACGTCGAAGGGATTCGCCTCGGCCACGCTGTCGAGCAGCGACGAGCGCACCTGTGCGTCGGCGTCGCGCTTGGCATGCTCCTCGAGATCCGTGCGGACCGCGGTGCGCAGTGCCTCGAGTGAATCGAAGTCGCCCACTTCGCGCGCGAACGTGTCGTCGAGCGCAGGCGCCGACTTCCGCTTCACCTCTTCCAGCGTAACGCGCACGTTCTTGGCAATGCCGCGCTGCGCCTCGTCGGGGAAGTCATCGGGCCACTTCACCGTGCGCTCCTTCGTCTCGCCCGGCTTGAGCTCCATCACGAGCTCCTCGACGCCGGCAATCGCCTGGCCGCCGCCGAGCACGAGGTTGTAGGGGCGACCTTCGGGCATTGCTTCGTCCGCGCCATCCGGCGTGGCGAGCAACACCTTCACCATGTCGCCCTCGCGTGGCTGCTCCTCGACTGGTGCCCACGACGCCTTGTCATCACGAAGCTTTTCGATCTGCTCCGTCACGGTGTCGTCGGTGACCGTCTGCGACGTCCGCGTCACCTTGAATCCTTCGGTGCGCTTCAGGTCGATGGTGGGCCGCACCTCGAGATGGAGCTCGAAGGTGAGCGGCTGTCCTTCGTCGAACTTGACGTCATGGACGTGTGGCTGCGCGGCCACATCCAGCTTCTCGCGCTCCATCACTTCCTTGAACGCCTCCTGCACGAGCGTCTCGAGCACCTGCTGGCGGATGGCGTCCTTGAACCGCTTCCGCACCATCGCCGCCGGCGCCTTGCCGGGACGGAAGCCCGGAAGCCGAACGGACGTGGCGTAGCGGCGCGCGGTCTTCTCTTCTTCCGCGTTCACCGTGGCGAGAGGAACCGAGACCTGGAGCAGGCGTTCGACGCCTTCGCTCTTCTTGGTGGTAATCTGGATATCCATGCCTCTGAAACTAATAGAATGACAGGGGGACAGGGGGCTTGGACATCAGCCTCCTCCTATCAGGTCGGCTACGATCTTCCCCGAGTTGAGGACCCCCGGAATGCCCGCGCCGGGATGCGTTCCCGCGCCGGCGAAATACAGGTTCGCGATATCCTCGCTCCTGTTGTGTGGCCGGAACCAAGCCGATTGCGTGAGTATCGGTTCCACGGAAAAGGCGCTGCCGAGGTAGCTGTTGAGCGAATCGCGGAAATACCGTGGGTCGATCACGCGCTCGGTCACGATGTGCTGCGACAGGTTCGGGAGGTAGCGCTCCTCGAGGTACGACATGATCGCGTCGCGGTACGGCTTCGCGGCGATGCCCCAATCTGTCTCGCCACCGAGATGCGGAACCGGTGACAGGACGTAGAAGCTGTCGCATCCCGGCGGCGCCAACGACGCGTCCGTCGCCGTCGGACGATGGAGGTACAGCGAAAAGTCCTTTGCGAGCGACTTTCGCGTAAAGACGTCGTCGAGCAGCCCTTCGTACCTCGGGCCCATCAGGATCTCGTGATGTGCCACGTCGTCATACCGGCGGTTGGTGCCGAAGTAGATGACGAACAGCGACATCGAATACCGCATGCGCTCGTAGCGCCGATTCGAGTTTTTCGGACGGACCGCGGCCGGCACCAGCTGCATGTAGCTCTGTGCGACGTCGCCATTGCAGACGACCGCGTCTGCCGGAAGCGATTCACCATCCGCGAGACGCACACCGGTGCTGCGTCGCGTCGTCGCATCGACGATGATTTCCTCGACTTCGCAGCCGAGTCGGAGCGTGCCACCCGACTCGGTAAAGAGCTTTACCAGCGCGCGCACGAGCGCACCCGTCCCCCCCATCGCGAACCACACTCCCCACTGCTGCTCGAGTGTGTGGATCAGCGCGTAGATCGACGTGCTCTGAAATGGATTTCCGCCGACGAGCAGGGGATGAAAGCTGAACACCTGCCTGAGCCGCGGATCGCGGATGTGCCGGTTCACGAACGACGCGACCGATATGTCCGCGCGCAGCCGCACCAGATCGGGAAGTACGCGCAGCATGTCCGTCATGCGCTCGAACGGCGTGTCGATCAATGCCATCCCCGCCGCGAAGATCGCCTCAGTCGCCTCGGCAAACCGGAGGTAGCCCGGGACGTCAGACGATTCGAACCGCTTGATCTCCTCGATCAACTCGGCGCGATTGCCCGTGTAGCGAAACACGGAGCCGTCGTCGAAGCGGATGTTGTAGAACGGATCGATCCGCACGAGATCGACGTAGTCCTCCGTGCGCTTGCCGCCCCGCTCGAACAGCTCGCGGATGAGCCACGGTGCTGTGATGATCGTCGGGCCGGCGTCGAACGTGAAGCCATCCTGCTCGAACACGTAGGCGCGTCCACCGGGTTTGTCGAGCTTCTCGACGATGGTGACATCGTGCCCCTGCTGGCGTAGCCTGATCGCCGCTGCGAGACCGCCGAATCCGCTGCCGATGACGACGATTCGCACGCTCAGGACGTGGTCCCGAGCCGCGCAGGGAAGTCGTCCCGAGCCACAGGCGAGCGACCTTCTTTTCGAACTCGCAAAGCGAGCATGAGCGGCACCGCCATCGCCGCAGCACCGAGCACCACCGCCCACCACATCCCGCGACCAGCGCAGATGAGAATGGGAAACACGCCGTTCACTGCGTAAAGCACCAGCGGCAGCGTCGTCGGCGAAACGTTACTTGCCCAGCGACTCGGCGGCACGACGGCCAGCATCACACGAGCGACGATACACCCCGTGAGCAACCACCCGAGCCAGTTCGTCAGCGGCATGCCGTAGAAAAAGCCCGACAGAAAGACTCCGCGCACGAACGACCCATCGCTCGGCGGCAGATGCCAGAGCCAGTGCGTGGTCGCGACCATCGCTGGATCCATCGAGACATCCCACGCCGTGAGCACGAGCGCCGCACCGATTGCCCACCGCCACTTGTTGGCGCCGCTGTCGTCTGCCCGGAGGATGCGACCACAGATGGCCAGCGACCCATACAGCATGAAGAACCACGACGTCGGGATGTTGAACGGCACGCGTCCGCCGATCAGCGCACCGAGTTGCGTCGTATACGAATACGGTCCGAACGGATAGCCCGTCGTCGTTCCCGTGAGCTCGGCCGTGAGCGAGATGCTGAACGCGGCGCCGAATATCAGCAGCGCACTCCGCCATCCCAGCCGGCTCGCCGCATGACAGATACCCGCCATCGCGCCGAGCACCACCGTCGTCTGTCCGCCGAAGGTGAACATGAACGCCGCCACGCGCTGATTCGCTGGCGTGGAAAGCCACGCCGGCGCCGGCGGCGCCAGGAAGGTCGCGAAGGCGATGCCCGACAGCACCAGCAGTGACGCATGACCGATGAGCGCGATGCGGGCCAGCCGGCGATCGCGGCGGCTATTCGGAAGACGATCGATCACGTCCACCTGACGAGTGTGCCGTCGTTCAGTGGTAGTCCGCTGCCTTCATGTTCCGCTGCACCCAACGGCGTTCGCCATGCGCTCCACAGCACACCGGCTCGCGCTATTCTGCTGATGCGCGCACGCGAGCTGAAGGTGTCGAAGTCGAGATTCTCGATCGCGCCGAGGATGCCGGCGTAGCCCGCCGCGCAGGCAGTGGCACA
>JAQBPV010000103.1 GCA_028287345.1 Gemmatimonadota bacterium
TTTTTCTGCCCGCCACGAACGAAAAACTGCCGGATTCAATCGCTTGAATCCGGCAGTTCGTCATTCCTGTCTCATTGAGCCCGCGTTACATCAGCGGACGCCGTGCCGTCAGTCGCGCTTGTGCACCGGGATCTTGTGGGCGAGCGAGATGCTGTCGAGATACGCCCAGTCCTTGCCCATCACCATGCGATCCACCATCACGATTGGGGTCAGCTCCTTCCACGGGAGCGTGTCCTTCACCGGTCCAAAGAGGTGCTGGCTCGTACCGGAGAAGTAGAAGATCTCGTACGTCTTCCCGTCGATCAGGTATCGGTCCGTGCGATAGACGTTCGGCAGGGAGTCGCTGCCGCGCGACCCGGGGCTGAGGACGGTGAGCAGTGAGTCGCGCGTGATGCCCGCGTCCACCGCCTTGACGCGCTTGTCCTTGCAGGCGCCTAACAGCGTCGTACCAGCCACCGCGGCGAGAAGAAGTACCCGCTTTCCAACAAAGCTGTGCATGAATTCCTCGAATTGTCCGTGTGAAGTCGCCGAGTAGTCAGGCGAACCTGCGAAATCTAGGCGGATTGGGTAGTCGCTGCTACCCGCATCAGATCGCTCGGGTCCAGCACAGCGGCCTCGAGAGAAAAGACATCGGCAAACGCGTCCACGACCTCGCTGCGTACCAACCGCCCGAGATTGCCCGCGCTGTCGTCCGCCCTGCCGAGCTCCTTCGCGATGGACGTCATCTGCACCTCGGCGATGCCGCACGGCACCATGAGGTCGAAGTACGTGAGATCGGTCGTCACGTTCAGCGCGAAGCCGTGCCAGGTCACCCAGTCGCGCGCGTGCACGCCGATGGAGGCGAGCTTGCGCCCGCCGGTCCAGACGCCCGTAAAGCCCGCACTGCGGTCGCCCACGAGGCCCAGTGGGACGATTGCCTTGATCAGGGCTTCCTCGACCCTGCGCAGGAACCAGTGCAGGTCCTGCTTGTGGCGCTTGAGGTCTACGATCGGATAGCCGACGAGCTGTCCGGGTCCGTGAAAGGTGACGTCGCCGCCCCGCTCGACCTCGTGCAGGTCCACACCACGTGACGCGAGAAGCGCCGGCGATGCCAGCAGGTGCTTGTCCTTCGACGACCGGCCGAGTGTCACCACTGGCGGATGTTCGACGAGGAGTAGCAGGTCCTCGTCGAACACACCTGAGATTCTGGCTCGCGCCACTCCCCGCTGGAGAATGAGCGCTTCGCCATAGGCCATCGTGCCGAGGTTACAGGCGAGCAGCTTCAGGCGTGAATCATCCGACCGAGCGAATCCAGCGCCGCTTCGGCAATCGCCTCCGACAGCGTCGGATGCGCGTGGATGGCCAGATCGATTTCCTCCACCGTGTACTCGTTCGTCCGCGCCAGCACGAGCTCGTGAATCATCTCCGTCGCATGTGCGCCGACGATATGCGCGCCGAGAATCTCACCATACTTCGCGCCGCGGATGATCTTGACGAACCCTTCCGTCTCGCCCGACGTGCGTGCACGACCATTCGCCGAGAAGTTGAACTTGCCAACCTTGTACTCGAGCTTCTGATCCTTGCACTGTGCCTCGGTGAGTCCCACCGACGCCACTTCAGGATGACAGTACGTCGCGCCCGGCACGTTCGTGTAGTCGATCACCTGCGCGTGATGTCCGGCAATCACCTCGGCACAGATCATCCCCTCGCGCTCGCCCTTGTGCGCGAGCATCGGTGGGCCAGCCACGTCGCCGATGGCGTAGATCCCCTTCACGCTCGTCTCCATCTTCTCGTTGATCTTCACGAAGCCGCGATCGGTGAGCTGAACGCCCTGCTCCTTGAGTCCGATCTCGTCGATGTTCGGCGCGCGGCCCGCGGCCACGAGCACGATGTCCGCCGTGAGCGACTTCTTTTCACCGCCTGACTCGACGTCCATGGACACGGTGTCCTTCGCGACCTTCACGTTGGAGATCTTCGCACCGGTGAGGACGTCGATCTTCCGCTTCTTGAACGCACGCTCGACTTCCTTCGAGCAGTCGGCATCCTCGACGGGAAGGACGTTCGGCATCACCTCGACGATCGTGACCTGAGAGCCGAACGCCGCGAACACATCGGCGAATTCGCAGCCCACCGCGCCGGCGCCGACGATGATGACCGACTTCGGTGCCTTCTCCAGGATGAGCGCTTCGTCGCTCGAGATGACGGTCTTCTTGTTCAGCTCGAGGCCGATCTGCGACAGTCCCTTCACGCGCGAGCCCGTCGAGATCACCAAACCCTTCTTTGCGTCGTGCTTCTCCTCCTTCCCGTCCGCACCCTTCACGGTGACGGCGTTCTTGCCGGCGAGCTTCGCAACGCCTTTGAGCCAGGTGATCTTGTTCTTCTTGAACAGGAACTCGACGCCCTTCGAGTTCTGCGTGCTCACGCTGCGCGAGCGCTTCATGGCCACGCCGAAGTCGAGCTTCACGTCGCCCGGCGTCACGCCGAACTCCGTGGCCTTTTTCATCTTCTCCGCGTAGGATGCCGCTTCGAGCAGGGCCTTGGCGGGAATGCAGCCCCAGAGCACGCAGGTGCCGCCGAGTCCTTCGCGCTCGATCACGGCGACGTTGAGGCCAAGTTGGGCGGCGCGAATCGCGCCGACATATCCGGCGGGCCCGCCGCCGATGAAGATCACGTCAAACGAAGCCATGAAAAACCAGTGCTTGGGGTTCGGTAATCAGTAGACCAGCATGAGCGGATTCTCGACGAGTCTCCGCAGTGTCTGGAGGAACTTGGCACCCACGGCGCCGTCGATGATGCGGTGATCGCAGCTCATCGTGAGACGAACACGCTGCCGCACCACCTGCTCGCCGTCGATGACGACGACCTTGTCCTCGCTCGTGCCGATGGCGATGATCGCAGCTTCGGGCGGATTGATGATCGCGGTGAACTGGTCGATGCCGAACATGCCGAGGTTGCTCACGGAGAACGTCGAGCCGGTGAACTCTTCGGGTTTGAGCTTCCGCTCGCGAGCGCGTTTGGCGAGCTCCTTTGCGTCGCGCGAGATCTCGCTCATGCGCTTGCGGTCGGCGTCCCAGATGACGGGCACGATCAACCCATCGTCGGTGGCGACGGCCATGCCGAGGTGCACGCGATTGAAGTAGCGAATGTGGTCGCCGTTCCAGTGTGCGTTCACTTCGGGATGCTGCGACAGCGCGACGGCAATGGCCTTGAGCAGCACATCGTTCACCGAGACCTTGAACTCGGGTCCCAGCTCCGCCATCGACTTCCGCATCTCCTGCACTCGGCTCAGGTCGAGCTCCGCGGTGAGATAGAAGGTCGGAATCGGTCCGATCGATTCGCCGAGTCGCTTGGCGATGATTTTTCGGATGTTGGTGAGCGGAACGTCCTTGAAATCGGCGCCGGTGTCCGCGGCTCTCACGCTCGGTCCACCCGCGGTCGGTGCTACGGCGGTGGCAGCCTGCGGAGAGGCCGCAGCCGCCTCGATGTCGCGCTTGATGATGCGACCGTTCGGGCCGGAGCCCTGCAGCGTGCCGATATCCAGGCCCTTTTCAGTCGCGAGGCGCCGAGCGAGCGGAGACGAGCGCGTGGGACCGGATGGTGGGGCGGGCGCCGCAACAGGTGCAGGTGACGCCGGGGCAGGAGCAGCGGGGGCAGGCGCCGCAGCGACAGGCGCTGGAGCGGCCGCAGGTGCAGCAGCAGGTGCAGCAGCAGGTGCAGCAGCAGGTGCAGCAGCAGGTGCAGCAGCAGGTGCAGCAGCGGGTGCGGGGGCTGCAGCAGGCGCAGGTGCCGGTGCGGCTGGTGCACCGCCACCAGCTACGAGCGAATCAATGTTCTCGTCCGCCGTGGCAATGACGCCGACGAGCGTGCCCACCGGCGCCGAGTCGCCCTCGTTGAGGATGCGCTTCCGGAGCACGCCATCACCGCGCGCGACGAGCTCCATGATGGCCTTGTCGGTCTCGACTTCGGCCAAGGCATCGCCGGACTTGATGGCGTCGCCCTCGTTCTTGAGCCACTTGACGAGCTTCCCCTCTTCCATCGTGGGGGAAAGCGCTTCCATGAAGACTTTGGTTGCCATTGTTGTGACTCGGCTCAGTCGAGATACATGACTTTACGAACGGCGGCGATGGTCTTGGCAAGGTCGGGCTTGGCCGC
>JAQBPV010000190.1 GCA_028287345.1 Gemmatimonadota bacterium
CGATCGATTCTGCATCGCCGACGGAAGTTCCGCCGAACTTGCAAACGATCACGCGCTCTTCACCTGATCTTTCGCGACGAGCAGCTCGGCGTTGAGGACGGACGCGCCGGCAGCGCCACGGATCGTATTGTGCCCCATCGCGACCAGCTTCACGTCGAAGAGCGCGTCGTCGCGCACGCGCCCGACAGTCACCGTCATGCCACGTCCGCAGTCGACGTCACGACGCGGTTGCGGGCGGTCGGGCAAGTCGGTCACGAGCAGCGGATGCTCGGGCGAGCTGGGAAGTCCGCGCGACTGCGACTTGCCCTTCCATCCGCGCAGCACCTCGAGCGCCATACCGGCGTTCACACGCGTCTCGAACTCCACAGAGAGGCACACCGTGTGGCCATGTTCGACGGGGACGCGATTGGCGTGCGCGCTGATGGCGATCGGTGCAGCCTCCACGTGCGAATCGACGAGGCGGCCAAGCATCTTCTTGATCTCGGTCTCGATCTTCGGCTCTTCGCCGCTGATGTATGGAATGACGTTGCCGAGGATGTCGAGCGACGGCACACCGGGGTAGCCGGCGCCCGAGACGGCCTGCATCGTGGCGATGAAGAGCCGCTTGATGACGAACGCTTCGTGCAAGGGCGCCAGAGGCATCACCGCCATGATCGAGGCGCAGTTCGCGTTCGTGACGATGCCGCCCTTCCAGCCGCGATTCGTGCGTTGCACGCCGAGCAGCGCGAGGTGGTCCGCATTCACCTCGGGGATGACGAGCGGTACGTCGTCTTCCATCCGGAAGTTCTTCGCGTTGCTCAGCACCATCCGCCCCGCTTGCGCGAACGCCATCTCGACTTCGCCAGCGACCGCTGCATCGAGCGCAGAGAACACCAGCGGCGACGAGACGTCCGCGGTGCTGCACGGCAGCACCGTCATGTCACGCACGACCTCGGGCATTTCGCTGCTCCCAATCCACTTCGTCGCTTCGCGATACGTCTTTCCCGCCGAGCGCTCGGAGGCGGCCAACTCAGCGAGGCGGAACCACGGATGGTCCGCGAGCAACCGGACGAAGGTCTGGCCCACGGCGCCGGTGGCGCCGAGCACGGCGACAGGCGTGCGACGATCGGGGACGTTGCTCATGGAGCGAGCACCGCGCGCGCGATGCGCTCGTACGCACCGACGGCATTGCGCAGCTCGTCGACGTCGATGTACTCGTCGGTCGTGTGCGCCACGTGAATCGAGCCAGGTCCGAACAACAATGGAGTCCCCCATCGGCTGAGGAGCGGAATGTCCGACGTATACGCCACCGGCGCGACGTCGAAGCCGTCGATCGTGTGAAAGCGCTGCATGGGGATGTGCGAGCCCCACTCGAGCTCCGCCTTTCCATCCACCCATTTGATGATCGCGTCGCGGAGCGGCGCGACGTCGCTGACGAGGCGGAACATCAACTCCGTCTCACAGAGCGCCGGAATGATGTTCGCCTCCGTGCCGCCATGGATGGTGCCGATGTTGACCGTCGTCTCGCCGAGGAGGGGATCGGTGGGCAGCGGAAGCTGCTTGACGGTGGGCAGCAGTGCGAGCATCGGCTCGATGGCAGAGACGCCGAGCTCCGCGTAGGCCGAGTGTGCGGCCCGTCCGCGCGTGCGAACGATCACGCGCTGTGAACCCTTCGCACCCGACGCGAGCTTGCTCTCCGTGGGTTCACCGTTGACGAGGAACTTGCTCGTGGCGGCGAGGTGGTTCGCGGCGCGGGCGCCATCGGAGCCCTTTTCTTCACCCACCACGAACAGCAGATCGATGCGCTGTTCGCCTGACGCTGCGAGTCGCTCGGCGGCACAGAGCATGGCAGCGGCGATGCCCTTGGCGTCGCATGCGCCGCGGCCGTAGAGGCGATTCTTCTCGAGGCGCGGCGCGATGTACGGCGGCACGGTGTCGAGATGCGTCGAGAAGGTCACACCTCCGCCGGCGCGCGATGCCCAGACGTTGGCGCGCCCCTTGGTGACTTCCTGCGTAGTGACATTCCAGCCGCGGGCGATGAGCCAACGCGCGACGAAGTCGACGGCTGGTCCCTCGTGGGCGGTGGAGGATTGAATGGCGAGTAGCTCTGCAGCGAGCGCGACGACGTCGGTCATGGGGACAAAATAGCGAAGGGCCGCGCGTTGCGCGGCCCTTCGCTCATCATGCTGTACTCGAATTGGTTTCCTACAGTTCTCCCGAAAGCACACGCCGGTGGATCTCGGAGTAGTCGATCGGCAGGGAGCGCCCCGTCTCCACCGCGAGGTCCTCGAGTGCATTGAGGAGTGCGCGCTTGAGGCGACGACCACCGCTGCCAGTTGGCAGCGTACGCAGCGTCGCGGCTAACAGCTGCGGCTCGGCGAGATATTCGTCGACGCTCGCTGTCGAACCGGCGAACGATGCACTACCCGCCGAGATCTCCGCTGAGAGAGCGTGCGTTGGCACGTGCTGTCCCGCCACGAGCGTGGACGACTCCACGGCGAGCGCGGATGCCAAGCGTTCCCGCAGCGACGAGGTCAGCTCGGACTTGCCCGTCATCACACGCCACAGCTGCTGGCGAGAGGTGCCGGCGTGCCGAGCCAGTCGCTGCTTGGACACGCCTCGCTCGATGCGAAGGATCTCCAAACGTTTACCAAGTGCAGTCAGCTCAGCCATGCCAGCCGACGTATCTTTTGTATCCACTACTTCCGTTGACATACGTTACAGTCCGCTCTAGATTGGCCCACCGAACAGTCACCGAAAGTAGGTGACGTCCGTTACATAGTTTAGGAGCCAATGTGGCGAAAGTCAAGCGAGTTGCAACAAAACGGACCGTTCGTAACGTCAAGCCAGCCAAGAGGTCGGTCAAGAAGACCTTGCGGCCAACGTCGAAAAAGAAACCAGCAAAGAAGGCAAAGCCAGTTGCCGTGCGAAAGCGCACGGCGCCCGCGAAGAAGACGACTCCGCTGAAGCCTGCCATCAAAGTCGACATCAAGGAGCTCGACCCCATTCGGAAGTGTGGCCCAGGCACCTCGGTGCAGGTGCTGCTGAAGGTCGTGGAGCGCGTCGACGGCAAGTCCACGAACCATCTCGTCTTCTTCGACAAGTACGGATGGTACTGTGATCACGGACGCAACTGCCCCGCTGTGGCGCATGCCCGCAGACAGCGCGGGCGCCGGGTGAACACGCGGTGAATGAAAAGGGCGGAAGCGCGTTGACGCGCCTCCGCCCTTCTTCTCGAGCGAGATCCTACCCGGCTACTGCACGAGGATGTTCTGGGAGAATGTGCCGGTGAGGCCAGCCGCGTCCTTCACCGTAAGGGTGATGCGGTACGTCCCCGGTGAGCTCCACGTGTTGTTGGCGGCCGGAGTAGAGTGCGACTCGCTACGTCCATTGCCCCAGTCCCACGTGTACGAGACCACACCCACATCGTCGGTCGAGTTGCTCCCACTGAGCGCGCACTTCGCGAAGCCTGCGCACGTCGACGTGAACTGCGCCACCGGCGGCTGATTCACCGGCGGCGCGGCGGTAATGGTGATGCTTCGCGTCGCTGTTCCCGTCGCGCCCTGCGCATCCCTCGCGGTGAGCGTGATCACGTGCGAACCCACCGCCAGATTGGTCTTGGAGAACGATGCACCCGTGCCGATCTGACCACTGATGCTGCTCGACCAGGTCAACGATGCACCGGCGAGCGTGCCGTCTTCCTGATCGCTGCCCGTGCCGATGAAGGAAACACCGGAGCCTTGCACGAACGTCGCGCTCACCGTTGGAAGCGAGATCGATGCGGTGGGGGCGTGGTTGACCGCCGTGATGCTGATGTTCCGCGTCGCGGTTCCGATCGCACCCTGGGCGTCCTTCGCGGTCAGGGTGATCAGGTGTGAACCGGGTGACAGGTTGGTCTTCGAGAACGACGCGCCAGTTCCGATCTGGCCGTCGATGCTGCTCGTCCAGATCAGCGACGCGCCGGCCAGCGCGCCGTCTTCCAAATCAAGGCCCGCACCCACGAAGGAAACACTGGCGCCCTGCACGAACGTGGCGCTGGCCGTCGGGAGGGCGATCGTCGCGGCCGGCGCATGGTTGGTCGTCGCCAGAACCTGCACGACCTGCGTGATGCTATTCGTCTGACCGCTGCCGTCCTGCACCGTCAACGTCACCGAATAGGTGGCTGGCGCGAGGAATCCGTTCTTGGCCGTGGCACCGACATGTGACTCACTTCGGCCATCGCCCCACGTCCACGCGAAGTTGACGATGCCGAAGTCGTCGGATGACGCGCTGCCGTCGAACAAGCAAACCATCCCGACACACGAAAAGCTGAAGCGCGCGACCGGCGGCTGATTCGGCGCCGAGAGGCTCACGGTCTTCGTCTTGAGGCTCGTACCGTTGGCGTCGGTCACGGCGAGTGTCACCGTGTATGTCCCTGGCGTCGAATACGTGTGACTCGGCGTCTTCCCCGATCCGCTCGTTGCATCGCCAAAGGTCCAGCCATACGTCGCGTTCGCGAGCGCCGTCGAACTGGTCGCATCGAAGCTGCACGCAGAAACTGAACAGCTCGACGTGAAGTTGGCGACCGGCGGCGTTCCCACGACCACGAAGCCTGAGTATGCGAGGAGATTCGGCGTGTTCGCGGGCACGTTCGTCAGCACGTTCGCCGTCGCGTTCGCGACGAGGGCGCTCCGCACCTGCGCGGGCGTGGCCGTGGGATGCGCCTGGAGATACAACGCGGCAGTGCCGGCAACGTGCGGTGAGGCGAACGAAGTACCGTCGCTCGTTCTCGTTGCCGTCGTGCTCCCGAACCACGCCATCTTGATGTTCTCGCCCGGCGCGTTGATGTCGACGCAGGGGCCGAAGCTGGAAAAGCTCGCGAAGCCGTCCAGGATGTTGGTTGCACCGACCGTCAGCGCGTTGGGCGTGTTCGCCGGTGACGCCGTGCACGCATCGTTGGAATTGTTGCCTGCCGCAACGGCATACACGACGCCCGAGCTGATCGACGTCTCGATCGCCTGCGTCAGCGCCGCGGAGAGGCTGAGGGTCATGCTCATGTTCGCCACGGCGGGCAGCGTGCGGTTGGCAGTGACCCAATCGACGCCGGCAATGACCGCCGAAGCTGTGACGTTGGCGCCACAATCGACGACTCGCACCGCTACAAGTCGCACGTTCTTCGCGACGCCGTACTTCGCGCCACCCACCAGACTCGCGACGCCGGAGCCGTGTCCATGACAGTCTGCGGCCGTGC
This sequence comes from Gemmatimonadota bacterium, assembly GCA_028287345.1. Classification (GTDB taxonomy): domain Bacteria; phylum Gemmatimonadota; class Gemmatimonadetes; order Gemmatimonadales; family Gemmatimonadaceae; genus AG11. Next base: position 5,210 of record JAQBPV010000190.1, read on the forward strand.
CCCCGACGGTGACTTCATCGACACCCTTCACGGCACGTCCACCGAAATCCGCGTGCGTGTAGTTGATGCCCGTGTCGATGATGTACGCGGTAACGCCGGTGCCGTCGGCGTTGTAGACGTACGTGCTACTCAATGGAAGCGCGCGCTGATCGGTGCGATCGATGCCCCATGGAGCGTTCGTCTGCGTCGACTGAAGCACGACCGTCTGGTCCTGCTCCACGAAGGCGACGTTGGGATCGCTGCGCATTGCTTGCGCTTCGGCGTCCGAGAGTGCCAACGCCACGCCCTTGATCGCGCTCGTGTAGACGTGGGCGATCGTGCTCTGGTGCCGCGACGAGATTGCCGCTGCGAGCGACGACACGTTGGTCACGTTGTTCTTGAACACCACTATGTAGCGGCCCGGAATCGGCGTACTCAGTGTGGCCGACCGCGCGAGAGGCGCGAACGAACTGCCAGGTGGGGGAGCGGAGGGTGGTGGGGTGTCGGAACAGGAGGCGAGGACGACCGAAAGAAGGATGAACGCAGCGGCGCGCTTCATTCGCAGTGATCCTGTTTGGAGGGCGGGTTCTGCAAGGTGCGGCGAATCCCGTCGTATCATGGCAGCTTTGTGTCGCCGCGCTCAAGCAAGAATCACGCGCACGTGATCCCCTCGACGAACGCCTGACGAACCAAAGCCAAACGGTGCGAGCTGCGAGCGAGTGCCGGGACCGGGGATCGAACCCGGATGTCCTTGCGGACACAAGATTTTAAGTCTCGCGCGTCTGCCAGTTTCGCCATCCCGGCGGCGAACCACTCGAAGCGCAAACGGGGGAGCATCAGCTCCCCCGTTCGTGCCCTTCGAACTTTATGCTTGCTTCTGATGAAAGCGGGAGACGGGACTCGAACCCGCGACCCCAACCTTGGCAAGGTTGTGCTCTACCAACTGAGCTACTCCCGCACGAGCCCCAATATATCCGAGGGGAATGATCAAAGGGAAGTTGAAGCACCGATCATCCTTTCATGCCCAACACATGGACGGCATGCCATGCCGTTGCGGCGAGCAGGCCTGACAACGCCGCATCACCGCCGTTGGCAACGGCCAATCCATTCTGATCGACGATCTCCGCAGCAAGTCCACCGTGCAGTGGCGCGCGACGCAGCCACTCGAGCACGTTCTCGCCGTCGGGGCCGAGCAATCGTCCGATCTGGCGTACGAGCGACGAGCTGTCGGGCGGAATCGCCTTCACCGTCCGGCGGTAGAGAGAATCCTGGCGATCGAGCGCCTCGAACAGCGGCAGCCACAGCGCGCTCGCCGACGCAACGTCCTCTTCCGAGCGATGACCGGCCAGGTCGATCGAGGCAGCGAGCCTGCCCTTGGGATCGCGATCGGCGACGAAGTGACGCTTGATGGCGGCGCGCACCGCCGCGGGATCCTCTACCTCGCGCGCGCTCTGCTCGTCGAGCGTGCGACGCAACACCTCGAGCGCCTGCGCGACGGCCGCGTTGCCATGGAGCGTGAATGGATGCGCGGTCGCCTCGCCCGAGGTCGTGACATCGGTGGAATACAGCGACACCCGCGAGTCGCGGCGGTCCTTGAGGTCGTCGGCAGAGAGATAGAGCGCATCGCCGATCGCGGGCTCGTCGACCATCGCGTCGTCGCCGGTGTCGCGGATGTAGCGATCCACGGCGATGGGATACGCAGCGACACCTTCGATCGCAAACCCCGGCTCGAACAACGTCCCATCGAGGTAGTGCACACCTCGCCCAGGCGCATAGGCGTGCAGCTCGCACATACGAAGCAGCAGTTCGCGCGCGAGACCAGTGTCCGCGAGTTGAATGGCGGGGAGCGTCCACATCAGCCCTTCCCAATCGCGCACGGTCACCCCTGCGCCGTGCCATGGCGCGCGGGTGCGAACGAGGTAGTAGTGCGCGTCGTCGAGCGCGCGGCCGATGCCGTAGAAGTACGCGAAGAGCAGGTTGCGATTGATCAGCCGATCGATCGCCTCGGCGCCGGTGCTCTGCTCGAGTTGCTGAAGCGCGTCACGCGTACCGGCGAGCAGTGCGCGCCAACCGCGCCGCTGCAGCACTGCCGCCGTCGCCTCCGCACCGTCGCGCTCAGGACCTGCGGCGAGATAGAACGCTGCCTGACCGTTCCCTGCCGGCTCGACTTCCACTACGCGCGACATCGAGAAGCTCGTACCCTCAACCGAGATCGCCGCATCGCCATCGGTGCACAGCGCGAGCGCCGCGAGTCCAGGCTGAGCACTTCCTTCTAGAAGGATCAATCCATCGGCGCTGCGCGAGACGCGCGATGCATCCTCGGCCGGCCGACCGGTGCGAACGCGAATCTGGCGGTAGCCAAGGGAGCCCTCCATTCGTACGGCGACGCGGTGCGCCGAGGTGCCGCGGTTCTCCACCCCGAACACGTACACCGCACCGGCGACGTCCGCGTCGCGACCGTAGGGCGCGAACACGGTGCCACGTATGATGACGTCACGCAGCGTGCACGTGAATGTCGGCAGCCACGCCGCGGCGCGCTCCCACACCATCGTGCCGGCCGAGAGGTCCTGTACGATCCCGTCGATCTCGATGACCGGCTTGAGCAGCGCGGGCCCCTCGCCGTCGACGAAACCGGCGCTACCAGCGAACTCCACCGCGGCACGAGCTCCGCGGTGCAGCACGCCGATCGCATAGATTGACCCGTCCGCCGGATGAATGCATGGCAGTGCGAGCCAATGATTGCCCGTGAGCTGCCAGGGAACGTTCGGAAGCGGAGTGTGTGTCACGAAAGCGTGCGTGGTGAAGTTGATGGGCGTGCGCACCAATGATAACCTTCCGGCCCATGCCTTCGCTCGTACGACACATATCTCAGCCGCGCACTCCGGTCGCGCGACGCCGCTGGCTCATTGCCTCGCTCGGAATCGCGCTCGTCGCGGCAACGCCGACATTCGTGCGCGCCCAGGCCTATCCCTCGCACACCGACGACGCCGCGCCCGTTCCCAAAGGCGTACTGCGCGTGAAGGTGACCACGGTCTGGACGCGCTTCGACGAACGATTCACTTCAGCGGGTCGCCGGCCACTCAGCGACGACATCGCGACGGACTCGCTGGGCCCGCGACAGTTCCCGGGGCTCACTCCCGTCGAGCAGGGACTCCAGACGCTGACGAACGATCCGCTCACGCGGCTGAGCCTTGGTCGCCTCGCGGCGAGAACCGACGTCCGCATCGTCACCACGCCAATCGCGTTCGAGTACGGCGTGTCTCGGCGACTCAGCATCGGCGTCATCGTGCCGCTCGTGCAGACGCGCCGCAGCATTCAGCTGCGCATGAATCAGGATTCGTTGGGCCGCCTCGACTCGATTGCTTCCGGGAATGTCGGTTGGATTCCCGATCGATTGCGTCGCGACGCAGCGTTGGCGAATCAGGCTGTCTTCTCGGGCTTTCAGCGCGCCGCCGACAGCCTCGGTAAGCTGATCACGAATTGTCCGGCCAATCCCAATGCGGCCGGTTGTGCGACGGTGCTCGCCAACACCGCTGACGCCACGTCGACGCGCACGGCGGCGCAGCAGTTCGCCAACGCCGTCAAGGCGACGCTCGGCACGGACTCCGCAACGGCGTACGTCGCGCCGCGGAAGAGCAGTGTTCTCGAGTCACGCATCAGTGACCAGCGCGCGCTGCTCAACGCGAAGGTGCAGAAATATCTCGGCGCGGGCGCCGGTGCGGCGACTGACGTCTTCAGCACGGCGACCCCATTCTCGTACATCGACCTCCAGGGGAGAAACGGGATACCCGGCCTGCTCGAAAGCCCGCTCGGCGGCGGACTCGATTCCATCCAGACGACCAGCAGCTTGAAGCTGAATGGCTTCACCATTGGCGCGCAGTATCTCCTGCTCGACAACTTCCAGCTCGACACGCTGCCAATTAGGGGCGTTCAGACGCGCATAGTCGTCGGCGGCGCGTATCGCTATCAACCGCAGTTCCCGGATTCGGCGGGACGACTCGGCACCGTGTCCGACGGTGACGGCTCCGGGATCGAGCTGCGGTCGGCGATGGACGTCATCACAGGCAGACTCGGTGCGACGATCGCGGGACGATTCGTGAAGTCCCTGCCGCGCACAATGGAAGGTCCCGTGCTCGGCGATCCTGAAGCGTTCTTCCTGTCACCAGCATTCGGGCCAGTCACGAGCACCGCGGGAACGGTCATCGGACTGGACGTCACACCGCGTCTGCTGTTCGGCGACTGGTTCGCACTCGACGCGCACTATGGCTATGAACGAAAGGGCGCGACGACCTATGACGTGGGCGCAGCGACGGCGACGTGTGCATCCTGCCTGCCGTTCTCGCCGAATACGTCCGCGCGCTCGTCGCAGTTCGTCGGCCTGGGCCTGCGCTACTCAACCGCGGACGCATATCTGCGCGGCCTGGCAAAGACACCAGTCGAGATCTCGTACACGCACCTCGAGGCGATCAGCGGCGATGCGGGCGTGCCAAGGGTTCGTCGCGATCAGGTTCAGCTGCGGTTGTATTTCAACGTGCGCACGAAGCGGTGAGCTGCGGACCTGCCTTTCAGCCCTTGCGTGATCTCTTTGGTTGACGGCTGGCCGCTGACGTCGACTGATCTGCAGGTAGCGTCGCCGCACTCTCGAGCAGCTCGCGCGCATGCGCGCGGCTGACTTCACTCTCGGGATCTCCGCCGAGCATGCGGGCGATCTCCGCTACACGTTCGTCGCCGTCGAGGACCACGACATCCGCCGTCGTGACGCCGCCGCGCGCGCCCTTACTGACGAGAATGTGGTGATGTCCGCGCGCAGCGATCTGCGGCAGGTGCGTGATGGCGAACACCTGATGGTAGCTCGCCACACGCCGCATCGTCTCACCGACCTGAAGCCCGACGCGACCACCAATGCCCGCGTCCACTTCGTCGAAGATGAGCGTCCCCACGCGATCGAGTCGCGCGAGGATCGTCTTGAGGGCGAGCATCACGCGCGACAACTCACCGCCTGACGCAACGCGCGCCAATGGACGTTCTTCATGCCCGACGTTGAGCGACACGCGAAACTCCACCGCCTCCGCGCCGTCGGGGCCGATCTCGCGCAATGGCAACAGCGCCGCGTGAAAGTGACCGTCATTCATGCCGAGGTCTGGCAGCACTTCATCTACGGCGCGCCCCAGCCGCTCGGCCGCAGCCGTGCGAGCCGCGGTGAGCGCGCGTGCGCGCTCCTCGAGCGCTGCAAGCGCCGATCGTTCAGTAGCCTCGAGCGTGCGAAGGTCGAGCCCAGCTGAGTCGACGAGATCGAGCTCCGCTCGTGCCTTGGTGCCCTGCTCCATCACGTCGGCGAGCGTGGCACCGTACTTCTTCGTCAGCTTGAACAGCAGGTCGCGACGACGACGCACTTCATCGAGCCGAGACGGATCGAGGTCGACGGCCGATTCGTATTCGGTCAGCTCACGCGCCAGCGCCTCGAGGGCGTAGTACGCGCTGTCGTACAGCTCCTGCAACCGCGCCAACGTTGGATCGATTCGCTGAATGGTCGCGAGCAATCGCTCGATGCCAGCGAGGCGCTCGAGCACAGTCTCTTCGTCGCCTTCGATGGCGGACGAGATGCCCGTTGCCAGCTCGCGCAGCTCCTCGGCATTCTCGAGCCGGCGCGCTTCATCCTCGAGACGGACATCCTCCCCTTCGACGAGCCTGGCGCCCTCGATCTCCTGAACGACGTGTCGCAGGTAGTCGGCGCGCTTCTCCGCATCGGCACGGCGGCGCTGCAGGTCAGCGATGTCGCGACGCGCAGCGGCGAGCGCGCTGTGCGACTCACGAACGCCAAGCGCCTGCTCGGTGGAACCGGCGAAGGCGTCGAGGATCCGTCGCTGGGCATCGCCTTCGAGCAACGTCTGCGCCTCGTGCTGACCATGCAGGTTGACGAGCTGTCGACCCACCTCGGCGAGGATCGTGGCGCTCACGGTAGTTCCGTTCACCCACGCGCGCGTGCGACCGGCCGCCGCGATCTCACGCTTCAGGACGACGAGCGGCTCCTCGGCATCGATGCCACGCTCGTCGAGCATCGCGGCGATCTCCGGACGATCGGCCACGTCGAACACGCCCTCCACCGTCGCCCGCTCGGCGCCGGTGCGAATGAGGTCCGCGCTGGCGCGTTCGCCCAGCAGCAGCCCGAGTGCGCCGACGATGATCGATTTGCCCGCACCCGTTTCGCCGGAGAGGACATTGAATCCCCGAGCGAGCGGCAGCGTGAGTGACTCGATGATCGCGAAGTTCTTGATCCGTAGCTCAGTCAGCATCGAGTGCGTTCGTCCCGCTCGAGCAAGCCTCCCCATTGCAGCTTTTCGCGCATCGTCGCGAAGAAGCTCGACTCCGGAAAGCGCACGATGGGCACCGGATGCGGCGACCGGCGCACCACGAGCGTTTCACCGAGTGCAAAGGTGGCACCGACCTGTCCGTCGACCGTCACCAAAAGCTCGTGCGGACCATCTTCTACCCGCACGGTGATCTCGGACGTGGGTGGCAGCACGAGCGGCCGCAGCGCGAGCGTGTGCGCGCTCACCGGCGTCAGGATGAGCGTCTCGAGTGTCGGAAACACGACAGGTCCACCGGCCGACAGGTTGTATGCCGTCGATCCCGTCGGCGTGGCGATGACGATTCCATCCGCCGCGTAATGGGCCACCGTCTCACCGTTCGCCTGCACCCACATCGTGACGACGCGCGCGAATCCGCCCTTGTGGATCACCACGTCGTTCAGCGCACGCCACGACGCGCGTTCCGTCCCTTCCACGTCGAGCACACGCGCGTCGAGCGTCATCCGTGGCTCGACGACATACGCTTGCTTCGCCAGACGGCTCAGCGCATCCTCGAGCGCTTCGGCGGGACAGCACGTGAGAAAGCCGAGCCGCCCGAGATTGATGCCGAGGATGGGCACGGGATGCTCTTCGACGATGCGCGCCGCGCGCAGCAGCGTACCGTCGCCGCCGAGCGTGAGCATCGCGTCGACTTCGCCGGGAACGATGAGCTGCGCGCCATCGCCAGCGAGGTCCTTGATGCTCTCCTCGTACGACAGCGTCAGGCCGAGCGAAGGCGCGAGCCGCTGAAGCGTCGCGAGGACGCCCGACAGTCCGTCGTATCCGAGATGACCGGCGACGCCGAGGCGGATCACCCGGTAAGCGCCTCGCTCTCGTGAAGCGCACGCACTCGCTCGGCGATGCCCGCCGCGTCGAGACCGAGCGCCGCGAGCTGCTTCGCACGCGATGCAGCGTAGATGATTCGATCGGGCACGCCATGCGCGTGCACGCGGATTCCTGGATCGTGGCGCTGAATCACGGTGGTCATGTACGCGCCGAACCCGTTGATCACCGTACCCTCTTCGACGACGAGAATCTGGCGATGCTCGGCGAGAATGGCCGCGAGCGTCACTTCGTCGTACGGCTTGAGGTAGCGGCAGTTCACCACGGTGACATCGAGTCCCTCGGCGCCCAGCGTCTCGGCCGCGGCGAGCGACGTGTTCACCATCGCGCCGACGGCGAGGATGGCCACCTCGCTGCCCTGGCGCAGCACTTCCCACGTGCCGTGTGGTGTTGCGGCGATGTCCTTCATGTCGGGCACCGGCACGGGAACGACGTCGCGCGGGTAGCGCAGGCAGAATGGCCCGCCGTCATGCTCGATGCCAGCGCGCAGCAAGGCAAGCATCTCGCGTCCGTCGCGCGGGGCGGTGACCGTCATGTTGGGCACGGCGAGCATGTATGCGATGTCGTACAGACCCGCATGCGTCTCGCCATCTTCGCCGACGACTCCAGCCCGATCCATCGCGAACACGACCGGCAACGACTGAATGGCGCAGTCGTGGATGATGTTGTCGTAGCCGCGCTGCAGGAACGTGGAATAGATGGCGACGACGGGGCGCAGTCCACGTGTCGTGAGTCCGGCGGCAAACGTGACAGCGTGTCCTTCCGCGATGCCGACGTCGAAGAACCGCGAAGGATGCGCCTTCGCGAACGCCGCGACGCCAGTGCCGCTTGGCATCGCTGCAGTGATCGTGATGACCTTCTTGTTTTCGGCGCCCAGTTCGGCGAGGCCTTTTCCGAAAACGGCGGTGTACGCCGGATTCGCCGCCGACGTCTTGAGCTGCTTGCCAGTCGAGGGATCGTGACCGGGCGGCAGCGCATGCCACTTCTCGCCCGTCGCGTGCTCGCCGGCGGGAAAGTCCTTTCCCTTCTGCGTGATGACGTGTACGAGCCGCGGACCACCCATCTCGCGCACAGCAGCGAAGGTGTCGATCAGCGCGTCGATATCGTGTCCGTCGATTGGCCCGAAATAGCGGAAGCCGAGCTCCTCGAACAACACGCCCGGCGTGAGGAAGGATTTCATGCTCTCCTCCCACTTCCGCACGATGGTGCCCACGGCGCCCGCGTTGTCCACGATGTCGCCGATCTTCGAGCGAACGCGATTGTACAGCGGATTGCGCTGGATCGACGTGAGATACTTGTGCATCGCACCGACGTTCGGCGCGATGGACATCTCGTTGTCGTTGAGGACGACGACGAAATCACGATCCGAGTGGCCTGCGTTGTTGAGTCCTTCGTACGCGAGGCCAGACGACAGTGCGCCGTCGCCGAGTATGGCGACGACCTTGAGGTCCTCCTCGCCATTGATGTCGCGTGCGGCGGCCATGCCGAGTGCCGCGGAGATCGCCGTGGCGGCGTGGCCGGCGCCAAAGGTGTCGTACTCGCTTTCGGTGCGCTTGAGGAAACCAGAGATCCCGTTCTCCTGGCGCAGCGTCTCCATCCGGGTGTTGCGACCCGTGAGCAGCTTGTGCGGGTAGCCCTGATGACCCACGTCCCAAACCAGCTGGTCGCGTGGCGTCCTGAAGGCATAGTGCAGCGCAATCGTGAGCTCCACCACACCCAATCCCGCCCCGATGTGACCGCCGGTGCGCGAGCAGACGTCCACCATCCGCGCGCGGATGTCCGCCGCGAGCGTGCGGAGCTCGTCGCGCGTGAGTGGGCGTAGGTCCAGCGGCGATTGTATGCGATTGAGAATTGACATGGCAGCTATTGAATCTAAGAGGTGCGCTCGACGGAAAACCGGGCAATCTGCGCGAGAGCGGGGGTAAGCAGCCCCACCAGCTCCAGCGCCCGACACCCTTCGTCGATCAATGCAGCAGCACGGCTTTTCGCTCCATCAACGCCGAGCAGGGCCGGGTACGTGCTCTTGTGCAGGGCG
>JAQBPV010000206.1 GCA_028287345.1 Gemmatimonadota bacterium
AACGGGGCGGCGAACAGGGCGAATGCAGCGAGCGTACGGCGCATAGTGTCTCCGGGTGACGTACGGCTATCGTGCATCCGAAAGGCGCCGCTGTCCAGCTATCCCGAACGAACCAAGAAAAACACCAACAACAACCGCATGACTTGAATCATGCGAATTTTTTGGAATTGCTCCATCGGATGTCTGAGAGGTCTCGCGCCTTCGATCCCCTGCACGATGACAATTCCTCAGCGCGGTGATGCAATTCGTCTTTCAATTCACATGATTCAAGTCAGGTAGTTGCTGTTTTTTCTCGGGTGCCATTTCCGTGAGAATCCGTCAAGAAGCCGTGCCCATCCGCGTGAGCTTTGGCAGTTCCGCGTCTACGGTTTCGCGACGCCCGACGCTTGCGTGAACGTCAGCTCCTCGATCGCCGACACCTCGCAGCCCATCAGCATCAGCGGCTTGAACTTCCAGTTCGGGATCATCTCGAACACGCTCCTGATGTAATCCGTGCTCGAGTAGGCCAGGACGTGCATCGACTCCTGATCGACAAGTCCATCCGGCCCGACGACAACGCGCACGACTACCGCCTCATCATCCCGCTTGGTCGGCGGCTGCGGAATGAAGCGTGAGAAATCCGCGCCGCGGCTCACCGGCTGGCTCACCACGTGAGCAGGCGATAGCACGATGAACAGCGGCGTCACCGGCACACCGGGATTGATGTTCGACGCGCGCATCTGGCGCAGCGGCATTCGTCCGATCGCCACGCTGATCTCGAGTGGTTCGGGGCCCAGCTCCGGTGGCAGCGGTGGCAGCGACGCCGACGAATCCAGCACGGTGAGCGCAGTGGCCACGGCGACGTCGAACGATATCGATGACGCTCCCGCGATGCGACGGATGCGCGTGATCTTTCCCGAGTCGATCGTCACGCCGTAGAGCACGGACATGCTCGGCACCGCCATCCACGTCTTCGTCGCTGGCGACGCCTTCGTCGGGATCGAGTCCGCCTCGAACACCGGAAACATGAGACCTGGAGGCAGCTTGAGCTCCTGCCGCAGGCCCTCCCCCAACAGCTCGGCGTACGTCGGTGGCAGCGGACGCCGCGGATTGAAGCTCTGCACCGTTGCTGCGAATGTCGACCGCACGGAGTCGGCGGTGGGCGGCGCGAGTCGGTCCATGCAGGCACGCGCATTCTGCGCGCGTGCCTGCGAGCTCGCGAACGTCGTCACGACTAGAGCGAAAAGCAGGTCCCTCGACTGCGCTCGGAACGACATCGTCAGGCCCCAGCGTTCAACGTCAGCGTGCGCTCCTTTGCCTCGGCCACGACGCGGCGAATGAATTCGTCCACCGCAACCGGCGCCGGCTTCTGCCCCTCGCCTGCTCCGCGTGTATTCACCGCGACCTGATCGGCCTCCGCTTCGCGACGCCCGATCACGCACATGTACGGCACTTTCATGCGCGCACCCTCGGCCACGCGATACTTGAGCGTCTCGTTGCGCGCATCGAGATGCGCGCGAATGCCCGCTTGCATCATGCGCTCGACGATCGCCGCCGCGACGGGCGCCTGCTCGTCGGTGATCGGCAGTACGCGCACCTGCTCCGGCGACAACCATGTCGGGAACGCGCCGGCGAAGTGCTCAATGAGGATCGCGATGAACCGCTCCATCGAGCCGCTCACCGCGCGATGGATCACCACCGGGCGATGCGTGGCATTGTCATCGCCGGTGTACGTGAGGTCGAACCGCTCCGGCGCCGCGTAGTCCAGCTGGATGGTGCCCAGCTGCCACGCGCGGCCGATCGAATCTGTAACGTCAAAATCAATTTTGGGCCCATAAAACGCACCGTCGCCTTCCTTCAGCTCGTACGACTTCCCTGTGGCCTCGAGCGCCGCCTTGAGCGCGCCCTCGGCGCGATCCCACATGGCATCGTCGCCGATCCGCTGCTCGGGGCGCGTCGCGAACTTGAGCGTGGCCGTGAGGCCGAACGACTCGTAGTAGCCGAGGATGAAGTCCATCAGGAACTGGACTTCGGCGGGGATCTGGTCCTCGCGGATGAAGCAGTGACAGTCGTCCTGCGCGAACTGACGCACGCGTGTGAGGCCGGAGAGCGCACCCGCGAGCTCGTTGCGATGCAGCACGTCGAACGTGACGTACCGCTTCGGCAGTTCACGATAGGAGTGCTTCTTCGACAGGTACATCAGGTAGTGCGATGGGCAGTTCATCGGCTTGAGCGACGAGTCATGCTCCCCCGACTCGTTGTCGAGAAGGAGGAACATGTTCTCCTTGTACTTGCCCCAGTGCCCCGACAGCTCCCACAGCCCCTTGTTGTAGATGAGGGGCGTCTTGATCTCGGCGAAGTCGCGCCTCTGCCGCTCGCGTACGTAGTCCACGAGCAGGTTGTAGAGCGTGGTGCCCCGCTCGGTCCAGAACGTGGAACCGGGCGAGAACGGGTGCAGCATGAAGAGGTCGAGCTCCTTGCCGAGTCGCCGATGGTCGCGCTTCTTCGCTTCCTCGATGCGGAAGAGGTGCGCGTCGAGCTCGTCCTTCTTGAAGAATGCCGTGCCGTAGATGCGCTGGAGCATCTGCCGCTTTTCGTCGCCGCGCCAATACGCACCCGCGGCGCTCAGCAGCTTGAAGTGCTTGAGACGTCCGGTGTCGGGCACGTGCGGTCCGCGGCACAAGTCGATGAACGGACCGTCCGTATATGTGGAGATGATCTCGGCGGGATCGGTGAAGTCGTCGAGACGCTCGAGCTTGAGCGGATCGTCGGCGAAGCGCTTTCTCGCCTCACCCATGTCGACTTCCGCGCGGACGAACGGATACTTCTCGGCGACGACCTTCTTCATTTCCGCTTCGAACGCCGCGAGATCGTCGGGCGTGAATGGCTGCTTGACCTCGAAGTCGTAGTAGAAGCCGTCGTCGATGGCGGGCCCGAAGCCAATCTTCGCGTCGGGACGCAGCCGACGGACCGCCGTGGCGAGCACGTGCGCGGCGGAATGCCGCAGCACGGCAAGCGCGGCGGAATCGCGATCGGTAATGACCTTGAACGCGCCGCCCTTGCGGAGCGGTGTCATGAGATCCTGGATCTCACCGTCCACAGACACCGCCACCGCGGCATTGAGCAATCGTTCGCCGATGGAGCGTACGACGTCGGCCGGGAGGGTGCCGCGCGGAACCGTACGCGTGGCGCCATCGGGCAGAACGAGGGTGACGTCGGCGTCGGTCGACGCGGCGGAATCGGGGCGGTCGATCATGTGTAACGGAGGATGTGAGTCGTCAGCCAAGCAGCGGCGTGAGCAGCCGAGCGTACCTGAAATAGAAGACGATTCCAACGAGGATGCCCACCCACACCGCAATCCAGAAGACTATGCGGCGAACGGGGATGCGCTCGTCGGCAGTACTGGGGCCGGCCGGTCGGAGGACTCGCGAGAGGCGCAATGGCCAGCGATTAAGGTGAGAGAAACGGGCCTTCTTCTTGCACCGCGTTCGCGGAAAATTCTTCTGCAAGCTATCCTTGCGGCAGACCCTTCGCCACAGGCCTACTGCTATGTCATATCTGCGGTTTCGAGACGAGGACGAGTCCTCGGTTGCTGGCACGGTCACCTCTGTCCTGCTCGGCGCCCTGGCGGGTTTCGCCGTCGGCATGGTCGTCGCGCAAAAAGTGGGAGGCTTCCGCGGTATCGCGGAGAAGCTCCGTCGGCGTAAGCCGGTGACAGCGGACGACACGGCGTCGCCCGCCGTGGCCGACGACTTCGCCGACTACGAGGAGTACGATGACGACGAGATCGAGGACGATATGGAGGGCGCGGGCCTCGAGGATCTCGTGCTCGAGGCATTCCGCAACGATCCGATCCTGAGCGAGCGTGCCATCGACATCGGCGGCATCGGCGACGCGACGATCGAGTTGGCCGGCTGGGTGAAGTCCGATGAGGAAGCCAACCTCGCCATCACCATCGCACGCGGCGTCCCCGGCGTGACCACGGTATTGAACCGCATCGCCGTAGGCGACGAAGAGGAGCGCATCGAGGAGCACGCGCGTCTCTTCGCCGAAGGCGACGACGCACACACCGAAGCACACTGGGAAGGCAACGTCGTGGGGACGGGACGTCGTCGTCAGGGTACGTCGGACGAGGCGGACCGCCATGCGGATCCGCGTGTCGAGCTGCACGAGAAGTGGACGAGCGCCGAAGCGGAAACGCGCGAAGCGGCGGATGACATCGACGGCATCGCTGCCGAGCGTCGTGTGCGCGAGAAGAAGGTCGTGAAGGGCGATCGCACGGGTGGCTCGCCCGTTGCTCCTTCAGGAGTTCCAAAGGCCGATCACGTGGCGAATCCTGGTACTACCTGAACGACGGAAGAACTGCCACAGCCTTCAGCCGTCAGCCGTAAGTGCTAAGCTGCAGCCGCAGCCTGCAGCAAAGCTCTCAGCATCAGGTACCGTCAACGCACTGGCTGTTGGCTTGGCTGTCGGCTGCGGCTGCAGCTTAAGACTTAGGGCTGACGGCCGACCGCTGAAAAAGACGGGCTCCACTCGCCGATTCAGGCGACAAATGCGACCTGCAACACGAATGGCCCGGGGGTTAACTTCCCCCGGGTCATGTCCATTTCCGGCGCACCTGAATCCACGTCCGTGACAACCCCGGACGATTTTCCCGCGCAATACGATCCCGCGGCCACCGAAGCGGCGATCTACGCGCGCTGGCAAGAGGCGGGCGCCTTCACCGCCGACGCATCGCGCTCATCGCGCATCGGTGGTGACCGCGACCCGTACGGCATCCTCATGCCGCCCCCGAACGTCACCGCGATTCTCCACGTCGGGCATGGGCTCAACAGCACCGTGCAGGACGTCCTGATTCGCTGGGCGCGCATGAAGGGCCTCGAGGCGCTGTGGCTGCCAGGCATGGACCACGCCGGCATCGCCACGCAGAACGTCGTCGAGAAGCAGCTTGCCACTGAAGGACTGACGCGCAACGATCTTGGCCGCGAGAAGTTCATCGAGCGTACCGCGGCATTCGTTGCCGAGACGGGCGGCGTCATTCTGCAGCAGCTCAAGGCCATCGGCGCGAGTGCCGACTGGTCGCGCACGGCGTACACGTTCAGCCCCGACCTGAGCGTGTCGGTCCGCGAAGCGTTCGTGCGTCTCTACGAGCGCGGACTGATCTACCGCGGACACCGCGTCATCCACTGGTGCCCACGCTGCCTCACTTCCCTTTCCGATGAAGAGGCGGAAGGTCAGGAGACCACCGGCGCGCTGTACCACATCTCGTATCCGCTCGCCGACGATCCGTCGCAGTCCATCACCGTCGCCACCACGCGCCCCGAGACGATGCTCGGCGACGTGGCCGTCGCGGTGAACGCTGCCGACGAACGCTATCAGGCGATGATCGGCAAGGACGTCCTGCTGCCGATTCTCGACCTGCGCATTCCGATCATCGCGGACGACTACGCCGATCCCGAATTCGGTACCGGCGTCGTGAAGATCACGCCAGCGCATGACGCGAACGACTTCGAGGTGGGACGCCGGCACGATCTGCCGATGCCCGTCGTGATCGACGCGTACGGAATCATGAACGAGGACGCCGATGCTGCTGGCCGAGTGCCGCAGGCACTTCGCGGCGTCGATCGTTTCCTCGCGCGCGAGCGCGTGGTCGAGATGTTGGAAGCTGCAGGTCGCCTCGTGAAGAAGGAGGCGCATCACCATAGCGTGCGTCACTGCTATCGCTGCGACACCGTCGTCGAGCCGCGGTTGAGCGACCAGTGGTTCGTGCGCATGGCGCCGCTCGCCGAGCCGGCGCTCGAAGCCGTGCGCGCCGGGCGCGTTCGTCTCCTGCCCGAAAAATGGGTTGGAGTGTACGAGCACTGGATGACCAACATTCGCGACTGGAACATCTCTCGACAGATCTGGTGGGGACACCGCGTCCCTGTCTGGTATTGCAAGGAGTGCGATCCGCCGCAGAACGTCATTGCCAGCCGCGAAGATCTCACGGCCTGTCCGTACTGCGGCTGCGACGTGGTGCAGGATGAAGACGTCCTCGACACCTGGTTCTCGAGCAGCCTGTGGCCGATGTCCACTCTGGGCTGGCCGAACGAGCACTCGACCGACCTGCGCGCGTTCTACCCGAGCGACGTGCTCGTCACCGCGCCCGAGATCCTGTTCTTCTGGGTCGCGCGCATGATCATGATGGGCTACGCGTTCATGGGCGACGCGCCCTTCCATTCGGTGTATCTGCACGGCACGGCGAGAGATACGCAGGGCAGAAAGATGTCGAAGTCGCTCGGCAATGGGATCGACCCGATGGACGTCGTGCACCTCTATGGCGCCGACGCATTGCGCTACACGCTCATCGCCGGCATGGGCATGGGCGCCGACGTGCTGCTCGACCCGAACGATCTCGACAAGTCGTTCGCGACCGGACGCAACTTCGCCACGAAGCTCTGGAACATCGGACGCTTCCTGCTGATGAACGTGGGTTCGGACGCCGTGCGTCCGTTCGACGACATCGCCGACAGCGAGTTGAATCGTGCGGACCGATGGATTCTCGACAGGCTCGACGCCGCCATTCGCGAGTGCGATCGTGCGATCGGTCCCGTGCATCCCGACGGCGCCACGTGGCGCGATGAAGAGCGAGCGTCCGGTCTGCGATTGAATGAATTCGCCGAGACGGCGCGACGGTTCGTGTGGAACGAGCTGGCCGACTGGTACGTGGAGGCGAACAAGGCGCGCTTGCTCACCGTCGGTGACGATCAACAGGTCGCCCGCGCGGTGCTCGTGCACGTCTTCGATCAGGCGCTGCGCCTGCTGCATCCCATCGTTCCATTCGTCAGTGAAGCGCTGTGGCAGCGGCTGCCCGGTCACGTCGACGGAACGTTCATCGCGACGTCGAGCTGGCCAGTGGTGCGTGAAGCTTCGAGCACCGATGCGCGCGCTGCGCAGTTCGACGTCATCAAGGAGATCGTCGAGGCGATGCGTCGCATTCGTGCCGAGTACGCGATCGCACCCGGCAAGAGTATCGAGGCGTTCGTCGTCGCCACACCGGCGCTGCGGCAGATGCTCGAGGAAGAGTCAGCGCTCCTCGGCCGCATGGCACGCACCACGCTCACACCGATCGACTCCGCACCGGAAGGCGGCGGGGCGAACGTCGTCGTGTTCCTTGGCAATACGGAGCTCATCGTTCCGCTCGCGGGCTTGATCGACGTCGCGAAGGAGTGCGAGAAGCTCAAGACCGAGCTGGCCAATCTCGAGAAGCAACTCACCTCGCTCGAGGCTCGTCTCGAGAACGAAGGCTTCATCGCGCGCGCGCCGGCCGCTGTCGTCGAGGGTGAGCGTGCGAAGCGAGACGAATGGAAGACGCGCCGAGAACTGCTGCGTACCCGCTTCGAGGGTCTGTGCGGCAAGGCCTGATCCTTCTCTTCGCCCTCAGTGCAGCGTGTGCGTCCGCCGCTCCGCCACCAGGTGGACCGGAGGACAAGGCGCCGCCGCAACTCGTCCGCGTGAGCCCCGATACGAGCTCGGTGAACTTCAAGGACAAGAACGCGAGCTTCTATTTCGACGAGACGATCAACGATCGCGGCAGCGGCGCGCAGGAGATCGATCCGCATTTTCTCGTCTCGCCGTCGGATGGCCTGCCTCGTGTCGAATGGCACCGCAGCCGCATCGACATTCGCCCGCGTCACGGATTCAAGGCGAACACGGCCTACACGATCACGCTGCTGCCAGGCCTCACCGACCTGCAGAACAACACCATGAAGACGGGCGCCACGCTCGTCTTCTCCACCGGGCCGACGATTCCCGTCGATCGCATTCGCGGCATCATCTTCGACTGGATCGCGGAACGTCCCGCGGCGAACGCCTACATCGAGGCACGGAGCCAGGACAGCACGGTATATCTCGCGCAGGCCGATACGGCTGGCCGCTTCACGGTAGGCCCGTTGAATCCGGGCGCGTACGTAGTGACCGGTGTCATCGACGCGAACGCGAATCGTGCGCTCGATCGCAACGAGTCGTACGACAGCGTTCGCGTGACGGTGCCACAGAGCGCCGCGCTCGTCGAGCTGCTCGCCGCACCGCGTGACACGTTGCCGGTGGGCATCAGTACCGTTGCGGTCTCGGATTCGGTGACGCTCAAGGTCACGCTCGATCGCGCGGCAGAACCCACCGCGCTACTCGCGCCGTCGAACTTCCGTCTCATCGGATCCGACAGCAATGTGGTTCCGATCGTCGCCGTGCTGTCGCCGTTGGCTGAGCGCATGGCGGATAGCGTCGCGCGCAAGGTGACGGCCGACTCCACGCGCCGCGCCGACAGTCTCGCGGGCAAGGTGTTGCCTCCAATCGCGCCGCCAGACACCGCGCGTGGCAGAGTGGCGCCGGAAGCGCCCAAGCCGTCGCGTCCGACCCCGTTCACCTCGGTGACGCTCAAGCTTGCCAAACAGCTGCTGCCGAACGCGGACTATCGCCTGTCGGCAACTGGTCTCGTCTCGCTCACGGGGCGTACACGTCAGAGTGAACGCCGCTTCACCACACCCAGGCCCGCACCGCCTCCCACCACGCCGAAGGATTCTGTCGCCAAGCGTCCCGCGACACCTCCCGCCAGCCGACCCGTCACGCCACCAACCCGGCGATGACGGACCCGCGTCGCACCCTGCCGAGTGTGAGTGCGCTGCTGGAGAGCGCGGGTGTGCGCGCGTTGCTGCACTCGACGCCGCGCGGTGTCGTCGTCGCCGCGGCGCGTGACGTCGTGAACCGCGCTCGCGACGACGCATCCGCCATTCCCGCGGATGAAAGAGAATGGGCGCAGGCGATCGCCGAGCGTGTCGCGCTTGTGCAGCGGCCGTCGCTTCGGCCAGTCGTCAATGCCACTGGTGTCGTGTTGCATACGAACCTCGGCCGCGCGCCACTGCCTGCCGTCGCGCTCGTGGCCATCGCGCGCGTCGCCGGCGGCTACAGCAATCTCGAGTACGATCTCGAGGCGGGCGCACGCGGCTCGCGCTACACGCATTGCGCAGCGCTGCTGCGCGAGCTCACCGGCGCGGAGGATGCGCTCGTCGTCAACAACTGCGCGGCGGCGCTCGTCCTTGCGTTGAACTCTACATCAGACAAGAAGGAAGCGGT
Organism: Gemmatimonadota bacterium; assembly: GCA_028287345.1. Taxonomy (GTDB): domain Bacteria; phylum Gemmatimonadota; class Gemmatimonadetes; order Gemmatimonadales; family Gemmatimonadaceae; genus AG11. The sequence continues at coordinate 9,091 of JAQBPV010000206.1, forward strand.
GCTCTCGCGCGGCGAGCTGGTGGAGATTGGCGGCAGCTTTCGCATCCACGACATCATGGCGAAGAGCGGTGCTCGCCTGCGCGAAATCGGCGCGACGAATCGCGCGCATGTCGCCGACTACAGCCGCGCCGTGGGCGTAGACACCGGCGCGATTCTCAAGGTGCATCGCAGCAACTTCACGCAGCAGGGCTTCGTCAACGACGTCGACGTTCGCGACATCGCACCGATCGCGCGCGAGCACGGACTCCCGATCATCCACGATCTCGGCAGTGGCCTGCTCATTCCGCTCGACGAGATTGGACTCACCGGCGAACCCACGGCGCGCATGGCGCTCGACGCCGGTGCATCGATCGTCGTCATGAGCGGCGACAAGCTGCTCGGCGGTCCGCAGGCCGGCATCATTCTCGGCGCCTCACGCTGGCTGCGCGCGATGCGTGAGAATCCACTCGCTCGCTCGTATCGCGTGGACAAGCTCACGCTCGCTGCACTCGAGGCGACGCTTACGTTGTACCGCGAGCCCGCCGAGGCGCGCCGCGAGATTCCGACACTGGCCCTGCTCGGCGCGACCCTCTCCACCGTTCGCGAGCGCGCGGAGCGTGCGCATCAGCAGCTCGTGAGCGCTGGGGTGGAGTGCGAACTCGTCGACACATCAGCGAACGTCGGCGGGGGCGCGTTCCCGCTCATGCAGTTGCCGAGTGTCGCGATTGCCCTTGCGGGCGATGCGGAGCGCTGGGCATCGGCGCTTCGCGCCGGCGATCCCGCAGTCGTCGGTCGCGTGAGCGAAGGGTACATGCTTCTCGATTTCCGCGCCGTCACCGACGGCGTGCTGGACGGGCTCGTCTCCGCCGTGGTGGCTGCGCATGCCTGAGCCTCGCAGCAGGCGCGCCGCCCTGCTCGATCGCGATGGCACGATCA